>CAMAVY010000133.1 GCA_945861675.1 Klebsiella pneumoniae | reverse complement strand
GACCGTATGCGAGGGCAGCAGCACGTGCGAATTCCCGCTGCCCTGGGACCTGGTTCCACGCAACATCTACTTCACGTTCAGCTTTCCGAATCTGTCGCTGAGCGAAGTCGACGCAATCGTTGCCCAACAGCAGAGCTATACCTTCGATCTGCAACTGAATGGCAAGACCGCGCATGTGGGTCCGCCAGTCGGCTACTTCGAAAATCCGTCAGCAACGCAAGGAGCATGGGCTTTTGCCCATCACACGCCGAGTGCCAGCTGCCCAAGCGGTACGGCCTGCATGACTGTGGTGCTGACGACCGCCGGGCGGGCGGGCGCAGTGGCAATCAATGAGATTGGTTTTCCCTGGGAGCTGCGGGTCCGCATCAAGAAACAGAGTCCGCTCGATCCGCCGCAGATCATCGGCATCGACGGAAACGGCAACCCGATCACTGTCAGTACCAAGCAGGCGCTGTTTGCGTCAAAGAAGGTCGAGCTGCTGGCCAACGCACATGGCGCTCAGAGCTACTTCGAATACGCCATCAATCCGACCTATTCGAGCGACCGCTGCAAGAGCTGCCATGCCTTTGAAACACAGTTGGGGCTGGCCCAGCATCCCCATCACGGAAACGTCCAGGTGGATCTCATTCCCAGCCTGTTCGTTGAAGGCGGACATGTAATGACCTGCGCCAATGGGTCGTGCCATTCAATCTACGCAGTGCATCCGTTGGGCGAGAGCTGGCACGAAACGCAGTGGCGAGTGCCGTTTCAGACCCTGAACGTAAACTGGGGCGAGATGGATGACACGCAGCGCTGCGTGCGGACAAAGGAGAATCTGCCGACGGTGGACCAGCGTCGGTTGCATTTCCATGGCGACCTGCGCCTGCACTGGGCAATAGATGATGCAGAGGCGCCGTTCGGCACGCAGCTGGCACCGGCGTTCCCGTTCGACTTCGTCGACTTTCTGGATCGCATCGACCGCTGGAACTACAACGGCTCGCCTTGTCCGGGCTGACGGATTGGTAGTGGTGAACTGCCTCCTTGCAGCACGCGTTCTTCACTCCTCGAGCAGACTGCGCAGCATCCACGCCGTCTTCTCGTGAATGTCGATGCGTTGCGTGAGCAGATCGGCGCTGGGTTCATCGCGCGCGCGCTCTACCGAATCGAAGATGCTGCGTGCAGTGCGCGCGACGGCCTCATGGCCCTCGACCAGGATGCGCACCATCGCAAGCGCCTTGGGCGGTGCGGCCGGCGCATCGGCAATGGAACTCAACGCGCTGAACTGCGTGTACGAGCCCGGCGCCGGATGACCCAGAGCGCGGATGCGTTCTGCGATGGGGTCCACCGCTGTCCACAGTTCGGTGTACTGCGTCATGAACATTGTGTGCAGGGTGTTGAACATCGGCCCGGTCACGTTCCAGTGAAAGTTGTGCGTGGTCAGGTACAGCGTGTAGGTGTCGGCCAGCAGGTGCGACAGGCCCTCGCTGATGCTGGCGCGATCGGCGTCGCTGATGCCGATGTTGATGCGGACGTTGATGCTCGGCGTCGGGCTGCGTGTCGACCTGCTGGACTTTGCTCGACTGGACTTGGCTGGACCGGACTTAGCTGGACCGGACTTGGCCTGACTGGATCTGGGCTGACTGGGCATGTGCGCGCGCTCGTTGCGATGGATGTGCGGGCACTCTAGGCAGCGTCGAGATCGCCGCCCAATCGTTTGTTGCAATCGCATCGATAGGCCGATCGCATCGCTCGGTGTTGTGCCTGATGCGGCAGCCGCGCTCGCGCAATCTGGTCTGTTTCTGGCCGATCGTTGGCGTTCTGATTCACGCCAGCCCGGGCCATTAGGCAGGGCAACACGAATACACAACAAGAATGCGTGCCCGCAGCCTGTTGTCAGGTGCCGCGCACGCGCCGTGCCGGTATCCTGCCGGCCTCGTTAAACGACCGTCGGAGAACTGACAAATGGCATTGAAAGGCACCGTCCACTACACAACGCGCGGCCAGGTGGCTGTAATGACCATCGACAACCCACCCGTGAACCCGTTGTCGGGTGGCGTGCGCCAGGGCTTGTTCGATGGCATGACCAGAGCGCTGGCTGATCCGGCCATCAAGGCCATCGTGGTGACCGGTGCGGGGCGTGCATTCATCGCCGGCGCAGACATTTCCGAATTCGGCGCTGCGGCGAGCGAAGGCGTGGGTCTGCATGAAGCCATCACCTTGATGGAAAACAGCACCAAGCCTGTGGTGGCGGCCATCAATGGCACAGCGTTTGGCGGTGGCCTCGAAGTGGCGCTGTGCTGCGACTATCGCGTGGCATCGCCAAGCGCACCGGTTGGCTTGCCGGAAGTGAAGCTCGGTCTGCTGCCCGGTGCCGGCGGCACGCAGCGCCTGCCGCGTCTGGTCGGCGCACAGAAAGCGCTGGACTTCATTCTCTCGGGCGACCCGGTGCTTGCGCCGCAGGCAAAAGAGCTCGGCATCGTTGATGAAGTCATTGCCGGCGACATCGTCGATGGCGCCGTTGCCTTTGCGAACACGGTCGTGAGTAATGGCTCGAAGCTGCGCAAGATCCGCAACGAAACGGCCATGGTGAATGCCGATCGCGGCAATGCGCAATTGTTTGCAGATGCGCGCAAGAAGGCCGCCAGCACGATGCGCGGTCGGTTTGCGCCGGAGATGATCATCCGCTGCGTGGAAGCTGCCGTGAACGAAGGCGACTTCGAAGCGGGCATGAAGGCGGAGCGTGAGTGCTTCGCGCAATGTCTGACGCATCCGCAGCGTGAAGCACTGATTCACGTGTTCTTTGCCGAGCGCGAGTGCGCAAAGATTCCGGGGCTGCCGAAAGACACCCAAGCCAAAGCCATCAAGTCTGCCGCTGTGATCGGCTGCGGCACGATGGGCGGCGGCATCGCCATGTGCTTCGCCAATGCCGGCATTCCCGTCACGGTGCTGGAGATGGAACAGGCTGCGCTGGACCGCGGCATGGGCGTGATCCGCAAGAACTACGAGCGCATGGTGGAACGCGGTCGCATGAGCGCTGCGGACCTGGAAACGCGCATGGGTTTGTTCAGCACAACGCTTGAGTACACGGGCATCGGCAGTGCCGATGTGGTCATCGAAGCGGTGTACGAGAACATCGACGTGAAGGTCGAGGTGTTCAAGAAACTCGAACAGGTGATGAAGGCCGGCGCCATCCTGGCGTCGAATACATCGGGCCTGGACATCGACCGCATCGCGTCAGCGACGACCCGGCCGCAGGATGTGGTGGGTCTGCACTTCTTCTCGCCGGCCAACATCATGCGTCTGCTTGAAGTGGTGCGCGGCAAGGACACGAGCGCCGAGACCATCGCGACTTCCATGCAACTGGGCAAGACGCTGCGCAAGATTGCTGTGCTGTCCGGCAATGCGCCGGGCTTCATCGGCAACCGCATCCTGGGCGCATACACACGACAAGCGGGCGAGATCATTCTGCAGGGCGCAACGCCGTACCAGGTCGACAACGTCATCGGTAAGTTCGGCATGCCCATGGGCCCGTTCCAGATGAACGATCTGGTGGGTCTGGACCTCGGTTGGCGCGCGCGCAAGTTGTCCGGCATGAAGCCGGAAGATGTGCCGATTACGGCGCGCGTGGCCGAGAAGCTGTGCGAGCTTGAGCGCTTCGGCCAGAAGAATGGTCGAGGCTTCTATATCTACGGCGGCAGCAGCCGAGCAGGCACACCCGACCCTGAGGTCATTGCCATGGTCGAACAGGTGTCGGCGGAAGTCGGCATCACACGTCGTCCGATCGACGACGACGAAGTGCTCAAGCGCTGCCTGTACGCCATGGTCAACGAAGCCTGCAAAGTGCTGGCAGAGAAGATCGCGATTCGCGCCAGCGACATCGACATCACCTATCTGAATGGCTACGGCTTCCCGGAAGTCACAGGTGGACCGATGTTCTGGGCAGAGAAGCAGGGCCTCGCCAACGTGCTTGCCGACATCAGGAAGTTCAATGCCGAGTACGGCGATGCCTGGAAGCCGGCACCGTTGCTCGAGCGTCTCGTCGCTGAGGGTAAAGGCTTCAGCTCGCTCTGAGACCCGTTCGCTACACCACACTCAATCTGTTGGGGGAATCGATATGCAAATTGAAGGCAGCAAGGGCATTTTCGTCGGTGGCGCATCGGGCATGTGCCTGGCCACAGCGGAGGCATTCGTCAAACGCGGCGGCAAGGTTGCCATCCTGGATCTCGAGCGTTCTGCGGGCGCAGAAGTAGCGCAGCGACTGGGCGGCACGTTCCACCCGGTCAACGTGATGGACTATGAAGCCACAGAGAAGGCAATCGACGCGGCCGTGGCCGTACTGGGTAGCGTGCAGTTCACGGTGAACACGGCAGGTGGCGGTGTGGCAAAGCGCACCTTGTCGAAGGAAGGCGAGATGCACTCGCTGGACGACTTCCGTCGCATCATCGACTTGAACCTGGTGGCCTCGTTCAACGTCAATCGTGTTGCGGCCAAACACATGGCCAGCAACGCGCCGAACGAAGATGGCGAGCGCGGCGTGATGATCAACACGGCATCGATCGCGGCGTTCGAAGGTCAGATCGGGCAGGTGGCCTACACCGCAGCGAAGGGCGGCATTGCGGCCATGACGCTGACGATGGCGCGCGACCTGGGCAACCTTGGCATCCGTGTGAACACCATTGCGCCAAGCTTGTTCGACACCGGGCTGACGAAAGGCATTCCTGAAGCAGCAGGCGCACAGCTGACGAAAGATGCTGCATTCCCGCGCCGCATGGGCCGCCCGAACGAGTACGCCATCCAGGCCATCGCCATCTTCGAGAACCCGATGATGAACGGCGGCACCATTCGTGTGGACGGTGGTCAGCGGTTCGCACCGCGGTAAGTGCATCGGGCGATGGGGCCAATCACTGCCCTGGATCGCGCACAACAGTCTGTGACCAGTGCGGCTGCGGCCGCACTGGCAGAAAACGCGGGCTGACTGTCATTGCGTTGGAATTGCTGACGGACGAGGCTGCGGACTCATTCGCCGCAGCGTCGCCCACATGTATCAGCCAGATGGAAGCAGACGTTATCGTGCCGGTCTGCGGGTGTCGGCCCCGCTTCTACTCATCTTCGGGTTGCTCGTTGGGACGCACTACGGATGGGCCGGGCACGCGCAACCATCCGCCCCGTCTGCTGCGGCCCGTTACGAAACATTCATCAGGAACATCCGGCGCGCGCCGCCGGTCGAGTCCGGTGCCACAGCGGCAACCCGCCCGGTCGTTGCCGTACTCGCGTTGAACGAGGGCACTGAAACTACTGACTTCCTGGTCCCGTACGCCGTGCTCAAACGTGCGGATGTGGCGACAGTCGAGGCCGTTGCACCACAGCGAGGCCGTGTGACGCTGATGCCGGCGCTGGCGATCGATGTGGCGAACGATCTTGCGAGTTTCGATACGCGGTATCCATCGGGCGCCGACTATGTCGTGGTGCCGGCAATGCATCGCGCAGATGACCCGGTCATCGTGGCGTGGATTCGCCAGCAGGTGAACAAAGGCGCGGTGATCGTGGCTGTGTGCTCAGGCGCGCGGGTGCTGGCCGAAGCCGGATTGCTCAACGGCAGGCACATCACGGGGCATTGGTTCGATCGCGCTGACCTGTTGAAGGCCCAACCGTCGTCCGTGTATGTGGCCAATCAGCGTTACGTGGCGGAACGCGGTGTAGCAACCACCACCGGTGTCACGGCCTCGTTGCCGGTGGCGTTGGCGATGGTGGACGCCATGGGTGGGCGCACGCGTGCTGTTGCGCTGGCCACCGAACTTGGCCTTGATGCTTGGGGCGTTGAACATGACAGTGCGGCTTTTGCGCTCAACGCGCGCGCGGTCTGGACCATTGCAATCAACGCAATTGCTTTCTGGCGGGACGAACGCGTTGTGATGGTTGTGCACGATGGCGTGGATGACGTTGCCTTGGCATTTGCTGCCGATGCATGGTCGCGCACATACAGATCGCACGCGATTGCGCTTGGACTTGGCCGCGCTGGCGCGCACGTAGCGGCGGTGCGCACCAGCAGTGGGTTGCGATTGCTGACAGACGGAACACCGGAAGCCGCCCGCGACGATTGGCGCTACACGATTCGGTCTCGGGTTAAGCCCGCGCGTCAACTGGACGCTGCACTGTGCGAAATAGGTGAACGATATGGCGCGGCATTGCGATCGATTGTGGCGTTGCAAATCGAGTACGCATTTGCGCCACAAGCGAGATGTAGTCCCGTCCTATGACCAGCATGGCGGGCTGCCGAAAATCTCTGTCGTAGTCTGAACATCTGTGGCGGTGCGCCTTGCCGTGATCAGCGGCTCACGCGCACCAGCTGCGTGCCGAAGTTCTCGCCGGCCAGCACGCGCGCCAGTGCGGCAGGCGCCTGCTCGAGGCCGTCGAGCACGTCTTCCGCGTACTTCAAGCTGCCATCGGCGAATGCCGGGCCAAGTCGCGAGTAAGCCTCTTCGAATCTGTTGGCGAAGTTGTAGATATAGAAGCCGGCCATTTCCGCCTGCTTGTAGACCAGGCTGAAGTAGTTCCTGGGGCCGTACCAGTCGTTGTCGTGTTCATACTGCGATGTGCCGCCGCACAGCACGACGCGTGCGCCTTGCGCGATCTGGCCCAGGGCCGCGTCCAGTATTTCGCCGCCCACGTTGTCGAAGTAGATGTCGATGCCGCGCGGGCACAGTGCGCGCAACCGCGCGGCGACGTCTTCCGACTTGTAGTCGATTGCACCGTCGCACCGCAGTTCTCCGGTCAGCCACGCACACTTTCTTGCGCCACCGGCAATGCCGATGACGCGCAGCCCGTTCTGCTTGCCGAGCTGACACATGACGGCACCCACGGTGCCGGCTGCGGCCGACACAACCAGCGTGTCGCCAAAGCGTGGGCGGCAGTACTCGTACATGCCGAAGTACGCGGTGGCGCCGCTTGCGCCCATGACGTGCAGCAACGTGGTGGACGACAGGCCGTGGCGCGGTGTGACTTTCTGCACGGGGACTTTGCGCACGCCATCCGACACCACATAGCGCTGCCAGCCTATAGCGCCCAGCACCAGATCGTCGGGCGCAAACGCGGGATTGTTGGACTCAACCACGCGTCCGAGACCGGTGCCGCGTACGGTCGCGCCGAGTGGCAGTGGTTTGCCGGAGATGCCGCCCGACGTCAGCGACATACGCAATGGCGGCGTGACCACGAGGTGCTGCACCTCGATGAGCATCTCGCCTGCACCCGGTGTGGGTATCGCCTCCTGCACCAGTTCGAAATGACTGGCCTCGACCTTGGCGACGGGGCGCGACTTGAGCATCCACTTGCTGTTCACGATCAGCCTCCTGAGTGTTGTGCGGGCACCGCGTTGGCATGCAGTTCGCCGGCTATGAATCTGTCGATGGTCTGATGGAAGTGCCGTAGCCGCAACTCCTGCTCCGACAGCAACATGCCCTTGAAAGCGTCGGACTTCACGCCGGCCTGCATGGTCTCCATGTTCGAGCCATCCTGGGCCAGCACGTTGGCGAACAACGGGTGGAATGTGCCCGCAAATGCTTCGGCGTAGTCGTGCAGCGCGGCGTGTGGATGCACCTTGTGCTCGTAGGTGCGTTTGGGCGAACCCGGCTTCTGGCGCACCAGAATGAAGAAGTCGTAGTAGCAGCGATTCGGATCGCTGGCGTGCGGTCGATAGCGGAACACGAAGCCCGCACCGGGCGTCTGCGTGAAGGTTGCGTTCGGAAAGAACGTGTAGTGGTACTGGTGCACCAGTTGCTCGTCGTTCATGCGCTTGTACGCCAGATGTGTGTCGTTTTCGCGTGCACGCCGGATCTCCAGCAGCTTCAAGTGCACGTCCTTCGCGGCGCCCCGATAGGTCTGTTCATTCAGCTCGCTGCCACGCAGCATGATGTCTGCGCGCAGCGGCGTCATGCTGACGCGATCGGCAACGACCTCGCTGACAGTTGAATTGAAGTTCAGCATTCGGCTGTGAATGCCCAGGAGTTCGATGGGAATGTCGTGCCCTTCGCCGAACGCGATCATGTCTGGATGCAGTTCGGCGAAGTGGTAGCTCTCATTGAACGCATCGACTGCGTGCTTCCAATTGCCGTTCCATTCAAAGGTCTGGTAGTCGATGAGGTCGAAGTGTTCGAACTCGTAGGTCTCAAGATGTGCTCCGGGCTCAGCGAGATAGGTCTGCAGTGCAACCGCGTTGCAGTTCATGTTGAACCATAGCCAGCCGCCCCAGGTGTCTACGCGCACTTGCGTCAAGCCGAGTTCATCAGCGGGCACGCCGCCGGCAAACTGCTTGAAGAACTGCGGGTCGGCCACGCGCTTGAGTGTGCCGTCGGTGTTCCACTGCCAGCCATGGAAGGGGCAGGTGAAGTGCGCGAGCTGGCCTTGCTCGGCCTGACACAGGCGATTGCCACGGTGCTGGCACAGGTTGTAGAAGCCGCGAATCACCTCGTCTTCGCCGCGCACGAACAGGAACGACTCCTTGCCCAGTTCGTGCACGTAAAACGAACCCGGGTCGGGCAGCTCGGAAACGCGACACGCGATCTGCCAGGTCTTGGTCCAGACGTGCTCCCATTCCTGTTGCATGAACTCGGGCGTGTAGAAACGCGCGCCATCAATGCGTTCCAGGCCAAGGTCCGGCGCAGGCCCGCGTGGCATGAAGGGCCGTGCCTGGAAATCGCGCTTCGTTGGGTTTTCGCGCGCAAGAAATTCCTGTTCGATCTTCGCCATGTTGTGTGCCCACCCCGGTGATTTGTGTATGCATGAGTTGTGTATGGCTGCGATTGTCGAAGGCTGAAATTGCGCGCTGCTGGATTGCTGAAAGCCAGCATCGCGCAAGTGTGAAGCCGCTGGTGTTCGTACCATGGCCCCTGAGCGTTGTTCATTTGCGCTGTGTATCACGTGCGGAATCAGCGCGTGGTTTGTGTTGTCTGGTCCAGGTGCCAACCGTATATTCCGGGGCCAGTGTTCCGAATGAATCCGCGTGCGGGGGCCAACGGTGATGAGTGCGAACGAACCTGTCGCGGTGTACCTGTTGTGCAATGCGCGCTTTCACGACACAGATTTTGCGCGTGTAGAACTGCTGAAGCTGTTGGGCGAGCAGCCCGACGTAGTCACGCGCGTTGGTGAGGACTATTCGCAGCAGGACGCCATCTGTGCGTCCAAGCTGTTGATCACCTATACCTGCGACGTGCGGCCGACATTGGCCGAGCAGGAGTCGCTGAAACGGTTCCTCGAAGGTGGGGGGCGTTGGTTCGCGTTGCATGCGACCAACGCCATCATCGAATTCGTGGGCGCCGCCGTGCAATCAGGCGCTGTTCGCGTACCCGGCAAGGCAAGCACACCGAACCTGGCGCCACTGCTCATGGAACTGCTGGGCAGCCGCTTCATTTCGCACCCGGCCAACCAGAACCTGCACGTGACGGTGAAGGCGCCTGAGCATCCGCTGGTGAATGGCATGCGCAGTTTCGACATCGTCGATGAACCCTACTACTGCGAAATGCTCGGGGACCACACCACGCTGCTGGAGGCTGGCTACGACGCGCCATCGACGGGCTATGTGGTGCAGACCATCGACCGGCCGGGACCGCACCCGGTCATGTACACGCACCCGGTGGGTCGCGGCGAGGTGCTGTACCTGACACTCGGGCACTGCCGCGGCAAGTACGACATGCGTCCGTTCATGCCTGTGTGTCCAGTCGATCGAGTCGCGTGGGAAGTGCCGGAGTTCTATGAGCTGCTGCGCCGGGGTATTCGCTGGGGAATCGGCGCGTTATAGGCGGCGCGCGACTACCGTTCTTCCCATTCGTTCTCAAGCAATAGCGCTGCTTCTGATCAATCGCTGTTTTCGTGGAGACAAGAAAATGCAAGGTCCCGTTCGTTCGATGACGCTCGATGAGCTGAAGAGCTACACCGGCAAAGAGATTGGCGTGTCGGAATGGTTCACGTTGGATCAGGAGAAGATCAATCGCTTCGCCGACGTCACAGAAGACCACATGTTTCTGCATGTGAATCCGGAAATGGCGGCGGCCACGCCGTTCGGCGGCACCATCGCACACGGGCTCTTTACGCTGTCCATGGTGCCGGTGATGGCGTATCAGGCCATGCCGGGTGTATCCGGCACGAAGATGGGCGTGAACTACGGCTACAACAAAGTGCGCTTCATGGCGCCGGTCAAGAGCGGCAAGCGCATCCGCGGCCGGTTCGTTGTGAAGGGCGTAGAGCCACAGGACGGTGGCCGCATGCAGATTCTGCAGGACGTCACTGTGGAGATTGAAGGTGAGTCAAAGCCCGCGCTCGCGGCGGAGTGGATCACGATGGTGTGGATGTAGCGGCGGCGGCGCTTGCCGCACACCGAAGATCCGGCGTCGGCCTAATGCGCTTCTGGCGCTGCGGACTGGGCCGCCATGGGCTCTGCGGGCATTGCCTGCACGGGAAGTGCTTGCCCGGGAAGTGACTGCGCCGGTGCCGGGACGGAAGCGCCGGCCACCGGGCACGCTGTCACGGGCTTGCCTTTTCTCGACACACACTTCTGCGTGGTTCAGTCGATGACTTGCGCACGTGCGTTCTTGCAGTTGTTGTCGACGATTGCCGTGCGCGGGGCGGCAGCGGCGCCGAGTGCAGGCAGCAATGCAAGCAGGCCTACGGTCAACAATGTGGCGGTTCGTGTCATTCGCATGGTGGGTCTCCTGGGGCGCGGATTCGGGTTCGGAATGCAGCGCAGTGTGCGTGTCCTGAGGTCCGACGTATGTAAGTTCCGCGCGCCTCCTGCGCGACGGCCGTTCGCGCAAATGCCCAGGGTTGTGACGGCTGTCATGTGGCCAGGGGCGGCCTGATACAACTGAAACACTGCGCCTGCCCAGGCGACACGCTGCAAATACAAGCCCTTCTGATGATGCGATCTCAACATTCGCAGCACAGAAGGACCCTTCACGATGACTTATCTCAAACACCCGTCAGGTCGCCCCGCATGTCTTGTAACGGCATGTCTTGTAACGGCACGGCTTGTAACCGCAGCGCTGCTGCTGGCGGCGCCGGTAGCGCATGCCGCCATCGGTGACTTCAATGGAGATGGCATCGGTGATGTCGCCATTGGCGTTCCCAACGAAGCCATTGTCAGCAGCGGCTCGAATCGTCTTGGCGCAGGTGCTGTAAGTGTCATCTACGGCAGCTCGGCCAACGGACTTGTTGGTGCGCAGGTGGGTACGCCGTCCAGCCAGCTGTGGCATCAGGACATTGTGGATATTGCCGATGCCGTGGAAGCCAACGATTTGTTCGGAGAGGGCATTGCTGTCGGCGACTTCAACGGTGATGGCTTCGATGATCTTGCAGTCGCTGTGCGCGGCGACAATGCGATTCAGATCATCAATGGCAGCCCCACCGGGCTCGTTGGTGCAGGTAGCCGGCTCATCCGTTGCCAGGACATTGATGATGGCGACCCTTCTGCGCTGTCGACCATCCGTGTAGGTGGCACTCGCGTGGCGGGCGGCTCAATTGCGATGAATGTGGGCGACTTCGATCACAACGGTGTCGATGACCTTGTGTTTGAGGGCAACGCGTTTGTGAACGGCGGCAGGGTGTCGGATGTCGTCGTGCTGTTCGGTCATTTTGGCGTCGGACCTGCGTCAGGTATTTCAGCGTTCGACAGCACGTTGCTTCGCTTCACCAACAATACGAACGGCTCGCTGGCAGGCGAAGTGAAAGTTGCACTGGCGGTTGGCGACGTCGACGTTGATGGGGACGATGATCTTGCCGTCGGACTGCCGTTCGCGGACATCAGCATCGCCAGCGGTCAGGTCGTGAGCGAGGCCGGTACGGTCGCTGTCGTACTTGCAGTCCCGAGTCAGAACGCGAGCTTCCCGGGTCGCACGGTGTTGGATCTTGCGGGGCGCAGGACGTTGACTCAGGCCACCGGAAATCCTGAACCCTTTGAAAGTGGCGACAAATTTGGCTCGGCGCTTGCCATGGCTGATTTCAACGGTGATGGACGCGCCGACCTTGCGGTGGGAGCAGCCTTCGACGACCGCGGGCTGAACAGCTTCATCGATGAAGGCGCCGTGTCGGTCTTCAGCGGCGCGCAGACATTCCAGAGCTTCTGGACGCAGAACGTGTTGAATCAGCCTCGCGAGAGCGGCGACAACTTCGGTCTCGCGCTCGCCGCCGCAGACTTCAACGGTGATGGCCGCGCAGACCTCGCCATTGGTCAGCCGGGTGATCATGTCGACCAGTCTTCTGGCGACGAGGCGGGCGCGGTGTCTGTGGTCTACGGCGGTGCCACGGGACTCGGACTCACCAACGGCCCGGGCAATCAGTACTTCGTTGAAGGCACGGTCGGTGGGCTATCCCGTGTGGGCGAGCGCTTCGGTGCCGCACTGAGCGCCGGCAACATTGGTCGCAGTGCGCATGCGGATCTCGTCGTTGGTGCACCCGGCGAGAACGTCACAACGGCTGTCAGGCTTGCGACGCCTGACTGCAGTCAGATCTTCTGCATCAGTGTGAAGTTCGAGACGCATGTGGGCGCAGGCCAACTGAACACGATCTATGGCAGTGCCAGCGGTCTGACTTCGCTTGGCGCCCAGTCCTTCACACAAAGCAGTACGTCCATACCCGATAGCCCGGAAGCAGGCGATGCTTTCGGCGGAACGCAGTGACTGTTGTTGCGTGAGGGCTTTGCAGGCAGCGGCCTGACAACTGTCAGGCCGCTGCAGTCTTGGCCGGCGGCGCCGCTTCCTTGTCAAGCTTCTCCTGTATCTGCTCCAGCGTGAGCCCGCGCGTTTCCGGCGCGTACTTCAGCACCAGCAATGCACCGATGATCGGCCCGATGGCGACCCAGGTGATGCCCCAGGAAATCCCCATCACTGGAATGAGCAGCCCGATCAACAACGGAATG
This sequence comes from Klebsiella pneumoniae, assembly GCA_945861675.1. Taxonomy (GTDB): domain Bacteria; phylum Pseudomonadota; class Gammaproteobacteria; order Pseudomonadales; family Azotimanducaceae; genus CAMAVY01. The sequence continues at coordinate 454 of CAMAVY010000133.1, read as the reverse complement.
AACACTTCCGTCACGCGCCCGAACAGGTTTGTTGTCCACCCGTAACCCGTTGCGCGCAGCTGCGTGGGGAACAACTCCGATGCATACACGTGTGTTGCACCAATGGCGCAGTTGAAGAAGAACACCGTGGAGATGTGCCAGAAGTACTGCCCGAAGGTCGTGTGTGTCTGGAACAGCCCCACGATGCAGATGGCGGCAATGCTGTAGAACAACGCACAGGTGATCTTGCGACCGATGCGGTCGACCAGCTGGCCCGCGAGCAGGTGACCGAATGCGCCCGCGATGTAGGCCCACATCACCACATCGCCGACCTCTGCTGGCGTCATGCCCACTTCTTCGCGGGCATAGATCGACCAGTAGGCCACCGCCGGCGCGATGACCAGGTACACGCAGTTCCACAACAGCGCCACGATGCGGAAGCGCGGCAGGTATTGCGGTTGAATCAACTGGCGTG
>CAMAVY010000132.1 GCA_945861675.1 Klebsiella pneumoniae | reverse complement strand
GGATACCTACGAGATGCGCATGCTCACGGCGGGTGAACTGGTGTATCCGGTGCTGACATTGCGTGAACACATCACGGCATTCACGCGCTCGAAGACCAAAGCAGAATTGTTTGCGGGTGGGCTTGCCCGCCGCGTAACCATCGCGCCCGTGAACACGGCGGCCGACGTCCTGGCACTCGAGCAACTCAGCGTGCGCGACTTCTGGCGCACGCTGCAGCTGCCCAATGGACCTGCAGTGCGCACCGCCGGGCCATTCATTCGCACCTCCCTTCGCACAGCGGGCAAATCCGTTGCGTGGACACGGCCCGCGCCGAAGGTCGGCGAACACAATGCGGAACTGGCGGCAGACATTCGCGCGACAGCGCGCAACCGCACGCACACAGCATCGCCCGTGGCGCGCACGCAGGCTGCGCCGCTGCCTTTCGCGGGCATCAAATTCGCCGACTTCTCCTGGATCGGCGTGGGCCCGATCACGGCCAAGACCTTCGCCGATCACGGCGCGCTGGTCGTGCACATCGAGAACGACAATCCCATCGATCGCCTGCGCATGGTCGGCCCATTCAAGGACGATATTCCCGGCCCGAATCGCTGCCAGTTCTTTGGCGCCTTCAACACGTCGAAGCGCTCGTTGCAGTTGAACCTCAAGCATCCCGATGGCATTGCCATCGCAAAGAAGCTGCTGCAGTGGGCAGACATCTGTCTGGACTCCTTCACTGCGGGCACCATGGACGCGCTGGGGCTTGGCTACGAGGTCGCGCGCAAGTTGAACCCCGGCATCATCGTGGCCAGCACATGCCTGCTTGGGCAGACCGGGCCCGCGGCGCGCCTCAGTGGTTATGGCTATCACGCCGCCGCCATCAGCGGCTTCTTCGAGATCACCGGTTGGGATGATCGCCCGCCCGCTGGCCCCTTCAATGCCTACACCGACACCATTGCGCCGCGCTTTCTTGCCACCACCTTGATGGCCGCACTCGATCACAGGCGACGTACCGGCGAGGGACAGTTCATCGACCAGGCGCAGATGGAGTCGTCGCTGCATTTTCTCGCGCCCGAGCTTCTGAACGTTCAGCGCACAGACATAAGCCCGCGGCGTGCCGGCAATGAGTCCAGCACTGCGGCGCCCCATGATGTGTATCCCTGCGCAGGCGTGGACCAGTGGTGCGCCATCGCGGTGGAAACAGATCAACAGTGGCGCGCGCTGCGCAAAGCACTTGGCGAACCTGAATGGGCAATGGCATCTGCACTGGAGACACTGGCTGGCCGGCGCGCCGCGCAGCCGTTGATCGATCGCGAGCTGGCCGGGTTCAGTGCGCGCCACGCACCGCGCGAGCTGATGCATCTGCTGCAAGCCGCAGGCGTGCCGGCGGGCATGGTGCAGCGTTCCAGCGATCACATGCAGGACCCACAACTGGCCCATCGCAACTTCTTCCGCCGCCTGCAGCATCCGGAGATGGGCGAAGTGGCCTACGAGGGGCATCAGTACAGGATCAGCGGTTACGACAGTGGCCCGCTCGCCCCTGCCCCATGCCTGGGTGAACACTCGTTCGAGGTACTGCAGGACGTGCTGGGCATGGACGACGATGCAATCGCCGAAGTCATGAGCAATGGCGCCGTTGGCTGAGCGGTGCAGGCGACTGACGCGGCATCCACGACTACAAGATCAGGCAGCACCGCTTTGCAAACATCTCCGACAAATCGGCTCTGGGAACTGAACTTCAGCGAACGCACGGTGGCCGAGCACGCTGCCGACACCATCACGGACGGCCATACCGGACACACGTTTCGCTGGCTCGAAATCCATGTGCAGGCACTTGAGAAACGCAACCTCACCGCACTGACCAGCGGCCACCCCGAGCAGTTCGCAGACGAACTCATGCGTGAACTGGAAATTGCCGACAGCTGGTTGGCCTTTGGATTGATCGAACCCAGCATCGACAGCAGCACGCCCGCAGGGCTCAACGTACTGTTCTCGCAGCACGCCATGATCACCTTGGAATTCGGTCGCAGCGAAACGCTGGCCAAACTGCGCCAGACCTGGCGCGACGACTTTCAGCAGTTCGCACAGTCGCCAGGATTTCTGTTGTTCGAAGTGTCCGACCACTACACCACTGTTTGCCAGGCGCGTGTGCATGGCATCGACGCGCGCATCGAGGCCATGCAGCTGCGCCTGTTCGGCGACGAAGCCGAAGACAGTGTGTTCGGCGAGACATCGCTCTTGATGCAGCGGCTGCTGGAAATGCGCCAGTGCAGTGTGATCGCCGAAGAGACCTTCGAAGAGCTGGCCACCCGCAGCTCGACCTTCATCTCTGCGACGACGCAGCCATTCGTGGCCCGCAATGCCGTACGCATGGCGCGGCTGTCCGCAGAACTGCTGCAGCAACGCGATGCCTTGGTCTCGGCGCTGAACCTGTACATCGGCATGACGGGCCACCGGACAGGTCAATTGCTCAAGCGATTGACTGCTTTCAGCATGATCTTCCTGCCCCTGAGTTTTCTCGCTGGCGTGTTCGGCATGAACTTTCAGTACATGCCTGAACTTCAGTGGACCTTCGGTTACGCAATGTTCTGGGTTCTTGCGGCGCTCATCACGACCACGCTGCTCTGGTTCGCACGGCGCGGGAAGTGGTTCTAGGTGTCATCGTCCATCTGCATGCGCTCACGGAATGCGGTTGCATCCGCTCCGGCCAGGAAAGTCCAGGCGATCACCAAGTCGCAGGCAGGATCGCCTACGGCAAGGCAACCGAAATCGATCACAGCGCTGAGCTGACCATCGCGCACCAGAGCACTGGTTGCGCTCATGTCGCCGTGCACCCGATCACAGATCCAATACAAGCTCCGCTGTGAGCGACCGCGAGCAACAGATCATGATCAGCTTGCCGCTGGCGCGTTGGACTTCGCCGAGTACGAAGTCGCGATGGTCAGGCACACCCGCCAGGACATCGATCTCGCACGTCCCACAAAGTCCCGCAGCACAGGAGTACGGCGCATCGATGCCGTGTTCGAGCAGCGCGTACAGAATGGTGCTGGTGCCGGACACGTAGATCGAACGCCCGGATCGCGCGAGCTTTACAGTGAAGCCATCAGGCACGGCGGACTTCGTTTGCGATGCGCCGTCTAGATCGACGCATGTGCACGCATGCTTGCGACGACATCGGCCATGCCTTCCCACTCGTCCCACATGTTGCACATCGCATCCTTCGAACGTTCCCAGGAATTGTTGCCGGGTTCGTATTCCAGGAACTCACCCAGCCAACCTCGGTCGGGATGATCCGAGAGCCCGGTGAGCACCTTGTTCGGCTGCCGCTTCTTGTTGCGGATGCGGAAGATCATGTTCTTGCGCGACTCTGTGCCACGCTCGTTGCGCGTGGCTGAGTGCAGGATGTGATAGGTCGCAATGCACACATCACCCGCATTCAGCATTGCGTAGATCGGTCGCGGCCAGCGCTTGCCATCGGGCGTTGTCGCGCTCGTCTCATCCGTCAGCGCCTCGCGCACGGCCTCGGGTATGTACAGCATGCCGCAGCGATTCGGCACGTCGTGGGTCAGGCGTGGCCAGCCGGGTCCCTCCGGGCCGACATGGTTGTTCACGCTGCGTTGCCAGCGGAAGAACTTCTCGATGGCGTGATGCGAACCCGGCACCAGCGCGGTCTGACCACAGCCTTCCACGAGCTGATCATTCAGACTGACGAACACGAACGCCGTGAAACTGCCGAGCCCGAGCGTCATCTCGGGGTCCTGAAACAACGGCGTCATGTTGTGGCCCATCACTGCGGCGCTGCGGCCAAGATCGCCCCTCGGACCAGACGCCATGTGCCGCGCATAGATCTCGTCGGGCGTGCCTTCCATCGGCACCTGCGGCGATGCAATGGTGATGTTGCCGTCCATGTGCAGCGCCGCACCGTAGTACGGCACGTCGCAGTCGCGATAGCCGGGCGGTGAGAAGCGCTCGCTTGGCGTGCTGACTTTGGTCACGGCGACCTGACAGGCGCTGGGCGGATCGAACTGCCCCATCACCTCATTCAGGATCGGCGTGACCGACGACGCATTGATGAGATCGGTCATCGCCTTGTCGCCCGACAGACTTTCGCCTTTCTGCGCGCTGCGCATCCGCACCCGCGCAGCTTCTACCAGCGCAGCGGACACAGCATTGCGCATGATGACGTAACCGTCTCGATACAGCGCCTGCTTCTGCTCGAGGCTGAGCGCCGTGACAACGCCTTCGGCGTGGGAACTCGAAAGTGCAGACATTCGTTTACCCCCTGATGAAATGGACGCAAGCGACGCCCGACAAACCCGCGGCGCTTGCGAATCAAACGCGATAGATGCGCGCAGCAGTGCCATAGAACATGGCGTGTTTTTCCACTTCGTTGAAATCTGCCACGATCTTTTTCAGGCCATTCCACAACACGTGATAGGAAATCGAAAGCTTGTCGACCGGAAAGTTGCTTTCAAACATGCAGCGCTCGGGACCAAAGCACTCGATGGTGTGCAGGTAGTACGAGCGCTGCGCCTCGGCGAACTCGTCGGAGGTTGCAGGCCGCGGATTTCTGTCCCAGCCGAAGCCGTTGTCCGGCATGGCCATGCCGCCAAGCTTCGCAACGACGTTCGGGCACTTCGCGATCTCGGCGATGTCCTGCTTCCACTGCGCAAGGATCTCGTCACGGCGCCCAGCGTACGGCCCGACGCCAAGCGGTGTGCCGAAGTGGTCCAGGATCATGGTTGTTTCAGGCGCAGCCCGCGCCAGCGCAAGATAGTCGCGGTTCTGGTGATGGAAGTGCCACGTGTCGTAGGTGTAACCCAGGCGACCGAGGGTGCGCACGCCGGCGCGGAAATCCTCCTTCGAATAGGGACACGGACCTCGCGAGCCCGGGTTCATGAGCCCGCCCGTTGTGTCGTAGGGGCCCGCATGACGGATGCCGCGGAACAGCCCCTGCCCCGCTGCTTCATGGGCCGCCAGGACTTCTTCGAGTTGTTCGCCCAGCATCAGGTTGGCGTGGCTCACGATGCCGGCAATGCGTGCCTTCGCAGGGTCGAGCGCCTGCGCTGCCGCGCTTTCCTGCGCGAGTGCGGCAACGAATTCAGTCTCCCCGACCGGGCGAAGATGCTCAGGGCCATCGGTTCGATAACTTGCGCCGCAATCGATGAACACCGTCTTCTCGATGTTGTGGCCGCTACCCGTGTCCGACCATAAATCCTTCATCACGTACACGCCCCAGCGCGTCGCCGTGGCCCACAGGTGATGGTGCGGATCGATGATCGGGCGGGTGGGTTCCAGAATCTCCTCTGTCACCTGCGCCAGCCAATCTGCAGAACCCGGTGTCGGCATCGCTTGAACTCCATCGATGTTGGCAACGCACGCTGTGAACAAGCAGCGCGCAGTACGTATCGTCAGGCGTATTCGAAGTACGCGTGCGACACAACGACCTTGTCACGGACCCGCGCTTCGAACAGCACACGTCCGGGGCCGTCGTGCCACGCCAGCACGCGCAGCTGGTCTTCCGGATACACCGGCGATGAGAAGCGCACCTTCAATTTGCGGAAGCGTGCCGGATCGTTGCCGCACAACGCGCCCAGCAACAACTGCGCACAATGCCCATAGGTGCACAGGCCATGCAGGATGGGCCGATCAAAGCCGCCAAACTTGGCTGCGGCGGGATCGATGTGCAGCGGGTTGTAGTCACCCGACAGCCGATAGATATGCGCCTGGTTGCTGGCAATGTGCGCACCGACATCGAGGTCCGGTGCGCGCGCCGGCACGCTGATCGGCGATGAATAGGTGCTGCCGCTGCCTTCGAAGGGTTCGATGTCGCCGAGCTTCTCCACGCCACGCCGAAACGAGCCACTCACCATACGGAAGTACAGGTTGCCGTCTGCGTCGCTGACGGTGCTTTCCGTTTCGACAAAGCCATTGCCCTTGCCACGTGGATGCGCACCGACCAGCCGCGACCGCACCACCACACTTCCCGCGGTCGGCAACGGACGCAACTGCTCGATGTAGCGCTCGGCATCGATGTTCAGCGGCCCCGGCGATGGTGGGATCAACGCAGGATCGATCTTTGCGCCACTGCCACCCCAGCGAATGGGAAAGGTAGGAAACACTGCAAACCCAGCGTCGCCTTCAAATGTGAAGCGCAGCGCTTCGCTGCCGATGCCCACGGCGTAGAGCATGACGTCGCGACGATCGTAGGCAATGCTGACCGCCTCGCCCCAAGGTCCCGGTTCGCCACCAGGAAGCGCTGCTTTTGCGTTGTAGATGGCCATGTTGTCTCCGGCGGTTGATCGATTTGATTACATTGTAGGAACCATGCAGTGCCATGGCAGGGAAAAGAAGTTCGCGCGGAGCACATCAATCGAACTGCCCGACCGGCGAACGCGCCATCAACGCATAATCAGGGCCGCGCTCATGCCAGCCATAGGGCTGTTTGCCGCCCAGCAACACCTTGAAGCGTTCATCGTTGGCATGCCGGCGCAGTACCTCGCCTGGCACGGTGTCACCGTGACGCTCCTGCGTCTGCATGAACTGCCGACAGAAGTACACCGCGAGATTCATGCGCACACCCGGCAGCTCGCGCCGGAAGCCGCCGTGCCAGGTGTTGCCATGCCAGATCACTGCATCGCCGGGCTCAAGATCCATGCTGACGATGCCCGGCGGATCGCGCCAGTCCACCGCGCCCAGGTCCTCATCTGCACGCGCCTTGGCAAGATACTCGGCGCCCGTCATGTTGGCGGGCTTGAAGTTCTCATGCGGTGTGGGCGCTCGCTGCAGCTTGTGGCTGCCCGGCACCATGCCCAGTGCGCCGGCTTCGCGGCTGTAGGGCGTTAACGCGTAGTTCACGTTGGCGGTCATCGAAATCATTGGAAACGGTGGCGGCATGCCGTTGCCATTGTCCGAGTGCAGCATGAGCGGCGCGCCACCCGGAGCGCGGAAATGGCAGCCCATGCTGGACAGCAGACAGCTTTCTCCCAGCAGCCACGTGATCAGCGCCAACGGCTTCGGCGCAACGAGAATGCCTTCGAACAGTTCATCGTCGTACAGCAGGTATGGGATGTACTGCATACCCTTGAACGCTGCGCCCGTCTCACCGAGCAGATCCACCTTGTGGCCCGACGTGCGCTCGACGCGGGCGACGATGGCCGCCTTCGCAGCTTCGATCTGCTCCGGCGTCAGCGCGCCGCGCAACGTGGTGTAGCCCTGAGATTCAAGTTCAAGCAGATGCGCCTCAAGACCCAGCGCGCGAATGGTTTGCTGTGTGCGCTCGCGCGCTCGGGTATCCGCTGCCAGTTGCGACATTCACTCTTCCTCGTTCAACGGAACAAACCACCGAAGCTGCACAGCGACATACGATGCCTCACCCTCAGGCGAACTGCTCATGCAGGCCGTACAACTGAATGACGTTGTCACGCGTGATCCGCGCCCGCTCGTGCGCCGGTACATCCGCGAACAACTCATCAAGCACCTGCAACGAGCAAGGGAAGGTCGAGTCGACATGGGGATAGTCCGAGCCCCACATCATCCGATCAACGCCGATCAGCGCGCGCGTGGCAATCGCCGGCCGGTCATCTTCGAGCGTGGCGTGGAACTGCCGCTGCCACACTTCGCTCGGGCGTTCGCCGGTAAACGCCTCGCCGCGAAAACGGGCATCGCGCTGCAGCCCCTGATCGATCCGATCCAGCCAGAACGCAATCCATCCTGCATTGAACTCGGCCACCACGAACTGCAGGCGCGGATGTCGAGCGGCGACACCGCGACACATCAACTCGACCAGCGTGCGCTGCACCGCTGCAGGTGCATTGGCATAGTCGAACACGCCATCGGGGTGTGGCGTACGCGAACGAAACTCGGGCGGCAGGTAGCTGTTGGTGCCCACATGCATGGCCAACGGAAACCCCGCTTCCTCGGCCAACGACCACAACGGCTCGTAGGCCAGATCGTGATACGGGCGGTCTGCCGGTGACGTGCAGGGAATCAATCCACCGCGATAGCCCAGCGCAAGCACACGCCGCAGTTCGGCCACCGCCGCGGCCGGATCCTGCACCGGCAACGCAGCAAGACCGAACAACCTGCCCTTGCCTGCACTGGCGTAGTCGTGCAGCCAGTCGTTGTAGTTTTTCTGGCAGGCCACCAGCAGTTCGGTGTTCTCGAACGCAAACAGCCCGAAGAAGCCGGGATATAGAAACTCGGCGGCCACACCATCGATGTCCTGATCCTCGCCGCGAAACGCGCCGTCGCGCAGGCCCGCACGCAAGCCGTCGTAGCCGCGCGCGAGCGCCGCTCTCGCAACATCGTCGGTGAGGTCGTCAACTTCAGGTTTGTGGGCGTTTCGGCGTTCGATCGCCACACCATCGCGCACGCGCAGCCCTGCCCAGCCCATGCGTTTGCGGATACCACTGCGGCCTTTCGCTGGAATGACGATGGCATCGTCCAGCGTCCCGGCATGCATGACGCGCGGCGCAGCGTCGCCGAAGCGCGCAGGAAGACCCGCGAACACATCGGCACTTTCTACCACGTGAGAGTCAGCTGAAATGGGCACCATGCTATTGCTGCCTGCGTCGTGAGGGGAATTTCGGGCCGTCGGGTGGAACCCATGCCGGGCGTGCCGGCGCACTGCTGCTGGCCAAGTACGCGCCGACCTCCGGCAACGTCTCAGGTTGATGCGCTGCCTGCGCACGCGCGCCCTCCGATTGACGAAAGCCATAGTTCGCATGCAACAACGCAAGCGGCGAATCCGCAGACAGCTCGCCAATGCGCAGATACTCGCCGCGCTCCAGCGCCAGACGTTGCTGCACCAGATACTCACCGCCCCACGCGCCTTCGATGCCACCCAGTCCAGTGGGGCGCGCACCGAGCCGATACAGCAGCTTTGCAGAAGCGTTGGCGAGAATCGAAGGGAATGCCGACAACAGATGCATCTCCTGCTGCCGCATGAAGGGCTTGATGCTGTTCATCACGAGAATCGTGCGCGTGGCATTGCTGCGATTTACGCCGGTGCCATGCAGCAGGCGACCTTCGAACATCATCACGGTACCTGCGGGCGCATGCAGGTTGATGGCCGGGGGCAGCGGCGCGGTTACTGGATTACCCGAACCTGCCGCGGAAAGCAGACGATGTGATCCGGGCACCACCAGCGTGCCGCCGTTGTGTGCAGTGGTGTCGTCCAGGATGAACATGGTGTTCACCGTGAAAGGCGCTACCGGATCCACAAATGGCGCGGTCGATTGATCCAGATGCAGCCCTTGCGGGTTGTTGAATGGGTAGGACGTGATCGCCAGAAATGAGGACATCAGAAAGTCGCGGCCCATCGTTTCATTGAGCAGCTGTTCGATGAGCGGACCGGCCTGCACGCCTTCCGGATCGTGCTCCACGCACTGGATGAACTGCTTGCCCTTGTTGATCAGTGAATGCACGAACTGCACACGCGGCAACGCTTCGCCCGGTGCCGGCGCAGTGCCGGTCCAGCAGGCAACGCCGGCCTTGCGCTCGCCGGCCGCCTGATCGACGAGCCGCGTGCGCATGGCTGCAAGCTGCGCCGCCGACAGTGCCGCGTCGATCAGGCAGTAGCCCCAGGTCTGGAGGTCTGCGCGCAGCCGGTGGATGTCCTTGGTCGGCTGCGGCAGATCGACACCGTGCCAGTACTCGGTCGCAGCACCCTGGGTGTTGTAGTAGAGCGACTCGTCGTCGAGGTCCAGACCGGGCGCGGGGCCTGCAGCTGGCAGCGATATCGGGTCGTGCGCGAAACCCAGGCGCGCCGCAGTGTGTGTGTTGGGCCGCATCATGCTGCGGTATGGCTCACCGCTTTTGAGGAACGCGCGGTAAAGCTGTTCTTCGGTCGGACTGTGTTGCTCGATGTGCTCGGGCGTGAATTCGATTGGGGTGCTCACAGCGCCTGCCTGTATTGATGACTGCGAGTCATTGCGACTCGCCCTGCTGTCCGTCGCGACATCGTGCCCTCATCAGCGCCAACAGCTCAGCGCCAAAGGATGGGCGCCAACAGATGTGCGCGAATCGCACCGAGCAATTCGTTCGCGCTTCATGCCCGGTGTCGCAGCACCTGCCCGGCCCGCTGCCCCGTATGTTCACCGTCCCGCACCGCCACCTTGCCATTGACCAGCGTTGCGCGGTATCCCGTGGAGCGCTGCACGAAGTGCGGCGCTCCCCCTGGGAAGTTGTGCATCAGCTCCGGTTGCCGCTCACCAATGCGCGCGAGGTCGAACACATTGATGTCTGCGCGCATGCCGGTGGCCAGTACGCCACGATCCGCAAGACCGATCACCCGCGCCGGTGCCGAGGTCAATCGCTTCACCCCTTCGGCCAGGCTGTACAGACCCGCCTGTCGCACCCAGTACGACAGGATGAACGTGGACACGCCGCAGTCCATGACCTGCGACACATGTGCGCCCGCATCGGACAACCCGGGAATCACTTTCGGATTGCGCAGCAGCTCGCCCAGGGCATGCAGGTTCTGGTTGTACATGCGCCACGTGAACAAACCGCGCCCCTGGCTGACACGCGTCAGCCGCAGAAACGTCTCCGACCAATGTTCGCCGGCTTCGCGTGCAAGCTGCGGCAGATTACGCGACGCATCGTCGGTGTAGTTCGGCGCCTCCGCCGCGCCCATCCAGTAGGCGTAGGGCAGCCAGCTGATCTTGCCCTCGTCGCGCGGCTGGCCCGCCTTGTGAAACTTCGCTTCCTGCACCAACCGCACGCACACGTCGTCGCCCTGCACTGCCTGCCAGCGGCCATCGAAGTCCAGCTGCGCCAGCCACTTCCAGGTCGGGCCGAAGAAGTGCGTCTGGCCCCAGACATTGTAGGCAGGCAGGCTGGATTGCAGCCCGAACACGAAACCCGAGCCGCGCGGAATGGACAATGCCGTGATGTCGCGCCCGTGCTCGTTCAGGCTGTCGAGAAAGGCGGATGCCCGCCGCCCAGCATCGTCGTTGGCGCCGGCGCCATAGCTGAACAGAATGCGCCCGCCTGTTGTCTCGGCCAGCTTGCGCAGCAACACGTCATTGCCAAGCTCGGCGCGGCTGAAGTCCATCACGTTCTGCATCAGCGCATTGCGCGGCGCAATCGCGCGGGCGATGTGCAACAGCTCATCGTGGTCCGCGAAGGTACCGGGAATGGAACGACCATCCGGCAACACGTGATTGGGGAAGCGATTGGACGAAAAGCCCACGGCGCCATCGTCGATGGAGCGCGCGACGATGTCGGCCATCTGCTGCTTCTCGGCATCGCTGGCCTGCTCGTCTACTGCACGCTCGCCCATGACATAGAAGCGCACTGCGCAGTGGCCGACCATGCCGGCAAGGTTCAATGCGGGTTGCATGCGATCCAGCGCATCCAGATAGCCACCGTAGGTTTCCCAGTCCCAGGGCAGCCCGCCGAGAATTGCTTCGCGTGGGATGTTCTCCACGGTCTCCATCATGCCGGCAAGCAGTTCGCGATCTGCCGGACGGCACGGCGCGAAGGTCACACCGCAGTTGCCCATCAATGCCGTGGTGACACCGTGCCAGCTGACCGGCGTCAGCAATGGGTCCCAACCGATCTGCGCGTCGAGGTGGGTGTGAATATCGACGAAGCCCGGCGACACGATGTGCCCTTCTGCATCGATCTCCTCACGGCCCCTGCTCAGGTGGGCGCCGATGGCGGTGATCGTGCCGTCGTCGATGGCGAGGTCCGCCGAGAACGGCGTGCGGCCCGTGCCATCGACAATGGTGCCGCCGCGGATGACGATGTCGTGGGTCATTGGCATTCCTATCGAGCGTGCAATTGAAATTGCGCAACGTGCTTGCGCGGCGAGCGCCTTGGTCGCGTGGCACACCCGGCAAGTTGCTCAGCAGACACAGAAGAATGGCGCGCGCCGTGTAAGAACGTCCAATGCAATTTCGGAATGGCTGCGCGCACGCAACGTACAGGTGACTGATCAACGCCCGTTTCGGCTATGCGCGTCCAAACAGCGCTGCACCTCCAAACAGCGATGCAGCTCCAAACGGCGATGCACCTCCAAACAGCGACGCTGGCGGCCAACGCGAGCATAGGAGTAGCCTTTCTGCCCGCAACACGCGTGCGAGTGCAGCCATGGATTCACTGAATCGAATGTCTGGTTTCTTCCTCTGCGCTGCATTGCAGGTCGCAAGCGCCACCTGCGCGACGGCTGCACAGCCCGATCCCTTCAAGACCCCGCCAGACCCCTACGGGATGGTCTGCCACCGCGAGCAGGTCACGGGTTCCTACATTTCGCGACGGGTGTGTCGCACCCACGAGGAAGAGGCAGCGGCGCAGGCCGAGGCACAGCGAACACTCGACCAGTTGACACGGAATCGCGGCAACGGGCGTTACCAGCGCGGTTCCGGTGTGGGCGGCGGCGACAACGGCACCGTACGCAACTGATCGACGCAGGCACGGCCCAGTTACGCGTTCTGCAGGTCGGCCTTTCGCAGACACGGCCACCAGACCCGGGGAAGATGCATGTGCTCGCGCGGCGGGGGCGTGGCGTCCGAAGAAAAAAAGGGGCAGCCCAATTGCTGGTGCTGCCCCTTCGTTGCTAACTCACGGTTGCTCCGTTGTCAGGTTGCCAACCGAGTGTCAGCGCTACCTCAATCGTCCTCGCCCAGCTTGTACTCGAGGCCGATTTCATAGGTACGACCCAACGGGCTGTAGGTCACGTAGTCGTAGTTGAACTGGCTGCGGTAGTACGGCGGCTCGTCGTCGAGAACGTTGGCCACCGTTGCCGTCACCGTCACGTTGTACTCGGACGACGCCCAGCGATAGCTCAGGTCGTGCAGCATCTGGCCTTCGCCACGCTTGCCAGCCCGGTTATTGTCTTCTGTTGCTGAGTAGAAGCGCGTGTCCCAACGGATGTTGTGGTCGCCGTTGCTGTACTTCAGGTGCGCATTGGTGCGCCACTCGGGGAACGAGAAGAACGACGACAGCAGCTCGGTCGTGCCCGCACGATCCACCTCAGGCTCGGTCACAATGCTGGTGCCGATCAACGAAACCGCACTGCGTTCGTACTGCAGCATGTAGGACGCATCCGCACCGATTTCCAGATCACCACCGAACAGGTCCGGATAGATCCAGGCGCCGGCGATGTCGATGCCTTTGATATCCGTACTCGCTCCGTTCAGCCGATTGATGCCGACCACATTGAAGTTGTTGGGGTGACAGCTTGCGAAGGTCCGGCCACCGTACACCGTGTTGTTCGTGGACTCCGGTGAATCGGGCGGTGTGAAGGTAAAGCGGGACCGCAGCGCATCGTTGCCACAGTCCCACTTCGTCGGATCGGCGCTGCCCTTGAACATCGCGTTGTAGACCGGGACCTGGCTCTCCGCCGACAACTCCTTCTCGAAAT
>CAMAVY010000131.1 GCA_945861675.1 Klebsiella pneumoniae | reverse complement strand
CTTGCCGTTGAAGTCAACCCGGCCCTCGGCGCGGAACAGCTGACGAATCAGCGCGCAGGCTTCCTCGAGACGATCCGAACGCTCGCGCAGCGACGGGAATGCCCAGCCATAAGCCTCGTGTTCGCGGATGTTCCAGCCGGCGCCGATGCCCAGCAGCACGCGGCCATGGGAAATGACATCGATGGTTGCCGCCATCTTCGCCGTCAACGCCGGATTACGATACGTGTTGCCCGACACAAGAATCCCGAGCCGCAGCTTCTTTGTGACCGCCGCGACGGCGGCCAGCAACGACCAGCCCTCCAACGTGTCATGCAGCTCGTGGTCCATCACCTCGGCGGTACGGTGCCAGGGTGGGATGAAGTGATCGTAGGCGTACACGCTTTGCCAGCGCCCCGCCTCCATCACCTTCAGCACCGCGAGAATGTCCTCCCAGGTAGCCTGTTCGTTGACGAGTTGCGAGCCAAACATCGGGTTTTCTCCTGTGCATCGGCCGTGAATTGTGTGCTCACCATGCGTGGCCAATGGCGATTGATCAGTTGAGCTCACCGGCGACGGGTTCGCGCACGATGCCGTCGGCAATCATCGACTCGATGGCGGCCGCCTGATAGCCAAGTTCGCCGAGTATTGAACGCGAGTGTTCACCGATGCGCGGCGCGTAGCGCGGCGGCATCTTGTCTAGACCCTCAATCCAGATGGGGCTGTTCACCAGGTGAGTAAGCCCATCACGTTGTTCTGCAACGGGCGTCAACACATCGGCCGCCTTCAGCTGCACGTCGCGATCCACTTCATGCAGCTGCATCGCGAAACCATGCGTGACGCCATGTACGCGCAAGCGTTGCTCGACGTCGCTGCGGTCAAGCGCGCGGAACCGCGACGCAAGAATCGCCGCCAACGCCGGTGCGTTGGTGCGCCGTTCCGGGATGCGCGCGAAGCGCGCGTCGTCAGCAAGTGCCTGCAGGTCGAGTGCAGCAAGCAAGCCGTCCCATTCCTTCGGCTCGTTCATCATGTTGACGTGCAACCAGCGACCATCGCGGGTCTCATAGGAGAACGACACGGCATTGCCGGGTTGCACGGGTACATCCTTGGAGCCCACCGGCATACCGCACAAAGCCACGGAAGTCATCATGGCGTGTGCCCACACGCCGTTGGCCAGCAGCGATGTCGTGACGTGGCTGCCTGTGCCTGTGCGATCACGGCGGTACAAGCCCATCATGATGGCAGCGACCATCGACATGGCCGTCGCATGGTCACCCATGCCCGGCGCTGAACCTGTCGGCAAACCGCCGCTGCGGCGCACGAAGTCCATCAGCCCCGAGCGCGCCCACCAAGCGGTCACATCGAATCCGGACTGGTCGGCATCCGGGCCGTCGCGCCCGAAGCCTGTCAAAGATGCGTAGATCAGGCGTGCATTGATCGGCTGCAGATCTTCCCAGCGCATCTGCAATCGCTCGAGCACAGCATCGCGATAGTTCGTCACCAGCACATCAGCGCGCTGCACCAGCTGCGCAAACACGGCGCGGCCTTGTGCGTGTTTCAAGTCGATCGCCAGGCTGCGCTTGTTGCGCGCGTCCTGCACCCAGAACGGATTATGCGGGCCAGCGTTCCTGCCCAGGAGACGATAGGGATCACCCTCCAGCGGTTCGATCTTGATGACGTCGGCGCCGAAGTCCGCCAGCACCGTGGTCGCGGCTGGACCTGCGATGTACGACGCAACGTCGAGCACAAGTACACCTTCGAGCAATGACACTGCGTCGTCTCCATCGAGTCGCGCCCGATCCTCACGCAGATTCAGCGCGACGACAACGCGATCAGCCATGCATTTCGCGCAGGCTGCCATGCCCTGCCGCAGCTTGCGACTGCGCGCACATGTCAGATTGACACCCGGCTGTGCTCAGTCCGTATCAAACGACGTGTTGCGCAGCTTCTTCTTGGCGTTCACCGAGCGTTTCACCTGGCGCGTGAACTGTCGACGCTGAGCCACCCGTTCGTGATGCGCGGTCAGCTGGCGGTCGGCAAACGCCTGCTCGCGCTGCAGCTTGCGATAGCTCTGCCAGCGACGATCGTCAAGCGCAGCGCTGTCCAACGCGGCGCGCACCGCACAACCGGGCTCGCTGCTGTGCTGACAGTCGGCGAACCGGCAGACATGTACCAGTGCATCAACATCCGGAAACACCCGCGCGATGCTCTCTTCACTGCCTGCAAGCTGCAGTTCGCGCATCCCGGGTGTGTCGATGATCCAGGCACCGTCTGGCAACGCCAGCAGGTTTCTGCTGGTGGTCGTGTGACGGCCGTGACCATCGTCGTCGCGCACGGCCGACGTGCGTTGTGCCTGCGTGCCCAGCAGCGTATTCACCAGCGTGGACTTGCCGGCACCGGACATGCCGATGACAGCCACCGTACAGCCGCGCTGAAGATAGGGTGCCAACCCTGACAACTGCACAGCGTCCCGGGTATCGATGGCCAGGGCCGCATAGCCTCCGGGCAACTGCGTCAACAGCGCCTGTGGGTCGGCCACACAGTCAGCTTTGGTCAGTACGAACACCGGCGTAATGCCTGCATCAACGACAACGGCGAGATAGCGCTCCAGCCGATTCACACTGAACTGCTGATCGCATGCCATGGCGATGAAGACCGCGTCCAGGTTGGCGCTGAGCCACTGCGTGGCAACTGCAGATCCCGCTGCCTTGCGGACAATGCCGTTCTCGCGATCGAGCACACGCAACAGATAGTGCTGATCACCCTGGGTATCTGCGAGCACCCAGTCGCCCACGGTGACGCGTTCCGACCAGCGCTCGTGGCCAGACAGTTCTACCTGCACACGCTCGTACTCCTGTTCGGACAGGCCGAACAGTACAGAGCGTTGCACTTCAGCTACACGCACGACGAGCGCGCGCTCGTACTCTTCAATACTCAGTTGTTGCTGGAAGAATGGCCTCCAGCCAAGACGAACTAACGAATGTGGGTCCAATGGATTTCTCCAGCAGGGTCAAGCGGATGGTTCCGTTAACGCTGGAGAAAGACCGCCGCAACAAGCCACGCCTGGACTGACGTCAGGGGGCTGTTGGTCGTGGAGTCAATATCGGAGCACCAGAAGACTGCGACTCATCGTGTGAATCGCACTGCACCAGCGCTCAGGCGAACCCGCGCTTCTCCAGCAGGTGTGAGTGGACTGCAAGCATGGGCGTGTCCTCCTGGTGCGACGATCGATGCAGCGCGAGGCTACCACCGCGTCGCGCGATCGAGAACCGTGCAAGCGAAGCTGATTGCAGCAAAGCTCGTTCAGGCGTCTGCGCTCTGTGGAAGCGGCGTCACTGCCGGCAGGAAAAACACCGCGTAGGCCTGTTTCGCCAGATCAACCTGCGCGATCAGGTTGTACAGGTGACCTACGCCCATGCTGTTCGTCAGTGCCCCATCCGCTGCGGGCCCAGTCGCTGCATATACAGTCGGTGTCAGGATCGGCAGCACACAGGCGGAGCCAAACGCCGCAAGGCGCCCGTTGAGGCTGTCCGCTGGATAGTGCAGTCGGTTGGGCAACTCTGGAAAAGGCTGGCAGTCCTCACCGTCGCCATGGACAAGCCACATGGAGCACACCTTCTCCCCCCGCTCGCGGGCCAGATAGTGGCCCAACGAGCGCACGATGCCGCCACCCGGACCACTTGCCAGCGTGGCGCCACCCAAGGCTGCGTCGTCCTTCGCCAGATGCAGCGCGTGGGCCATCACCACCAGCTTGGCGGCCTGCGGCAACCGGTCCAACAGGCGCGCTGCGGCGCGCTTCAGCATGTCTTCGCGCCGCGCGAGTGCTGGCGCCAGCGCTTCATAGCCTGGTGCTGGGTATGCGAGACCCGCATACCGAAGCGTGTCCTCAAGCATCTGCAGGTCGAACTGGATCGACTCCGGCAGCCTGCCTGCGCAGCGACAGACGCCGCGATATCTGCATACCCGGCACCCGTCGTACCGTTCACATCCAGACCATGAAACGCCAGCAACCCAAGTCTGCACAGCTCGCGATAGAACCCACGCTGTGCCTGCTTGACGCGCTGCGTGGGAAAGCGCGCGTATGACTCACGCAGCACACCGGTCGGCTCGTCCACGCGATCACTGCGCGCATCGCCCTGCCATCCGAACGTGGGCACGCGATCAAGCCAGGTTTCATCGCCGCTGCGCAGATAGCGACTGACGCGCACGCCGTCGCTGTGACCCAACTCCTCCGCAAGCACCAGCGAAAACCGTGCCGCCAGCCGTTCCAACCACCACAGGCGGAACCGGGTCTTCTCGGCAATCCAGTGGTTCAGTTCTCCAAGCACGATCACACGCGCATCCGCCATGGCATCGAGCAACGCCTCGACGCGTGCGCCTGCAGTTGCGTCAACGGGCGCCAGAGTAGCCGGCGCAAGGATGGCGGCACGCTGTTCGTACCATGTCCGAAATGCTGCTGCTTGCGCATGCTCCGCCCGGCCGCCGAGCAGCCCGGTCACGCGAATCGCTCCCACGCCGCTTGTCGCGACATGCCGAGCGCCGCGCCGATGCGGGCCCAACTCACATCGCGCGCACGCAGGCTGTCCACGTGTGACTGCAGTACGCCGCGCACGTCCTCATCAACCGCGTTCGATGCTGGCAACGTGGACAGCAGTGCGTCGTCGGACAACGCTTCCCTGCCCGACAACGCGGGGATGGGTTTGCCCGCCAACACCTTCACACGCAGCCGCACACAGGCGTCGCAGATATACACGCCCGGACCGGAGATGAGCTTCTGCGCATCCGTACTCGGTTTTCGGCAGAAGCTGCAGTACAGCGGCGGCTTGCTGGATTTTGCCTCGCGCGTTGCCATGCTTCGCTCCTCCGCGCGCAGGGCTGATGCAGTTGTTGCGTCAGGTTTTTCCTGACACGACGAGCGTCAGCCGGACCTTCTCTATCCGTCAAGTTGTTCCTGACGGCTCGATGCGTCACACCGCGCCCGCGAACATGCTGCAGCTTGATGTCGTCTGCAGGGAGATCGAAATGCTTGCGGCCAGCGCGGCGGCGGCGCGAAGCTATGCGCACAGCCATGAGTAGACAGGAAGAAGGAACAGCGTGTGGGCAGTGAACTCGGCGATCTGCAGGTCTACGGCGAAACCACGGTCGGCTGGTGTGCAAATACACCCTCAAACGAGTCCGTCGATGCGTCTGGCCTGCCCTACGTTCGTACTGCGGGCTTCAGCGCGAGCGATCCGCGCGCCCCGCAACGCCGGGTCTATGACGATCCACGGGTATGCGAACTCCGCGCGCACCTGCGTGCACACAACGGCATTCGCGACCTGGAGATCGTCGCGCCGCACGAGCTCGAGCGCGCCGCGCGAATCTTCTTCAGAGACGGGTTCGTCGTAGTGCGCGACATGCTCGACGCTGATCAACTGGCGCGTTTCCGTGAAGGCGCTGCACGCGTGCTCAAGGCGATTCTGGCGATCCCAGGTCAGAACGGTCGCAAGTACGTCACCGAGACAAACCGGTTGCCGCATCGCTACAGCTACGGCACGGCGTCAGCTTCTCGGCAGCTGCTGCACGACCCGGTCTGGGCGTCGATGCTGGCACTGCCGACAGCTACGCCGATTCTGCAGCGCATCTTTGGCTCTACCGACTACGCCGTGCTCGGGGCCGGCGGTGATCTGTGCCTGCCCGGTGCCATCGAGTATCAGACGCTGCATTCAGACGTACACGAGTCATTTGCAATCCCGCCAGCGCGGCTCGCTCAGGCGCAGGCAATGGAACTCGATATCACATGCAACGAGGGCAGCGCAGAGCCAGACGGGCGCAGCCGACAGCGCATCGTCGAACACACGCCGCCGCTCGTGACCATCAACTTCCTGATGTCCGACCTCACGGCCGACAACGGCCCGATCCGCCAGATCCCCGGTACCCAGGGGCGTGCAGCGCCGCCGCCTGCGCAAGCGGATGAACCCGAGTGGATGCGCCTCTCAACACTCGTCGGCGCCAAGGCAGGTGCGGGCGTGTTCCGTGACAATCGCGCATGGCACGGCGCTACGCCGAACGTGTCGCGTGAAATTCGTGCGATGCCGAACGTGGAATACGGCGCGCCATGGGTGGGGGGCCGCGGCTGCCGGAAGACACTTCCCCACGACCTGTGGTTGCAACTGCCGGCCTTTGCCCAGCACCTTGCGCGTTACGTCAAAGCGGAGCCGGGTGTTTGGCCCGACGGCGCCGGCGTGATGCATCCGTTGGCGGCCGAGCGCACAAAGGCAAATTCAAGCTTTCAGATGTAGCCGCATCTACAGGCCGCCGCGAAACGACAGCGCCTGCTGCGACCTTCAGTAGGCGCTGCTGCGGGCGGGCGCGCGCAACGCGCGTACGCGCTCTGTCAGTACGGCGTCGGTGGTAATCGCAAACAAACCTGCCGGTCCCGAGATGCGATGCAACATCAGCTTCTCAAGATCGCGGCGTTCACGCGCGCTCAATTGCGCGGGCACCATGCTCTCGATGTAGGCCTTGAAGGTGGCGCTGACGTCCATGAACGGCATGATGAACCCGGGCACGATGGCCTGCACGATCGCGCCACGTTTGCGCTGAGTCAGGTTCACCCCTGCCCGGTGCCAGGTGCGTGCATCGTAGAGAATGATGGTGCCCGCGGGCGCTTCGATCACTTCAGTGTCAGGGCCGCCGTAGGGCAGTCCGAACTGCTCGCGGTGGCCCGGGCGATACGTGTCGTTCGATATGCCCCACGCACGTGGCGGCACCGCCGGTTGCCGATGTGTCCCGAGCTTGAACACCGTGGCGCCATTCTCCTTGCGGAAGTCAGACACGCAGACGTTGCGCTGCATGCCGAGTGTCAACACTCCGTTCTGCACGGGCACGCGGTCGCCAGTACCCCAAAGATAGGGAAAGTCCGTGTGCCAACCCTGCACGGGCCGCTGTCCGTCGTCGGGCGTCAGTGCGCTGACCGAGGGCGGGTGCCCCAGTGTGATGTCGTTGGTAGCCATGTACTGCCGGCACAGCCACGCGGTCAGCGGCTCAGCGGTGGCGCGCGCCAGTGCCGGGTCCTGCACGACCTGCGGTGCGTCCCGCTGCGGTGTACGCAACTCATGGTCGTCCACGCAGCCTAGCTTCTGCAGCCCATCCACCACGTCGGGCGCAAGCAGGTGGGTCAACGCTACCCAGCCGTTTTCACGCAGCGAATGCAGGTATTCGCTGGGCAGCCGTTCGGGCCCATGACCAGCGGCAAATACTGCGCCCTGCCCATCGGCCACAGGCGAACCATCCACACCAAGCTCGGCACCGGCATGGCGCAAACGACCGCCGGGGCGCGCAGAGCCACTCAAGCGCAACCGCGTGACGACATGCACAAACTCATTGCCGTTGTGCGACCAGAGTGCGTTGTCATCCACGTAACCCTGGGTTGCTGGACGCCCATCGGCAACACCCAGCCAATCGCCATCGGGCGCCAGGAGATACAGGTAGTGCTGGCCTGTCGACTCCGCACGTACAACTCGCGACTGGAAAGCAGCTTCCTTCATGTGCGCAACCATCCTTCCAGTGCCATTGTCTTCCAGCTGCCTAGGCTAATCTCGGCCCCGCCGCAGCCACAAATGCATGTGGCTCCGGTCGTCATGCATCACCTGAATGGCAGCACCAGGGTGGCGGCAACACCGTGGGCCGTTCCGCAAACGGACTCCGCACCTGGACCAATCAGACGCAGGGGTGCCCGCTCGCTCGGACCGTGCGGCGCCATCAGAAACTATCCGGGCAGTGCGGCGCCCGACGCGTCGCGAAGATGCGCGTCGCGCGCGCCAGCGCTTGGTCGTCAGCCTCAAGCAGTCCGAACCGGTGCAACTCGCGCGGCGTACGCGCACCACAGTACAAACTGGCCAGCGCCTTCACGCCGAGGCGCAGGTCCCCGCTGCCAGCTGACGCACTGACGCGCGCGCCGTCCGGTGCGCACTGCAGTTGCATGCGGCCAGCATTCCACGGCGCCATGGCATCCGGCGCCACGTCGATGGTGATTGCGTCGTCAACGTCGTAGCCGCGGCCGGCGAGCGCAGCCACCACATCGACAACGCGCAGCCATGCGCCATCGCCGACCTGAACATTCAACAGCCGCGGCTCCGTGAACAACTCCCGCGCCGGATCGTCGCGGGGTGCGCGCGGCCAATGCACGCAGCCAACCAGGTCGTGACGCTTCAGCCACATCCACAGGCTGCGATAAGCATCCATCGTCAGCCACACGAAATCCTTGATCCAGATGGCCTGGCCGCGGGTTGGATGGCGCGTCCTGCCACCACGCAGGTTGTAGATCAGGTAACCCACCGCGCGCCCAGCCGGGTCGTAGGCAAATGCCACATGGGCAGGGCCAGCATCGTCGGATTGCGCCAGCACGCCGTTCAACCAGAACACCTTGGCACGGTGCAGATAGCAGGTGCCGTCGTGGACGAAGTCGATGTAAAGCTGCTTTGCCGCTTCGAATGCAGCTTCGCCGTCCATGCGCTGGACGCGACAACTGCCCTCATCCAGATCGTGAAAGCCGATGTCGACCGTGTCGACGCGATACGTGGTCGAGAGCGTGGCATGTGCATAGCCGTAGCGCTGGTAGATGGCCGCCTGCGAGGCCCACAGCATGGCGACCGCGCGGCCCTGTTCGCGCAGGTCGCTGAACGCGCGTTGCGTCAACTGCCGAAGGTGCCCCTGACGGCGATACTCGGGCTGCGTACCCACCGCAGTCACACCGCCCATCGGCACTGCGTTGCCGTTGGCGCGCATCGTGAACGGGATCGCTGCATGGCTCGCTGCCAACCGACCGTCGACGAACGCACCGAGCGTCCACTCAGCGCGATTGTTGCGTGTGATGTGGTTGTCGGGTCCATCGCCAAACGTGCCACCGAACACGTAGGCGCCCAGCCGTCCGAACTGATCGAGCTCGTCCGCGTGCAGATAACGAATTTCTGTGGCCACAATGCGCTCCTTCGAATTCGGCGTAGCCGAAGCAGTGGGACGACCGTACACCACGTACGCGTGCGGGCGCGTGAGGCGAACAGCAGCATGAGCAACAAGCGCCAGTGCGCGACGCGGCAGCCCAGCGCGCGAGTACACATACGCGCGTGGCTCGCCAGCACGGCGATTGTCCTGTGCCAACTCACGGCTGCCGGCGCAGGCGCGGCCCCGCAGGCACGCGCTCCGGCAGCCCTGCAACCGATTGTGATCCTGCTGTCCTGGGACGGCGTGCGCCACGACTATCTCGATCGTCAGACGCCTGCACAACTTCCGGCGCTCGCGCGCATGCAGCGCGACGGCATGCGCGCCGCGGGTCTGCGCCCAGGCTGGCCGTCAACCACCTTTCCCGGCCACACGGCCATCGCAACGGGTACCTGGGCCGAACAGCATGGCATCGCGGACAACAACTTCTTCGATCGCCGACGCGGCGCATTCGAACCCGGCGCTGACGCTGCCGCATGGCTGAACGCCGAACCACTGTGGATTACCGCACAACGCCAGGGCGTGCCCAGCGCGACCTACTTCTGGGTGGGCTCGGAGTCCGATTGGCGTGGCCAGCGACAGCGTTATCGCCATGCGCCTTTTGATTCGCACGTCGACGAGCCAACCAAGGTGCAGCAGATTCTGGCCTGGCTCGATCTGCCGCCGGCCAAAGCACCGCGCCTGATCATGAGTTGGTGGCACGGCGCAGACGGTGCCGGCCACGATCACGGGCCCGACAGCGACGCAGTTCGGCAAGCAATGCGCACACAGGACGCTGCACTGGCGCAACTACTCAAAGGCATCGATGCGCGGCAACTCTGGCCACGCTTGACCTTGCTGCTGGTGTCCGACCACGGCATGACGCGCGTTGAACGCAACCTGGATCTTGCCGCGCTCGTCAGCAATCTCGGTGTGGCTGCCACCGTATCGGCCAGCGCCGGCGTAGGCCATGTGTTCGTGCAGCGGCCGGCCGATCTCATCAGCGTGGAGCGCGCGTTGCACAACACCCGCGGCGTGCGCACCTGGCGCAACGCCGAACTGCCTGTGTCGATGCACCTTCGGCACGTCACGCGAACCGGCGACCTGGTGGTTGTTGCACAGCCGCCCTTGTCGCTGCAGTCGATGGGCGTGTTGCGAGGCAGCGCGTTCCGCTTCCTGCGCTGGTGCTGCGACTACCAGATCGGCGGTCACGGCTACGATCCCGCGTTGCCCGACATGCAGGGCATCTTTCTGGCGATGGGACGCGGTGTCAGGCCAGGTCTGCGCCTGCCAACGCAAGTGCAGATCGACATTGCGCCCACAGTGTCGCAGTTGCTTGGCATCGCACCGCCACGCAATGCGAGCGGTCAGGTGATTCAGGGCATTGGCCCGACCCGATCACCCGCTACACCAGCACGCGTCAAGCCAGTACCGGCCGAGCCTCTACCCGCTGGATCAGGGGGTCGCCGATAAGCATTCAACAAGGCCCGGATTTGCCAACATGTCGCGGGTCAACTCGGCATGCATATCGTTGCCATCGATCTGCACCAACACCTGGTCGCGGATGCGGCTGCGCGCGCAGTTCGGCAACTTCCGCGACCGCGAGTTCTATGGCTTTGTTGCCGGACCGCTGGTCGACGATGTGCTGGCCGCCAGACTGGTCGCCACGAAGCTCGATCGCGACTGCTCGCTGAAAGGACTGGGCGAGTCCAATGACATCAACAGCATCGACGGTCGCAATGTCGCGCTGGGGCTGTTGTGGACGGCATCGATGCCAGCGCGTTTGCGTTCCAGCCACTGGCCTCTCACCACAGCCCAGTCGGTTCGCATCTGTTGACGGGCGGTCGCAAGGACACGGGCTTCAAGACCAACGTGAACGACAGCGACTGCGACTTCCCCTACACCGACAGCACGTGTCACGACGAAGCCTTCAAGCACAGCGCGAACCAGACCGAAATCAGCTGCGACATCAACGAAGACTTCCAGCTGAAGTACGCGTTCGGCTACACCGACTGCACCCACACGTTCAACACCGATCTCGAATCGTGGAAGGCCGACTTCACGGCCTATCGGCAGACCGTGGACGAGTCAGTGGAGAACGCTTCGAACGAGCTGCAGTTGAACTGGGCGTTGGGCGAAAAACTCAGCGGAACCAGCGGTATCCATCTGTTCACCGAAGACCGGGGGTACAGCCTGACCAACAGCACTGATCGCTATGTGAATGCGGTTGAATACGGTCTGCTGGCGCAGCCGTTTTTGGCATGAATTACATGTCGCTGGCCGGCATACCCCTTACACATGCGCGCGTTGACACTTCGGCGCGTGGGCGGCAGCTCAATGGGCTGTGGCAAGGCCGTCCGCGCAGCGCCATCTACCACCACATCCACAAGCTGCACGACCGCGTGACCGCGATGTACACGCCGGGCACCTACAAGTTCAATGAGCAATGGGAACTGGTGCCGGGTGTGCGGTATGCCAACGACCGCAAGCACGCGAAGGAACTCCGTGGCGGCTAGTGCGAATTCGGCGCGTTCAACTTCTCGTTCGGCCCGCAGTCGTACCTGCAGACGATCGCCAGCATCAAGAACGGCGCACCGGTTCAACTTCGCAACGACCTATTCCTGGACGGGCGAGTTCTTCGACAACGGCGTCGAACGCGACCTTGATCCGGTGCCCGCACGCGGGCGCCTGGATGTCGGCGTCGCCTACACCGATCTGGAAGAACACTATCGAGTTCGGTTGTTCCTGGACAACGTGACTAACGACAGCTCAGTCACGGGCATCGACAACCCGGGGCCCGACGGCAACTGGCGCACGACCGGCTCGGTCTTCGATCCGCGTTTCTGCCGTGTGGACGCGACTTACCACATCAAGTCGGTCGCACGTGAGGTCGCGCGCGACAGCGCGCGCGCACCCGCAGCAACAAGAAGCCGCTTGTGCTCACGCGCACGGGCGGTTTTTTGGCCGTTCAGCGCGTGCGCGGCGCACCGTAGATGTCGACCTTGTCCAAGCGCAGCCAGGTCTTGTCGTAGCTGCCGGCCCGGTCGAAGGTCTGCGCCGCAGCCCATTCTGCTCGGATGCCGTTGTCGTAGTCCGACGGCAGTTCACCGGAAGTGCGCTTCGACAGTTCGTCGTGCAACGGCACGAACACACGCGCAAGCCCGGCCGGCATTTCTCCTTTGCCCGAAGGCGACGTCTTCGTCACCGGTGGCGCGCCCGCTGCCTTGTCGAAGCGGAACGCGCGCTTGCTGTAGTCCGCGTGCTCGGCCTTCTCTGCGTCGTTCATGGCTGCATTCACCGTGCGCCCTACCGGCACGACCGGCGTGTAGGCACCCTTGGTCAAGACATCGGCTGGCCCCAACGCCGCGGGCAACGGCCCGGCCCCCACTGTGATATGTCCGAAGTTGCACTGCACCCAGAAGCCGCCATGAGCGCCATCCGGAAATGCATAGCGCGGCGTGTCGGTGAACTCCTCAGCAAAGATGTACTGCACATCGGCCAAGCCAGCCGCGTACTTTTCAGACGCCGCGCGCGAACACAGGATGTGCCGCGCCGAACTCACCCACTCCGGTGTCATGAAGGTGAAGCGCGGCATCGTGCGCAGCGCCATCCGATCGTGCAGTGTCCGCAGCACGACGCCCAACACCGGATGCGCTGGAATTGCGCCGTGCACATCCCAACGCGATAGCGCCTGCAGGCGTGTCTGCGCCGCTGCAATCAATGCCGGGTCTTTGTCGTGATACTGAATGCGCGCCAGATTGCTGATGATCGAATGATCGCCCGCGACCTTGAACGTGCACTGCGCAGTCGGCAGTTCACCGGCATGAACCTCAACGCTGGCGCCATTGCCTGAGCCATCAATCGTGGCGTGCCACGCAAGCGTCGCGTCGCCATGCAGATACGCAGGCGGATTGTGTGCAACCTCGCAAAGCGTGAAGCGACCCAGGCCGCACAGGCTTGTAGCGTGGCGGCTTACAGCCTCGATCAGCACAGTGCGCGCGGCATCTACCCAGGCGGTCGTGCCGAAGGTCAGATTGCCAATGCCATCGGCCATCACTGCAAGAAGTACCGAAACTTGTGGCGCAGGGGACGTCATCGATGGATCTCCTTCAACTCAGCTCGCAGAGCTTTTGATGATCGTGAACAGCGTTGGCGCGAAACTGGCGCTGGCATCACACGGGCGTTGGCGCACCCTCGTCCAACAAACCCTCGTGCTTCAGTTGCGCCCACAGCGCCGATGGCACATGCATGCTCATCAGTCGTTGCGCCTCGCTCGCCTCATCGGGTGTGCGCGCACCGGGAATCACGGCGGCGACGCAGGGATGCGCCAGCGGAAACTGAATCGCCACCGCCGCCAGCGGCACGTTGTGGGCGCGGCACACTGCCTGCAGCCCGGCCGTCTTCTCGACCACAGCAGCAGGTGTCTCGCCATACATGTAGCTGATCTTCTCGGGTGCCACCAACCAACCACCGGCATAAGGCGCGGCGATGATCACGCCAAT
>CAMAVY010000130.1 GCA_945861675.1 Klebsiella pneumoniae | reverse complement strand
AGCGGCGGGGCGCTTCGCCTGGCGCTCCACGGGATGAATCCAGAACCGATCGTCGGTTGCATGCTCCGGCCATTCATTGCGCAGCTGCGGCATGACCTCACGCGCAAACAGCTCCATGGAGCGGCGACATTTGTCTTCCGGCATGTTGCCGATGTGAATCAGGCAGAAGATGTTGCCTACGTGCAGGCCGTGAATCAGTTCGCGCATCTGTTTGACGACCGTGTCCGGGCTGCCGGCAATCACATAGCCCTCGTCGATCAACTGCTTCCAGCTCATGCTGGCAACATTGCCCACCGCCTGCTGCGTCATCTGCGAGGTGACGTTGGCCTTCAGCGTTTTGATGGTGCGATAGCCCGGTGCATCGGCAAAGCCGGGATACACGTGCAGGCAGCGGTTGTAGAAGTAGTCGACGTGTTCGCGGTAGTCGCGTTCCGCCTCTGCATCGCTGTTGGCGACGATGATGGTCTGCGCAAATCCACCGCGGTAGGGCGAATCGTCCTTGCCCGCATCGCGCACGCGTTCCCAGTAGCCGTCCATCAGCGTCTTGGCACGCTTGTAGCCAGAGAACGACAGATAGCAGTACACGTAGTCGTTCTCGAGACAGAAGTCGTAGGTCTCCAGCGAGCCACCGCCTGGAATGAAGATCGGTGGCGGATTCTGTATTGGCTTCGGCCAGCAGTTCACGTAACGCAACTTGGTGTAGCGACCGTTGAACGGAAACGGTTCCTGCTCCGCCCAGGCGCGCCGGATCAGTTCGTGCGCCTCACGATACTTGTCGCGCGTAATGCCAGGCACTGCGCCGTAGGCGAAATTGGTGTCCATCGATGTGCCGACCGGGAAGCCGGCCAACAGGCGGCCACCGGACATCACATCGAGCATCGCGAACTCTTCTGCGACGCGTACGGGCGGGTTGTACAACGCAATGGAATTGCCCAGCACAACCAGCGCGGCCTTCGAGGTACGGCGCGACATCGCAGCGGCCATGATGTTCGGCGAGGGCATCATCCCGTAGGCATTGG
The DNA here is from genome assembly GCA_945861675.1 of Klebsiella pneumoniae. GTDB lineage: Bacteria > Pseudomonadota > Gammaproteobacteria > Pseudomonadales > Azotimanducaceae > CAMAVY01. The sequence goes on along the minus strand of CAMAVY010000130.1, from coordinate 12,531 downwards.
CGTGGTGCTCGTTCACACCGATGCCGTCGTAGCCCAGTTGCTCCGCATACTCGAGTTCATCGAGGTAGGTGTTGTAGACATCGTGGCCACGCACCGGATCGTAGAGACTGGACGGAATGTCGACCCAGACCGAGCGATGTTTCTCGCGGAAGTCGTCGGGCAGATGCGGCCATGGCATGAGGTTGAAGAACGTGAACTTCATCGTGTGCTGTCCAGCGGCTGTTTGCCCGAGCATAACCCAGGCATGTCCCGGTGCATGCAGATGAGAACGAGCGGGCGAACGGAGCCATGCAGGATGGTTGCATCACTGTCGGCGGGACCCATGCCGCTTGGCTGATGTCTGCAGCGCAGATGTCCGCAGTGTCTCTGAGGACTAACATCGCGGCCCCCGCAACTGCGCCATGGCCCCAGCCGATGAACCCCTACGATCGCTATGTGCTGCCGCGACTGATCGACACGGCCATGCGCGCGCCGGCGATTGCCGAGATTCGCGCCCGGGTGATTCCGCAGGCCTTCGGCACCGTACTTGAGGTAGGCATGGGCTCTGCCCTGAACCTGCGCTACTACAGCGACCGTGTGCAAACCGTCATTGGTGTGGAGCCAGCCCCGGAACTGGCCAGACTCGCTGCTGAGCGTGCGCGCGCGGGCCACGTGCACGTCGACATTCGTGAGCAGTCGGGCGAGCTGTTGCCACTGCCGGACGCATCTGTCGATTCGGCCGTGTTCACATGGACCCTGTGCTCGATCCCAGACGTGTACAGCGCGCTGCGCGAAGCATTTCGTGTGCTGAAGCCAGGCGGCCTGCTGTTGTTTGCAGAGCACGGCCTGTCGTCAGATCGCAGCGTGCAGGCCTGGCAGTTCCGCGTGCAGCCGTTGTGGAAGTGCCTGACCGGCGGCTGTCATCTCACACGGGCGACAGACCGGTTGCTGATCGATGCGGGTTTCGCTATCGACAGTCTGGAAAAGGGCTATATCGCAGGGCCGCGCATCGCGACGTTCATGTACGAAGGTCGTGCGCGCAAGCCCGCGAACTGATCGCGATCGCTCAGCTGTTGCCGGAGTCCTTGCGTTCAGCCTCTCCGGTAAACGCCTGTAGCTGCGCATGAGCCTGGGCAGTGCGACCGGTCTGACCAAACATCATCGTGCGCGCGGCTTCATCCATTGGCTGTCCAGGCGCACGCATGGTCGCCTTGCCAACCTCCATCGCGCGTTGCACTGCCGGCCGCTGTTTGATCTCCGTAAACCAGCGACGCACGCCAGGGTACAGCGTCATGTCCTGCTCGAACCGTTTGTAGGGCACGAGCCACGGCCAGGCGGCCATGTCAGCAATGCTGTACGCGTCGCCCGCGAGGTACGCGCGTTCGCTGAGCGAGCGCTCCATCACGGCAAACAAACGGTCGTACTCGTTCTTGTAGCGGGTGTGCGAGTAGTTGTGCGCTGCCGGGCCGCCGGGCGCGTAGTTGACGAAGTGCGACAGTTGCCCGGCCATCGGTCCGAGCCCGCCCACCTGCCAGAACAACCACTGCAGCACGTCGAAGCGCCCGTGTACATCTGTTGGCATGAAGCGCTGCAGCTTTTCCGCGAGGTAGACCAGGATGGCTCCGGACTCGAACACTGACAGCGGACCGGCCGGCGCATCGTGATCCACCAGCACGGGCATCCGGTTGTTCGGACTGATACGCAGGAAGTCCGGCTTGAACTGATCGCCAGCGCCCAGGTTCACGGGAATCACCTTGTACGGTGCAGCGCACTCTTCAAGCATGATCGTGATCTTCCAGCCATTTGGCGTGGGCGCGAAGTAGACATCGAACATGTGCGGTCCTTAAGTTGCGTCCATCATCAGCTGTGCGGATGGGCTGCGGTCAATTGAGGCCACGTTCCTGGCGCATGCGCGCAAACGCCTGTGGCGGCGCACCACTGCGAATGCGCGCGTGGATCTGCAAGGCACACTCGCGCGGCGGCAGGGCGGCGGTGTCAACTTCGAGGTCGTAGCAGCCGTGCACATGCACTTCGTCAAAGTGCGAGAACGCAGTCCCGGGAAACCGCCCCATGCGAACATTCTCGCGGTCCGTCACAACGCTCAATGGGCAACGCACACCGACGAACAGCACCCAGTGGTGACGCAGCGCATCGAGGTAGTCGTCGAGCATTCTGGGTTCAAACAGTATGTCGTCTACCACGACATTGTTGCCGGCCGACGCAAACGCGGCCACCGCGCGATGCATGCCACGCAACATGCGATGGCCCATGCCACCGAAACGGATTTCGGTGACCAGTTCGCCGCGCTTCTGCACCGGCACTACATTCAGACCCTGCTCACCACTCGAGCCATCCGGTGCATTGATGCCTCGGTAGCGCCCAGGCATGCCATCGCGGAACTGATCCAGGGCTACGTGCTGCCACGCATCTTCCATGACGTCCTGGACCGCGTGTGCAAGCGTGGTCTTGCCGGCACTGGACGAGCCGTTGAGCAGCACGATCAGGCCAGGCGCGTCAGTGCTATATGCCTCGCGGGACGTCGCCATGTTCGATTCAGCCAGCCAATGGAAGGGACGAGGCGCGCGATAGTACGCAAGTCAGTCGTCAATGGGCCAGGGTGCCTGCCAGCACTCGACATAGCGCCGACGGAACTCGTGCAGCGAAAAATGATGCCTCTGACAGCCGCGCGACTCAAGGTTATAGGTGGCGCACAGCACCCCGATGCGCAGGGCGTCGGCCAGTGCAGCGCCCTGTGCGAGACCCAGTGCGAGCCCCGCACGCAAGGCATCACCGCAACCGGTGTGATCGACCGCGCTCCGCGCTGCGATCGCGGGCAGCCGAATCTCATCGGCACCTTGCCACGCCCACAGCCCGCGTGCGCCTTCAGTCACGACCAGCCAGTCCAGGTCTGCACGCACCGCCTCGGCGCTGCGTCCCAGCATGTCGAGCAGCGTGGCCCACTCGCGATCGTTGAGAATGAGGTGCCGCGTGCGCGCCATCAGGGCGGTGGCGGCCGCCGGTGCGAAGTCTGACAGCCCTTGTCCGGGGTCTGTGATGTACGGCACTGCTGCCGCGCTCAGCAGCTCTGCGTGTCTGATCATGCTTGCCGATACATCAGGCGCAATGATTGCGATGCGTGCGCCCACGGACGCTGCGAGGGCGCCTGCGTCGTGGTGTGGTTGCGCGCCAGCCGCGTCCGCGGCAGAGCTGCCCGGGTAGAACGCCGTCAGCTGATTGCCGTCGCGATCCGACAGCACGATGCAATGTGATGACGCAGCGAACGCCTCGTCCACCAGCACGCCACGATCCGATACGCCGGACGCACGAAGGTGCGCGGCATAGTCGCCACGAAAGTCACGGCCGACACGCACCACGGGGTATGCCTGGGCGCCCAGCAGCGCCAGTGAGTAGGCGATGTTCATCGCACAACCACCGAACTCCACATCCAACCGATCCAGCTGGATGGACTGCGAGAATGCTCCCGCAACAGTGGAGGGCTGCAGGGTGCCGGCGTAGTAGCCGATGACGTCGATGGCGAGCGAGCCGCACACGATGACGGCGGGCGCGCCAGCTGGTGGGTGAGTACTCAGATCCAAGGAGGTCGCTGCCGCAAACGAGTCAGTCATCGAGATGTTGCCCCCGTTCACGCCAGGCAAAGGTCAATCCAGGCAGAAGTCACGCCAGGCATTGTCCACGATGCCAGGACCATTGAAACTCCAGACCACAAACAACGTTAACAATCGCAACCAACTTCGGCGCCAACGGCCGCACTGTGCCGCTTGCGGCCATCGCTCTGTTGCCATCTTCGTCTGCGTTGCTCTTCGATCTGCGTCTGCAACCTTCTTCTACTCCCCGGGGCTGTCTGCCTATGTACATTCTGCAGTCAATGCTTGGACTGGCTGCATTCATTGCTGCCGCCTGGCTCGTGAGCGCGGATCGGCGCGCGATGCCCTGGAAGCTCACGGTCACGGCGCTGTTGATGCAGTTCGGCATCGCCTTTGTGCTGCTGCGCTTCGAGCCGGCGCGAACGGCGCTGTACAGCCTGAACAATGTTGTGACCGCCATCGAAACCGCGACCATGAAGGGCTCGGGGTTCGTGTTCGGCTTCCTGGGTGGCGCGACGCCGTCGCCATACCCAGTCACCGCGGCCAGCGCCACATTTGTCTTCGCGTTCCGCATCCTGCCGCAGATCCTCGTGTTCAGTGTGCTGGTTGCAGTGCTGTGGCACTGGCGCGTGCTCGGGCTGGTGGTACGCGGGTTGTCGTTCGGCCTGCGCAAGACGCTGGGTGTCGGTGGCGCCGAGGGCTTGGCCGCCGCGTCGAACATCTTTCTCGGGATGGTCGAAGCACCGCTGATGATCCGGGCCTATCTCATCAACATGTCGCGGGCTGAATTGTTCAGCGTCATGACCTGCGGAATGTCGACGGTGGCCGGCTCAGTCATGATCCTCTACGCCAACGTGTTGAGCGGCATCATCGACAACCCGCTCGGTCAGGTACTTGCTGCGTCTGTGATGGCCGTGCCGGCCAGCATTCTGATCTCGCGCGTCATGCATCCGTCCATCAATACCGGGGCCACCGTCGATGTGGCGGACGGGCCGGTGTACGCCAGTACGATGGACGCCATCACGCGCGGCACGGGCGACGGACTGCGCCTCGTGGCAAATGTTGGCGCCATGCTGATCGTGCTGGTCGCGCTCGTCGCACTCGTCAACGGCATGCTGTCGACGTTGCCGAACGTCGCTGGTGCACCGATCTCCCTGGAACGCGTGCTGGGTCTGCTGTTCTCGCCGATCGCCTGGCTGATGGGCATCCCATGGAACGAATGTCTTCAAGCAGGCAGCCTGCTGGGTACAAAGCTCGTGCTGAATGAACTGGTTGCATTCATCAACATGGCCGCGATGGGTCCGGACGCGTTCGTTGAACGCACGGACGTTGTGCTGACCTACGCGCTATGCGGCTTTGCCAACTTCGGCAGCTTGGGCATCATGCTTGGCGGCCTGTCGTCGATCGTGCCGGAACGTCGTGACGACATTCTCAAGCTGGCGCCCTGGTCTCTGTACTCGGGGACCTTGGCCAGCCTGATGACCGGCGCGGTCGTGAACATCGTCTACTGACCCGCGCTGCAACTACACCGACGCCTGCGCAAAGAACGCGCGGTAGGCGTCGATCACGCGTGCAAGCGCCGCGTCATCGATATCCAGATGCAGCACGATGCGTTCGCGATTGCCCACCCGAATGCCGCGTGCACGGTGATGCTGTGCGATGGCCTGCAGCACTGCCGCAGGCAGATGCAGGAACACCATGTTGGTTGCATGGTGCACGCGCGGTTGCAGCGTATTCGACGCGCGACTGCCGGCCGTCGATGCCGCGTAAACCTCGACCAACCCGCGCAGCGCATCTGCAAGCAGCGCGGCCCGACGATGATCTTCGGCCAGCCTTGCCATGTGGTGATCAAGCGCATGCAGCGCACCCGCCGCCAGGCCTCCTGCCTGGCGCATCCCGCCACCCAGCATCTTCCGCCAGCGTCGGCCACGCTCAATGAAGGCAACGTCGCCGCACAAGGCGGAACCGATCGGCGCACCAAGTCCCTTGGAAAAACACACAGACACTGAATCGAACTGGGCCGCAATTTCTGCGGCCGACACCCCCGTGGCGACTACCGCATTGAACAGCCGCGCGCCGTCGAGGTGGCGGCTCAACCCGCGCTGCAGACAAAAGGCCGAATACGCACGTAGATAGTCGAGCGGCACAACCACACCACCATGGGTGTTCTCAAGGCACACCAGGCGCGTGCGCGCGAAATGGAAGTCATCAGGTTTCAGCACCGCTTCCACCTGATCGAGCGGCAATGAGCCGTCCGCTGCGAATGCCAGTGTCTGCGGCTGAATGCCGCCCAGTACCGCGCCGCCACCGCCCTCGAACTTGTAGGTGTGCGCTTCCGCGCCGGCAACGTACTCGTCACCGCGCTGGCAGTGCGTAAGCAAGGCGATGAGATTGCTCTGCGTACCGCTGGGTACGAACAGCGCCGCTGGTTTGCCCAGCATGTGTGCGATCTGTGCTTCCAGGCGATTCACGGTCGGATCTTCTCCGTACACATCATCGCCAACCGGAGCCGCGTGCATGGCCTCGCGCATGGCCGCCGTCGGTCGGGTCACGGTGTCGCTGCGCAGGTCGATCATGGCTCCCTCGTTGCGCCCGGTTTACGTCGATGCGGCACAGTCCGCAATGTCCAGGACTAGCTGCCAGGCAACGTGGCGAGAAATGCAAGCACGCTGTCGTTGAACGCCTGCGGTTGATCGATGTTCGCTGCGTGCCCCGCGTCGGCAATCACCGCTTGAGTCGCACCCGGAATCTTGCGCACCATGTACTCGCTGCCGGCGATGAATGGGCGATCGTTGGCGCCCACGAGCACCAGCGTCGGCACTTTGATCGATGCCAGAGAGTTGATGACCGTTGGGTTCTGCTGCGCCAGCATGCCGCGCGCGGCGTGGGCCAGACCTTCCGCCGAGCGATGGCTGCTCAGGCGCACCTCGGCGCCGCGGCCCAATGCAGCAAGACCATCGCGCAGCAACGCGTCGGCACGCGAGCTTGCGGTACGATTCCACTCCTCACGTGCCGCATCGTTGCGGAAGCCCGGACCCGTGTCGAACAGCATCAGCGCGGCAGTGCGTGCAGGCTGCGCTGCCTGGAACGCCAGCGACATGTAGCCGCCCAACGACAGGCCAGCGATGATCGCCCGCTGCACGCCGACGGCATCGAGCAGTGCAGCCATGTCGCCGACCGTGTGCTGTTCCGAGTACAGCGCGGGATCCGATGGGCTGTCGGATCGACCGTGGCCGCGCATGTCCCACACGATCGTGCGATAGCCGCGCAGCGCATCCAGTTGACCTTGCCACATCTGCGAAGTGGCGCTGTAGCCATGGGAAAGCAGCAGCACGGGCCCATGGTCACCATGAACTTCGAAGTAGATCGACGTGCCATCGCGATTGAGTTGTGCCATGTGAAGTCTCGTCTTGCGCTATCGATAAGATTCTGGAAGGTGGAAGGAAGCGGCACTACGGACGGAGTCAGGAAGCACCGTGCAATGGACCCTGACGATGTCGTTGTATGCGTCGCCACAACTGGCGTCCCAGGCTGAAGCCCAATACCGACAATGCCAGGGCCAACAGTGCCATGCTCAGCGGGCGATCGCCCAGTGCAAAAAGCTGCTGCTGATCCAGCGCCTTGGTCAAACCGTCTTCAAAGGGCTGTGCCAGCGCAAACCCAAGCAGCAGAGGGGCCATGGGTACATCCAGCAGGCGGAACAACACCGCAGCAACCGCAAAGCCCACCATGAGATAGATATCGAATGTGTTGAAGCCGATCAGGTAAACGCCCAGCACACTGAACAGCAGGATCAACGGCACAAGTGTTTGCCGTGGGACGGCGAGCAACCGTGCAAGCAGTGGCACCAGCGGCAGGTTGAGTACCAGCAACATCAGATTGCCGAGGTACATGGAAACGATGACGCCCCAGAACACATTGGGGTGATCAGCCAGCAGATTGGGGCCCGGCTGTACGCCGTAGGAAATCATGACGCCCAGCAGCAGCGCGGTGGTGCCGGAACCCGGAATTCCGAGCGTCAACAGCGGCACAAAGGCACCTGAGCAGGCCGCATTGTTGGCCGTTTCCGGCGCCGCAAGTCCGCGCAGGCTGCCGTGACCGAACTCTGCCTGCTTATCTGCAGGTGCCAGATTGCGCTCGACGCCGTAGGCCAGGAACGACGCAATGGTCGCACCCGCGCCCGGCAGTACGCCGACCAGGAAGCCCAGCAGCGAACTGCGCGCGACGGTAGGCGCAACATCGCGTACTTCGGCGCGCGTGAGTGCCAGCGATTTCAAGCCAACGCCATGCACAGCTGGCAGGTCCCCACCCTGCAGGCTCAACAACAATGCCTCTGCAAGGGCGAACACCGACATTGCCAGCAGCGCGAATGTGATGCCGTCGATCAGGTCGGTCTGGCCGAACACGAAGCGCAGCGCGCCTGATGTTCGGTCCGTGCCAATCGTGGCAAGCATCATGCCGACGATCGCCGCGAGCCATGCCTTCAGCCACTGCCCGGGGCCTGCAAATGCAGCAATCGAGGCAAGGCCAAGGCAGATCAGGAACACATAGTCGATGCTCCAGAAGCTGGCGCCGATCAGCGCAAGTGGCGCGGCCGCCAACATGAGCATCAAGGTGCCGAACGTGCCACCAATGAACGAACCGTACGCCGCAACCGCAAGCGCTTTGCCGGCTTTACCCATGCGTGCCAGTGGATAGCCGTCGAACGTGGTTGCTACTGCGCTGGACTCACCCGGAGCATTGATGAGGATGGACGCGGTTGAGCCGCCATACGCCGCGCCGTAGTACACGCCCGCCATCAGAATCAGACCTGACGCCGGGTCCATTCCGTACGTGATGGGCAGCATCAAAGCAATTGCCGAGGCCGGCCCCAACCCAGGCAGCATGCCGACGACGGTGCCGATCAGACAGCCGGCAAACACCAACTCGATGTTCTGCAGCGTGAATGCCGTAGCGATACCGGTAAGCAGACCTGGCCAGAGCGCGTCGAACATCAGAACAGCGTCCCGACGGCAACATGCTGCTGCAATGCCTTTTCGACCAACAGCCAGAGACCGAGCGGTGCGCCCAACGCAAGTGTGAGCAGAGCCCAGGGTCGTCGCTCACCTTCGATGAGCTGGGTCGCCAGGAGGAACAGTGCACAGGCGATCCATAGGCCCAGCAATTCGACGGCGCCCGCAAACGCCGTGAGTGCAAGTACGAGCATTGCCAGACGCCGAACCTGTGCGCCGGAGAGTCGCGTCATGCGATGCGAGCTCTCGGGCCAGATCAACAGAAACAACGCCAGCAGCACGCCCGCAGATGCCAGCACAATGGGAAGGGTGCGGGCCGTCAGGAAACTGTCTGCCGCCCAGATGTCGAGCTCGATCAGGCCAATCTGGCTGGCGTACACGCCGAACAGCAGCAGCCACGTAACGGCGATGAGTCGATCGCTCCTCACCGGCGCATGCTCATTGGCATGCACTCCAGCGCATGTCCGACGGGCAGAGATACGTCACCGTACAAAGCCCAGCCGGCGCATGATCTTTGCGAGCTCCGCTTCCTGCAGCGTGAGATAGCGTGTAAACGCGTCACCCTGCACGAAGAGCGGTTCCCAGGCATTGCGTCCGCGCAGTGTTGCCCACTCCGGTGATTCACTCATCGCGTGCAATCGCTCGCCAAGCACGCGCCGTTCAGCGGGCGCCAGACCCGGTGCGCCGAACAGCCCGCGCCAGTTCACGAAGCGAACGTTGACACCAAGCTCAACCACCGTTGGCACCGCCGGCAGACGCGCAAGACGCGCGGGCGCAGTCACCGCCAACAACCGCACTTTGCCACTGCGCGCCAGTTCCAGTACTTCGCCAAGACCCGTGGAGATCACCTGCACTTCACCCGACAGCAGTGCCGCGACGGCTTTGCCGCCACCATCGTAGGGCAGGTACACCAGTGAACGTGGCCGTCCACCCGCTGCTGCAAGCACCATCGCCGCGACCAGATGATCCATGTTGCCGCGAACTGAACCGCCACCTGTCGGGACGCGCCGCGGGTCCTTCTTGTAGGCCGCCAACAGGCCTTTGAAGTCGCGGATCGGTGAATCTGCACGCACCGCAAACGTACTGTATTCCGCTGCGATTGCGGCGATTGGTGTGAGATCGCGAAAGCTCTGGGGCAGCGTGCGCTGCAGCGAGCGAATCAGAATGGGGGTAGAGCTGATAAGCAGTGTGTCGTGCGCACGCGGACCCAGCTCAATGAGGCGCGCCACTGCGCGTCCACCGCCACCGCCCGAGAGGTTTTCGTAGCTCACCTGCTCAACGATGTGGGCGCGTTGCAGCGCGAGGCCAGCCGCGCGCGCGCTGCCGTCCCAGCCGCTGCCCGGCGCAGCGGCAATCAGGAAGTGAATCTTGCTGCCGGCTGCTGCCGATGCGGGGGCCGACTCAGCAAAGCCCAAGGTGGCACCCCCTACGTGCGAAGCGAGCAGTACGGCCGCCAGCAGCAGGGCGTTGACCCCAGGCAGACCACGGCTGCGCGTGGACCGCACGGCACCACGATCACGATCAGATTGCACGTTCGCTGTCGCTCATGTGTTCAGGTGGCTCATGCGTTCAGGTGGCTCATGCGTTCAGGTGGCTCATGCGTTCAGATAGTTGAGTTTTGCGCCGGCACGCGGCCATTGCATGCGCACCAGCTTGCCCGTACTTGAGAGCGTCACGAACGCCGTCGTCAGATCGGGCCCGCCGAAGCAGATATTGGTCGTTAGTGCATCAGGCATGGGTACGAATTCGGCGCCGCTGCCATCGGGTCTGATCACGGAGATGCCGCCGTTGATCAGCGTGGCGACGCAGATGTTGCCGTTCGCTTCTACCGCCAACGAGTCATACAGGTAGTAGCCAGGAATGCCCGCGAGCATCGTTGCGCCATCGCCGCGCTGACCCGCACGACGATCAATCTGGCCAGGCGCGGTCAGCCGATACGCGTACAACCGCGCACTCATGGTCTCTGCGACATACAACGTGCTGCCGTCTGGCGACAGGCCAATCCCGTTGGGACCATCGAGGGGGAAAACAATCTCTTCGATATGACTGCCGTCGGCGCGGGCGTAGTAGACGCCAGTGCGATCACGTTCGCGCGGCCGGTTCTTGCCGTGATCGGTGAAGTAGAAGCCGCCCTGGGAATCGAAGACGATGTCGTTGGGACCGCGCAGCGACCGCCCCGCACATTCGCGATACAGCACCTCGACATTTCCGTTCGTCAGATTCACCCGCTCGATTCGGCCACCGCTGTAGTCGTCGGGCTGCTCGCCGGGAAAGAGTCGATCGCCACGTTCGTGCCAGGCAAAGCCACCGTTGTTGCACACGTAACACTGGCCGTCAGGACCTATCGCAGCGCCGTTCGGCCCACCGCCAAGCTGCGCAATCACGCTGACGGCGCCGTCTGGGCATACCCGTGTCAGCGTGCCACGTGCAATCTCGACCAACAGCACATCGCCGTCCGGCATGGCAATAGGCCCCTCCGGGAAACGCAATCCTGACGCGACCTCTGTGAGCTGCACTTCAAGCACGTTGAGCCCCTGCGAATGTTCGCGAGGAGTGTACCCCGCAGGGGTGCAGCCACAGACCGCTTTGCGTACCCTGCCGAACGGAACAACGAAACGAATTCGCTCTGCGCCATGTCTATTGCCGGCGCAGGCGCTGCAAGCGGCAATGCCTGACTGGGTGGCATCGCCCCCGCGCGGGCACTTGCGCAAGCGCAAGCGTCTGCGCGTCGCCAGTTCGCATGCGCCTTCGCATACCCCAACATCACAGGTCGTCACATGCTCAATATGTCGAAATTGATCCCGAGTGCCCGGGCTAACGGGCGCGTCAACAGACAACGCATGCGGCCCGCCACGACCCCGTTCTGGCGTCGGCTGACACAGGTGCTCGGTACAGTGGTGCTGCTGTCAGTCGCGGGTTGCGCTGGCATGCAGGACGGCAGCAGCGCACGAACCGCGGGCGAGGTGTTCGACGACACCTACATCAGCGGTGCGATCAACAAGGCACTGTTATCCGACGCGGAGCTCTCGTTCATGGACATCAACGTGGACGTGAACCGAGGGGTGGTGATCCTGAACGGCAATGCCACGACCACGGCGGCCGAACAGAAAGTCGTCGCCCTCGCGCGTTCGATTCGCGGCGTCAAAGAGGTGAAGTCGCGGCTGATCATCCTGCCGGGCACGCCTAATCCTTAGCGCTCAGAATTCTCGAAAAATGTGCCCCGACAGGGCTTGACACAGGCGTACGAAATTCCGCCCGCATTGCCCTTATGCACATGCAGTTGACACGGTGGCTGCGGATGTCGTTAAGCGGACACTTCTCGGCCGCCCTGCACGAAGCATCCTTAACGGCATGTTTTGTAAGTGAATCTTTCTAGCTGTTTTGCTGCAGAAACGAGACACCGCAGTGTGCACCGGGCGTCCCGGCGCTTTACAGAGAAACAATCCCCAGACTTATCCACAGCGCGCCAACATGAAGATGCTTGCCATCAGACGTCGTTGTTCTCGCTCAGCCAATCACGCGGCTTCAGAAAGTAGTCGGTGAGCCGCGCCTCGGGGGTACCTGGCTCCGGGTGCCAGTCGTAACGCCAGATCACTTCGGGTGGCAAGGACGCCAATACGGACTCGATTCGCCGCCCTGATTGCAGTCCGTAGCGGGTACCACGATCGATACCGAGGTTGAACTCCGCGTAACGACCGCGTCTGTAGCACTGAAAATCCCGTTCCCTCGGCCCCCACGCGATGTCGCTACGCCGCTGAACGATTGGCTCATAGGCGGGCAGGAAGCGGTCGCCGATGCTGCGTACCAGGTCAAAGCTCTGCGCGAAACCGCCGCGGGTCCAGTCATCGAAGAACAATCCGCCAATGCCGCGCTGCTCACCCCTGTGCGGCAGTTGGAAATACTCGTCGCAAGCGGCCTTCAGTTCGTCGTAGACC
>CAMAVY010000129.1 GCA_945861675.1 Klebsiella pneumoniae | reverse complement strand
GACAACAGTGCTTCGGCCTGGCAGTCGCGTGTGCCGAGGTGGATGTCCGACAGAAAGATCGCACGATAGTGCGTCGTTGGCGCGTCTGCTGCGGGGCCGCGCGACTCAGACTCTGCTTCCTCGCTCCAGTGCATCGATACCGCTCCGCGGCTGGATTGCACAAAGATTAGTCCAGGCAGGTTTCAGGCACGTGAACTCAGCACTGCAATGTCGTGACCAATTGAAGACGGTTCGATGACACACGTGCCCAGCGCACTGGTCAGGCGCAGCCTCCAGCGGTAGCGTGCGCGACGCATCGTGGTCACATCCCACAACACCTGCGAACTCGGAAATGAGCAACGGACGATGAACTACCCACAATGAACCACCCACAATGAACTACCCACAATGAAGAATGGGCAGAACATCCGGGTCGCGCACGGCGGCACCCCCGCTGCGCTGATGTCGCCCGAACAGAAACGTTTCAACTCGCTGATCAAGCGCATCGAGCGTGCGCGCGAGCGGCTGCACGCGTGGCAGCAGGCGATCCCGCCATTCCGCACGGCCTACGCGGAACAGGTACTGCCCCTGCTGGCCCGCGAGAAGGAAGCCCATCGCAAATGGTTGCTTGGTCTTGACCGAGTGGCCACGGAACGCAATTGGAGCCGCGCCGATGCCAAGACGCTGGCCGGAATGATCTATGAGCAGGCGCTGCAGCAACTCGACGAGCGCGTCGATGATCGGGAAGTCCTTGCGATCTTCGAACGCGTCGCCGGCCAGGACTACGCGAGTCACCAGCGAGAACACGCCGCGTTCACCAAAGAGATGTTCGAAGCCGCAACGGGCGTCGACCTGGGCGATGAAACGTTCAGCAGTGAAGAAGCCGTGTTCGCGCGGTTCGACGAGCACATGCGACCGGAAGCGAACGCTGATGTAGAAGCAGAAGGTGCGGCAGATGAACAGGACTGGGACAGTCGGCATGCTGCACGCGCAGGCGCGGCCGAGCGCGGCCGAGCAGCCGCCAGAGAGAAGAAGCGGCGGGAGGAAGCTGCGCGGGTCACCCAATCTGTGCGCGACATCTATCGCAGGCTGGTCAGTGAACTGCATCCTGACAGAGAACCCGATCTGGAACGCAGACTCACCAAGACCACACTGATGCAGAAGGTCAACGCGGCGTATGAGCAGAACGATCTGCTGACACTGCTGGAAACACAGTTGCAGCTGCAACAACTGGACGCTGCGGCATTGAAGACGCTCGATCGCACCACGCTGAAGCGCTACAACAGCGTGCTGGCAGATCAGCTGCAGGAGCTCGAGCACGCGCTTGAACTCGAGGAAATGCGCTTCGTCGGCGACTTCGGCATCGGACACGATGAGCGCCTTGATCCGCAGCGCTTCGCCACCCTGCTTGCGCAGACCTGCAAACGCATCCGCGCCTCCATCACACGCCTTGCGCAACAGCTGGCCTGGCTGCGCGATCCGGCGCGTACACGCGGTTGGCTGAAAGCGGTTCGTGAGGAAGATCGCGCCTGGCAGCGTCACATGCGTGCGCAGCAGAACAACCCGTTCGACGATTTGTTCTGACCGGTGCTGACTCAACAGCCGAGCACCAAGAGCGCCATTCCAATGCCGATCGTTCTGGGCATCACAGCGCTTGTGTTGATTGCCTGCGGCGCGCGGCCGGCATGGCGAAGCGCGCGCGATAGTCCTGCGGGCTGACACTCAAGTGCCGCTGAAACGCCCGGCGCATGCGCTCCTGTGCGTTGAATCCGCAGCGCACGGCGACTACCTCGATACGTTTGTCAGTCTGTTCAAGATCGCGGCGCGCCGCTTCCACCCGCGCGCGCTCGACAAAGCGGGCAGGCGGTTGACCCAGCTCCGCGACGAACCGGCGGGAAAAATTGCGCTCGCTCATGCCCATGCGATCGGCAAGATCGGGCACGGCCAGTGGCGCATGCAGGTTCTCGCAGATCCAGCGCACCAGCGCGGCAAATCCCTGGTCAGCCGCTTGCTGCCCCGCAAGCTGGGTGGAGTACTGCGACTGTCCACCGGGCCGCATCATGAACATCACCTTGCCGCGCGCGACCTGCAATGCAACGTCGCGCCCAAGGTCCTGCTCGATGAGCGCCAGCGCCAGGTCCATCCCCGCGGTCACGCCCGCAGAACTCCAGTACTTGCCGTCGCGCACGAAGATTGCGTCTGCATCGACCTGCAATTGTTGAAAGCGCTGCGCCAACGCCGCGCAGTGCTGCCAGTGCGTGGCGACACGGCGCCGATCCAGCAGGCCCGCGGCGGCGAGCACAAATGCGCCGGTGCACACAGACGCCACCCGAGGCACAACACGCGCCATATCGCTCACGAACCGCAACGCATCACTGTTGCCGCACAGCGCCTCAACACCAACGCCGCCACTGACCATCAGCGTGCTGTATGCACGACGCTCGCGCGCCGACACATCACTGAAGGCGCGATCTGCGATCAGCTGCACGCCGCAACTGGTGGTGAACGGTCCGCGTGTCGGCCCGATCAGCTCCACCGTATAGCCGCGTTGGCCCGGCGCCAGGAACTCGCGGGCCGCCCGCAGCACTTCAACCGGACCGGTGATGTCGAGCACCTGCGCCTGCGGAAAGACGACAAAGGCAACGCGATGCGGTGTCTGTTGGTGCCTGCCAGACGGCAGAGCGGTCTTGGCCGATACGACGGTCTGTTTCGCAGGCATTGCGCGCGTTCCGTAATAGCAACAGCGCAGATGCTAGTACCTGGCCACAGTGGCGGAAATGCCAAACACCCCACGATTTCTGCCAGAGCGCGAAACAGCGCGCCTTTGCGCTGCGCTACCTGTCCGGCTGCGCTGGGCACCGGCGCCAACCTAGGCCGTACCGCGGCTGTCCAGCGCCTTCTCGTCGGGCAGGCCGAAGAGGACCAGGAACGTGAGACCCGCCAACACCGACAGGCCCATGAGCAGCATCGTGAACCCCGCCGCCTTCACCACCGGGCCCAACAGCCAGACGGCCAGCGAGCCTATGGAGAACGACACAGCCAGGCGCGCGCCACTGACACGCGAGCGCATGGCATCGTCCACATGGCGGACCATGATGGCGTCGCTGAATGGAATGGCGCCAAACACGAAAATCATGCAACCCACGGTGAGTGCATACCAGGCCCAGCCCTGTGCCTGCGCCGCCAGTGCGAAGAGCAGCACCTGCATGCCGGCAATGCACATGAACAGTGGCTTCATGGGCACGCGGTCGATGAGATAGCCCACCAGCAACTGCGCCAGTGACGCGATGCCGTACACCATTGCCAGCAGCACACCCAGACGCGAAGGATCGCTGACAATGCCATCAAGGCGCTGTGCCATGAGCTGCGCATTGCCATTGGTGGTGAAGTTGAACAGCAACCCACCGGTGGTCGCGGTGATGCCCATGATCAGCAGCACCCGCGCGACTGCGGCGCGTGGCGCACGCCGGCCAAGCTCTGCTGGTTGTCGCGCGGGCGGCACTTCTTCACGCGGCGCAAGCAGCGCAAATGCAACCCCGGCCAGCATGCAGGCGATGCCCGGTGCCACAAATGCAGCGCGCCAACCAAACGCCTGCACCAGGAAGCCGGTCGACACTGCGGCGAGTGCAATACCGAGATTGCCTGCCAATCCATTGATGCCGATGGTGATGCCAGGGCGCGCGGCATGTCGCACAAGCATCGGAATACCTACCGGGTGATAGATGGACGAGAACGCGCCCATGAATGTCAGCGCAGCGGCAATCTCCAGCGCGGAGCGGGCCAGCGCGACCAGGCATGCAGACGCGCCCATGCCGAAGAAGAACAACAGCATCATGCGCCGCCGGCCCCACAGATCGCCCAGCCGCCCGGCAGGAAACGATCCAAAGCCGAACATGAAGAACGCGCCGGTGGCATAGGGCATCAGGTCTTCCCAGCGGGCCATGCCGAACTCGCTGGCGATTGCGCCGACCGCCGTGGCAAAGATCAGCAGGAACAGATGGTCCAGCGCATGACCCAGGTTCAACAGCAGAGCGACTGATCGCGGCATGGCAACCTCGGGCAGCCGACTTCTACTTTCGCTCTGCGAACTGGCCCACTCGCTCCGCAAGCTGGCGACGAATGTCTGCGTGACGCTCCCGGTCGAGGGAATAGCCCGCGTACAGCATCACGGCCAGAAACACGAACACCGATGGCAGCGGAGATTGGAACAGGCCCAGGTTCCACAGTACGTCCGGCTCGACCGAACCGGCTGTTGCGCCACGCGGGAAATCGATGAGGTCGATCACGATGCCACCCAGCACGATACCGACCGACGACACAATCTTGATGAGAAACGAGCGCGCCGCAAAGATGACACCCTCACGACGGAACCCGGTATCAAGCTCGTGCTCATCAACGATGTCAGCAAACATGGCGTTCAGTGAGCCGAAGATGAGTGGCCCGAGAACTGCGCCAACGAATGTCGCCATCAATATCAACCACAGCACCCAGGGCGAACCGTTGGCCGGAAACCAGGGCACGTCGAGCAGCCGCATGCCGACCAGTACATTGCCGTTCACGAGGGCGATGTATGAGCAGTACATGAGGGTCTTCTTCTTATCCAGCCAACGCGTCACACGCCCCATCAGCGCAACACCTGTGCACAGGCCCAGAAACGCCGCGCCCGGCAGCACCGACAGTTGTTCAGTCGTGAGGCCCCAGAAATGCACACCCATGTACGGTATGAGTACGCCTTCCATCGCCAGCATCACCGTCGCCAGCGCCATGCCGAAGAAGATCGATCTGAACGACTTGTTGCCGAACGCATCGCCCGTTTCTCGCAGCAGTTGCTTGAGGGAAAAGGCGCTGACATTGCGTCCACTCGATGCGAGGTAGGGAATCTCCCGCCAGGTGCCCGCGAGACTCACCCCGATTGCCGCAACGATCATCAGACCGAAAGCGACGGAAAACCCACGGTAGCCGTCGGGATTCAACAGGCCGACATCAAATTCCGCTGTGGTTGGGAAGAAGTACCGATACGCCAGCGCTGTACCCAATGCAGCGCCGATGCTCGAAAAGAAAATGTTGAACGAGTAAAGCGACGAGCGCTGGTTGTAGTCATGGGCCATCTCTGCGCCCAGGGCGAGATGCGGCACCGTGTAGAACGTCTGCGCGAGCCGGGTAAGCAGCGTAAAGAAGACCAACCACGCGGCCAGCTGCAGTTCGCTGAAGCCGGCTGGCGGGTTGAACATCAGGTAAACCGACAGCGCCAGCGGCACGGCTGAAAACAGGATGAATGGATGCCGTCGACCCCAGCGCGACTTCAGTCGATCGGAGATGGCACCTGCGGCCGGGTCGATCAGCGCGTCGACAAACAGTGACACGGCAAGCGCGGTGCCGGTCACCGTACCGGACACGTTCAACACCTGGTTGTAATAGAAGAGCAGAAAGGTGCCGAGCGCCGTCGTCACCAGTGCCTCGGCTATCTGGCCGAAACCGTAGCTGGCCATCACGGGTAGCGTCAGACGTCGGACCTTGGGAGCGACCAACTGCGCTGCCGATGGCTGACCATCAGCAGGGTTTCCCGAATCTTGTTGCACAGAGCTCCCTTAACGCGTGCTGAACAGCACGTCAGCTGCATGCCACGCAGGACGCAGCGGCCACCGGACCTTGCCACCAGCGACCACAGAACGTCAAAGCCATTCGGACGAACTCACGCCACGGCGCGGGCTACCAGGCGCCGATCAGCGCGGCAGTTCCTGCAACCACAATTGCGGTGCCGCGGTGCGCTCGCTGGGCGTCACCTGCATAAGCACGCGGCGACTGTCCGGGCTGAACGCGAAGCGAGAAACAACGCGCACCCCATTCGCCGGCACACCACTGCCTGCCGCGGGTGCGGCCATCGCATTTGCCACACGCTGCACCGTCGGCGCATTGAAGTAGGTCATGCGCACGGCCGAGCCGGCATCACGCTGCAGGTACAGTTCGGTCGCAAGCTGCGCATTGTCTGCCCCTGGAAAACGCAGCCGCGGAGTGAACGCGCTCGATACGAAGCCGAACCAGCGCTTGCTGGCGCTGTACTGGCCATTGGCTTCCCAGGTGTTCGCGCTGTTGGTCAGATTGCGCGGTTGCGTGTTTGCTCTGCCGGCGCCAGCGCTTGAGCCCGCGCGCGAATCGACGCTCCAGACATCGTCACAGTAGCGCTGCCCTTCGGCGGTAAATGCATAGATGAGCTCGCCGCCGGGCGAGAAGCCACTGGATTCGTAGAAGCCAGCGCCGTTCGGCTGCAGCGTGCGGTGATTGCGCAACACGGCCTCGCCACGTCGTTTCAGGTCGATCTGTGCAACATGCAGACGCCAGCCTGCCCACTGATCTTCGCCGCCAGGCCCAAAACGACGCAACGCCAGCGGCAGCGGTTTGCCGGTCGGCACACGCTCTGCGAAGAACAGCAGCGTGCCGGCGCGATTCACGCGCGCATTCAGTACGGCGCCGCCTTTCGCACTGGTTTGCCATATGCGTTCGGCGCGCTTGCCATCGACGCTCACAAGCCAGAGGTCGTTGTCGATGCCGAACGACGGATGATTGAAACGACGGTGCGCAGAGCGCTGGTTCTCTGCGGTCACAAGCAGATGCTTGCCATCTGGCAGCCAATCCATCAGCCCGACAAAGCCCCTGGGTACTGCAGTTGAACAGGTGACGCAGACCCGATGACCGCCGTCGCCGTCCATGGCGAAGACAGCCATATCGCGATTGTTCTCATCGACGATGCTGTCGTAGGCAAACCGGGCACGTCGACCCGACGGCGACCACACAGCCCGTGCACCGTTGTCCACCAGGAGACGTGGCGCAGGCACAGCCCGTGCGAGCGCATCCGTATGCGCAGTCGGGGAAGTTGCACCCACTGCGGCAGATGGCAGATCAGCGTGAGCGGCAGCGGACCAGGCGACCAGCAGAAGCGCGCATTGCAACCAGGCAGATCTCACGCACGACGTCTCCATGAAAGAAGAGCCGCGAAGCTACACGAGACACCACGCGGCCGCATGTGCGCCTGCGCTCAGTTCAGCGTCACTCGGGCAATCTGCCCGTGCATCCACGCAGCGGCCACGCTGACCAGTTCGTCCAGCACGAGCACTTTGTCCACGCGCTCGCGCCGTCGCGCCACATAGCTGTGGTCGGCATCGTGCAGTTCATGCAGCTCGACATTGCTCAAGGGCCGCAGGCATTCACGCAGCAGCAACAGGTCTGCCAGCGCGTCGCGCGTTCCACTGATATACAGCGATGGCAGCGAGACGCGTGCAAGGTGTTCAGCTCGCTGCGTCGCGGGCTTACCTGCGGTGTGGAGCGGAAATGCACACAAGGTCAGCCCATGCACCCCTGAAAGTGCGCCGATTGCGGCAGCGTGGGTCGTCATGCGCGCGCCGAACGAATGCCCGCCGGCAAACACGGGCAAAGCATGCCGCGTCTGCATGAGCGCGCGCGCGTGCTGCAGCGCGGCCGCAATGGTGCTGACCGCCGTCGGTATGTCATCCACCCGCTTA
The DNA here is from genome assembly GCA_945861675.1 of Klebsiella pneumoniae. GTDB lineage: Bacteria > Pseudomonadota > Gammaproteobacteria > Pseudomonadales > Azotimanducaceae > CAMAVY01. The sequence continues at coordinate 6,185 of CAMAVY010000129.1, read as the reverse complement.
GCGCCAGCCTGCATGAACGGAAAATTGAAGCGCAGTGTGGCGATACCCAACTGCGCGAGACCCTCGCTGATGTGCGCAAGATTCCTATGCGCCATGCCTGCACCTGCGCCATGTGCCAGCAACAGCAGTGCAGACGCACGCTCGGGCCAGCACAGCAGGCCATCGAGCTCGGCAATCAGCGTCTGATCACTTCCGCTGCGGACGTCAAAGCGTGTCAGCGATCGTTCTTCCACGTCTGCCCACATCTGCCCACGTCTGCCCAAGCTTGCCGACGCGGCCCCGGCAGCGAGGTTCAGCGCCGGGACGTCAGTCGCCGATATTCAGTCGCGCGCCCAGGGTGTAGGTCACAGAGTCACCGTTCTCGTCGGTGGAAACGCCGGCCCGAACAGCAACGAGATGCGTGAGTTCGTAGTTGGCACGCACGCCGAACTCCGAGACGCCATCGTCGCCCACATCGAAATAGGTGGCCTTGCCTTCAACTTCCCAACGATCGCCGATCTTTACGCGCGGTCCAATTTCAGCGCCCCATCCTTTGTCGGTGCTGTCCTCAAGATCAGATCGAAGTGCGAACACGCGACCGGCAAGATCCAACGCAATGGGTGATTGAGCGCCATCGATCAGGTGAATGAAGCCGCCCACACCGAGCGTTATCTCGCGCACCTTGAGGCCATTGCCCGCGTCGCCAGGCAGGTTCTTGATGTCCAGCTCACCGTAGCGCAGGCCACCGGTGACGAAAAAGTGATCGAGCAGCTGAGCGGATATGTTCAGCACGCCGGTCTTGGTGTCGAACCCGATATCGCCATCATCGAAGTTGCCGCCTGCGTACTCGACATCCAGCGTGTCGTAGTTCGGACCAGTCGCCGCTGCCGCCGGTACGCTGAGCCCAGCGCACGTGATCGCTGCGGCGACCAGCGCAGCACGGCGCAGGATGTTCTTCTGTCCTTTTGCCATCGTCCCATTCGCCATCGTCATCGTCATCGTCTCCTTGTCGGCCGCCGGTCCGTGTCCGTTGGCCGCGCTGCGTTCCTTCGCTACTTCAATTCACTGATGGAGTGAATCACCTGCCCCACCAGACCATAGGCCAGCGCTTCGTCCACGCTCATCCAGTAATCGCGCTCAGTGTCCAGATTCACACGCTCAAGGGTCTGCCCCGTCTGATTCGCGATGACCTGATTGATTCGCTCACGGGTCTTCATGATCTCGCGCGCATGAATTTCGATGTCCGATGCGTCGCCACCAAAACCGCCCGAAGGCTGGTGAATGAGGAAGCGCGTGTTCGGCATGGAATAGCGATGCTCTTTCGCGGGCGACAGATAGATGTGGGTTGCAATTGAACCCACCCAACCGGTGCCGACCACCCTGACGATGGGCTTGATGAAGCGCATGCAATCGAAGATCGCATCGCCCGATTCAACATGGCCACCGGGCGAGCTGATCAACATGGTGATCGGCTCATCGTTCTCAAACGCGAGGGCCAACAATTTGTTGACCGTGGAACGCGCCACATCCTGATTGATTTCACCGAACAGCGTCAGCGTGCGGTGCTTCAGCAGCGTGCCCTCAACGGGCGAGAACATCTGCTTTGCCGCTTCCTCGGGCTGAGCGTCGTTCATTCGTATCTCCTGCAGTTTCGCCAAAAGGACCAGATGAAAAGGTGCAACAAACAATTCAACAAACCATCCGAGACGCAGTGCGACCACCGCCAGGGACGGTGCTGACCATGTGTTCACATGCCGGGGCGCACGCGAACCCCAGTTGGGGCCAACACAAGCAATACCAAGGCAGACAGCGCAACAGCTTGCCTCCGGCAGCGGGTCCCAAGAACCGCGTCTGGAGGGCCGGCGCCCGCGCATGTTACCCCGCGAGGACCGGGTCCCGAGGGCCGGGCCTTGAGCCTGCCTGCACAGACCGCGGATTACCCCATCCCCAAGGCAATGACCGAACGTCGCAAGACTAGCCGATTGAGCCGACCCCGCCTAAGCACGCCAACGCGCTTCCTATCGCGCGAACGCGCTTCCTAGCGGGCAATGCGCTTGCCCCCCACGTAGGTGCTCAGCACCCGAACATCCCGCAGTGCATCCCGCTCAATCTGCAGCGGGTCACGGTCCAGCACCGCAAAATCGGCGAGCTTTCCGGGTTCGAGCGAGCCTCGGTCAGCGCCAATACCCAACTGCCCGGCCGAATCGATGGTGGTGGCGCGCAACGCCTGCAACGGCGTCAGCCGCTGCTCGGGGCCAAGCGCCTCGCCGGACGTGGTCCGACGATTCACGGCAGACCAGATCAGCAACCAGGGATCCATCGGCGTCACCGGGGAGTCGGTGTGCAGCGTGAACCGCAGGCCGCGCTCCAGCGCCGAGCGTGCGGGACTGATCCGCCGCGCCCGCTCGGGGCCAAGGAAGATGTCGCGATGACGATCGCCCCAGTAATAGGTGTGCAGTACGAAGAAAGATGGCTCAACGCCAAGTTCGAGCATGCGATCCAGCTGATCGTCGCGGGTCATCTGCGCGTGCACAACGATCGGTGGTGCGCTGGGCGTCAGCCCCTGCTGTCGGGCGGCCTCGACTGCATCCAGAAATGCGCCGATCGCGGCGTCGCCATTCGCATGCACAGCGACCTGCATGCCACTCTCGATGACCTTGGCCACCTGTGCCTTCAAGGAATCCAGCGGCATGGCGGCGTAGCCACGGTAGTCCGCGTCGCCGTGATACGGCATGTGGTAGGGGCAGCACAGGTGCCCCGTGAAGCCTTGGATGGAGCCATCGGCGAACAGTTTGATTGCACCCAGCTTGACCCATTCGGGTGGCGCGCTGATCTGCACGCGTTTCTCCAGTAGTGCACCGAGGCCGCGAAACGCAGGCCAGGGTACGACGCGGATCTGCAGCCGCCCGGCCGCATAGGCCGCGTCGTAGTCCAATAGCCCCGACGTGGCGACGTTGCCGTCCTGAGCCGTGGTGATGCCCAGGCGCAGATATTCCCTGGCCCCATGCTCGATCGCGCGCAGCCGCTCCTCGGGCTCGCGGCGCGGTTGCAGCCGCAGCACCGCCAGCATGGCGTTCTCTTCCAGCACGCCATCGGGCGAGCCATCCGGATTGCGCCGAATCACGCCACCTTCCGGCGCTGCACTTGCTTGGGAAATCTCGGCTCGCGCCAGTGCAGCGCTGTTGGCAGCAAGAAAGTGCCCGGAGATATGCGTGATCACCACCGGGCGATCCCGCGAAACCATGTCGAGATCGGCGCAATTGGGGTGACGACCTTCTTCGAGCAATGTGTCGTCGTAGCCGTGGCCCAGGATCCACTCGCCGCATTCGGGCAACGCGGCATGCTCTCGCAGCGCATCGATCAGCTCATCGATGCAGTGCACGCCGCCCATCGGTGGCGCGTTCAGGTCGGCGCTGTACAACGCATGGTCGCCGACCGCAGACATATGGCTGTGTGCATCGACAATGCCGGGCACCACCGTTCGACCGCCCAGGTCGATCTGTCGGGCCGTACGGCCGAAACGCGCGCGCATCGCGTCCAGGCTGCCGGTGGCAACGATCCGATCACCATCCACGGCCATTGCTTGGACAACGGAATTGCGCGCATCAAGGGTATGAAAGGTCGCGTTGACGAACAGACGATCTGCAGGCATGGCTCTACCTGAATGGAACACTTCCCCGCGCAACGCGGGCGGGCGCATCATCCCACGGACGCTGTCCTGCGTCAGACCAGTGGCCGGCACGCCGCAGGACCGCGCACGCGTCAGCATCACGCAACCAACGCGCGCGCGTGCTGCCCACGTTTCTTTCAAACGCTCAATTCGTTGTCCGAACCCAACCCGCTTCAATCACCCAATCACGACAGGAGGCCCCATGCCATTGGATCCAGTCTACAAAGCCATGCTCGATCAGATGGCGGCAGCCGGCGGCCCCGCCATGACCGATGTGCCCGTCGCGGACTTCCGCGCGATGTATCGCGGCATGCAGCCGCTCGCGCCGCAATTGCAGGTCGGCCGTGTTGAAGACCGCAGGATTCCTGGTCCGGGCGGCGACATTCCACTGCGCATCTACGTACCCGATGGCAGCGGCCCGTTTGCCGTCATGATGAATTTCCACGGCGGCGGTTGGGTAATTGGCGACAACGACACGGCCGATGCACAGTGCCGCGAAATGTGCCGGCGTGCAGGCGTGGCCGTGGTGTCTGTGGACTACCGGCTGGCCCCGGAACACCGCTACCCCGCAGCGGCCGACGATTGCTATGCCGCCACAGTGTGGGCGGCCGCCAACGCCGGCAGCTTCAACGCCGATGGCAGCCGGATCGCCGTGGGCGGCGACAGCGCAGGTGGCAACCTGGCGGCAGTGGTCGCGCAGATGGCGCGTGACCGCAAGGCTCCAGCAATCCGCTTCCAACTGCTGTTGTACCCGGTCACCAACGCGCGCTTCGACACCGGCTCCTACATCGACAACGGCGCCGGCTACTTCCTGACGCGCGACACCATGCTGTGGTTCTGGGATCAATACGCGCCAGATGAACTGCAACGCATGCAACCTTACGCGTCACCGCTACAGGCCAGCGATCTCAGCGGGCTGCCGCCTGCACTCATCATGACGGCCGAGTACGACCCGCTGCGCGACGAAGGCGAGGACTATGCAGCGCGCCTCATCAAAGCGGGCGTGCCCACCCAGTGCATCCGTCAGATGGGTCTGATTCACGGCTTCTTCGCACAAAGTCAGACCGTGCCCGCTGCCCTGCCACCGATGGTGCAGGCCTGCGCTGCCCTGAAGTTGGCATTGGCAGAGTCGGCATTGGCATAGCACGCGCGCCTCGGGCGCTTCATCCCCACCGCAGTTCCTTGTCCGCGCTTCCTCACCTGTGGAGATCGCTGATGCTGTTCGTCCTCTACTGTCGGGATAAACCCGACAGCCTCGAATTACGGCTCGCCACGCGCGCTGCACACCTTGAGTTCGCCCGTGCCGATGGCCGTGTGCAGATGGCTGGCCCGATGCTGGGTGATGATGCTGAAACCATGCTCGGCAGCCTGTTCGTCATTGCCGCAGACGATCTGGACGCCGCGCGCGCATTCAACGCGAATGACCCTTACACCCGCGCGGGTCTCTGGCAGTCAGTTGCGGTACACCCGTTCCGCTGGCTGCTGCCCAACCCCGTGAGTGGCTAGTGCACCGTGGCACTGACCGAGCCAGACATCCTGTGGCAGCCTGATGCCAACGACGCCACGCTGCTGCAACAATTCTGGCGGCAATATGAAACCGCCCATGGCGTCACGCTTGCAGACTATGCCGCCCTGCACCGCCACAGCGTGCAGCATCCGGCGCTGTTCTGGCAGCAGCTGTGGCAGTTCAGCAACGTGCGCGGCACACAGGGACCCATCCCGCTGGTTGAAGGCCCCACACTGCAATCGGCCCGCTGGTTTCCCGCTGCACGGTTGAATTTTGCTGAGAATCTATTGCTCGGGCACGCGCAGCAGCGGATACATCCGGCCCATCAGGCCAGCGAAGCAGGACCAGCAGAAGACGCGCCCGCCATCATCTGGCGCGACGAAACGGGCCGTCGGGATGAGACTTCCTGGCGCGAATTGCGTCAGGCCGTGGCCGACGTCGCCGGCGGGCTCACGCAACTGGGTGTCGGTATCGGCGACCGGGTGGCAGCGATCGTGCCGAACCGCATCGAAACCGTTGTGGTCGCGCTGGCGGCTTCCGCAGTCGGCGCGATCTGGAGTTCGTGTTCGCCGGACTTCGGCGCGCGCGCCATCGTCGACCGTTTCACACAGATCGCACCCACCGTTCTGGTCGGTTGCTCGGGCTACCACTACGGCGGCAAGTACTTCGACTGCCTGGACAAACTTGCCGAAGTACAGCGGGCCGTTCCAACGTTGCGCCACGTGATCATGCTTGACGACGAACCCACCGCGGCTCAGAGCGCGAACCCCGCAGTGCGCGAATACACGTTCAGCCAGTTGCGCAAGCTGGGCGCGCTGGGCGCGCTGACTACGTTCCCCCAATTCCCCTTCGCGCAGCCGTTGTACGTGTTGTTCTCCTCGGGCACGACCGGGCTGCCCAAGTGCATCACGCATAGCGCTGGTGGCACATTGCTGAAGCACCTCAGTGAACACCAGCTGCATTGCGAGTTCCGGCACGGACAGCGCGTGCTGTTCTTCACGACTTGCGGCTGGATGATGTGGAACTGGC
>CAMAVY010000128.1 GCA_945861675.1 Klebsiella pneumoniae | reverse complement strand
AGTTGGGTGACTGCATCCGCCAGCTGCTCGCCGCGCCTGCGGTACTGGTGAGTCAGTGCCATCACAACTGCATCATGACCAAGCACCCTGGCCACTCCAGCCGGACCGGTTGGCATCAGGACATCCGCTACTGGTCGTTTGACAGGCCGGCGCTGATCAGTACGTGGCTTGCGTTCGGCGATGAGACGCTCGACAACGGTTGCCTGCAGGTGATTCCGGGTTCACATCGTCTTGAACTTGATCGCGGGCGGCTCGATGCGGCCTTGTTTCTACGCGAGGATCTGCCAGGCAATCGAGCGCTCATAGAGCGCGCCAGACCGGTGTTGTTGGCGGCTGGCGATCTGTTGTTGTTCCACTGCCGGCTGTTTCATGCAGCCGGCGCCAATCGGCGTAGCGAACCCAAGTTTTCACTGGTTTTTACGTGCCACGCGGAAGACAACCACGCAATTCCTGGCACGCGATCTGCAAACTACCCAGCACTGCGCCTTGCGTAACGGTCTTTCGATTGAATCCGGTCGATTGACTTTGCGCGAGTGCAATGCAGATTTCATCCTGCAGCGGCAGACATTCACGGAGCGCAATATGACGACGCACCGCAATGGCGACAGAACGCCCAGACACGCCGAGCCGATAGCGCAGGCCACGTCCCAGTCCGGGGCAGAGTTGGACGAGTTCCTTGCCGCGATGGACGGGGTTGCACCGCTGGCCATTGCCGAGGCCGCGCCCGCGCTTTCTGCACGGGCCGCCTCGGAGGCCCTGCTTGCCCGCCGGGACGCCGCAGAGAAGCGGCGGCATGCCGCAGAGCACGATCCACGCATCGACGACCCGAACTACCTGCATTACCGCGAACTGAAACTGATCGCTGCCGAAGAGGTCATCGAGTACTTCAAGGAAGGCGTGCAGCATGGCGTACGCAAGAAGCTGCGGCGAGGCGACTATCTTGTGCAGGACATGCTGGATCTGCATCGCAAGACGGTGGTTGAAGCACGCCACGAGCTGTTCTGGTTTCTTCAGCGGTCGCTGGCGAAGGAACTGCGCCTGGTGCTGGTCAGTCACGGCAAAGGCCTGCATTCAGAACAACCGGGTCGACTGAAGAGCCATGTGGCGCACTGGTTGAAGCAGATACCCGAGGTAGTCGCGTACTGCTCTGCCCTGCGCACAGGCGGCGGAACGGGCGCGGTGTACGTGCTGTTGCGCAAGGGCGAAAACGAGCGCATCGAAAATCGCGAACGTCACGGTCACAAAGGGCGGTTGGATCACACGCGCTGAATCGGGCGCCGTCGTGTTGCCGTTGGCGATGATCAGGGGCAGCGATACACGTCGAAACTCTGCGCGCCGTCGACGATCTGCCCGATTGGCACAGCAACGTTGGCGTTCATGGTGCCCGCCTGATTCTTCGCCATGGCGTAGACCTCGGACTGCACCTTGCGCGTGTCGCGTGCGAGCACGACTTTGGCCGTGGTCTTGACCGATGCCACGCCGACTCGCTCGCAGCTCGATACTTCGTTGGCCGCTCTGATTGCGACGCCAGCGCCGGCCTCGCTGACCTTCACCCAGGTGCAACTGGAGAGCAGCAGAGCGACTGTCAGTGGCAGCAACGTAGCGAAACGGGCGGCGAGCTGGGTGGCGCGTGGGCGAATCATGTTTGTCCTCTTCCTGGGTTGGCGGGCGTGTGCACAGCACATGCGCACTGCTGATGTTCGGCGACAAATGTCACGCGGATTTCGCGCATTTAAGGCAGCACGCGGACCTACAGGTTCCCTTTGTTCAAGTCCAATCTGCCCTTGGCGAGGTTGAGCCGCAGCAGGTCGCTGGCGCCTTCAGCAATGCGCAGGCTGCGTACTCGGCGATACAACTGCTCCAGCGGATGCCCAGCATCCAGAGCGCGGCCACCGACCAATTGGATGGCCATATCGACTACTCGTCCCAAGGCCTCAGTACAAAACACTTTGGCGATGACGACTTCGTTCATCGCATTGACGCCGCTGTCAGCAATGCGCGCCGCACGATAGAGCGTGCTGCGGGCGGTAAAGATGTCGATGCGCATGTCGGCGTAGCGCAGTCTTACGCCTTCACGTGCGCCAAGCGGCGTGCCTGAGGGATGTGCTGCCAGCAGGTGGTCGGCGACATATGCATCGACCCACAACATCAGCCCGGTGGCTTCGGCGGCCAGCAGCAGACGTGTATCGCCGATCTGCAGCATGGCGCGCGGAATGCCCTCGCCGGGCTTGCCGAGCAGATGGCTGGCCGGTACACGCACATTGTCGAACTGAATACGGACGTGATGGCCGCCTTCGGTCGAGCGAAAGTGTTCGACGAGGTTCACGCCTGCCGTGTCGCGATCAACCACCAGCATCGCGCGGGAGCCGCCGTCGAGCTCGACGAGCACATTGAGGAAGTCGGCTTCTGCGCCGCCGGTCACGTAGGCCTTCTCACCATTCACGATGAACGTTTCGCCTTCGGTGCGAGCATGGGTGTGCTGTTGCGCGTTGCGTGGTTCGGTAAAGGCGAAGGCGGCGCGTTTCGCGCCGCGCAACATGGGTTCGAGATAGTCGCTGCGAAGTACGCCTTCGGCGCCGGCCAATACGCCCGGCCCTGGCCCGAATGCATAGCGGGCACCCGGCAGGTTGGCGGCCGCGAGTGTCTCGCGGACCACGGTGAGTGCCAGCGCGCCCGCTTCGCTGCCGCCAAATGCGCGCGGTTGAGTCATGCCATGCAGGCCCAGTTCGCGTGCAGCGGTCGTGAGCGCGGCAGCGCCGTCGACGGTGATGTGTCCGTCGGCATCGAGCCTCTGTGCACGCATGAGCGCAACGAATTGCTGCGCGCGTGCGCGCTGCTCGCGGTGTGTGCTGTCTAGCGATTCGGGCACGTATGACTCCGTTTGCTTGGCTTCGTTGCGACTGCGTCTGGCGGCTTGATGTGACTACTCGGAGGCATCGGCCGCTTGCGCCGATGGTGCGCCTGGCAGGTAGTCGCGAAAGGCGTCCATCGACTTCCAGGCCGGCGCGTCAGGTGTGTGTCCGGGCGCGGGTGCGTCGGTGGAAATGACCGCATCGTCCTGCGCATGGATATAGCGCGGACAGTTCGGAAACACATCGGACACACTGACCCGCACGATGAGTTGCGCGCCATGGAATCGGGCCAGCGCTTCCGGCGTGTGCAGCACCTGGGCGACACCGTTGATACGCAGCCGACGTGGTGATGCAAAGTCGATGAACAGCATTCCGACAGCCTGATTCACGAGGACATTGCCGAGACTGCGAAACATGCCGTTGCCGTCGTAATCGGGAAACTCGAGGGTCTGCTCATTCAGCACGCGGACGAAGCCCGGCTGTCCACCTTTGTATGAGCAGTCCGGCCGGCCGGCGGCGTCTGCGGTAGCCAGAAAGAACATGGGCAGGCTTTCGATGAAAGTGCGATCGCTGTCGTTCAATGCGGGCCTGCGCGCCACACTGGCCAGACGGTCCGCGAGCCGGGTGCTGTCGAACTGCTGCTGCAATGCACGCTGACCTTCGTGGTACTGCATGGGCATTTGGTCTCCTTGTGCTGAGGTTCCGCGACGCGCGGGTCATTCGCTGATGAACGCGGCCAGTGGCGGCGAGCGCATCAGGCTTTCACCACCATCCCAGATGAGCGTGCCGGCCACGTACACGATGATGACCAGCCCGACGTAGGCGATCCAATGATGCTTGTGCAGAAGTCGTGCAATGAACGTGGCGGCAAATGCCATGAAGGCGATTGACAGCACCAGTCCGACTATCAATACCCAGGTGTTGTCGCGGGCGATGCCGGCAACAGCGATGACGTTGTCCAGCGACATCGATACGTCTGCGATGACAATCTGTGTGATCGCTTCGCGCATCGACTTCCGCTCGTGTTTCGGCACGTCGATGTGGCCGGTGGCGGCGTTCTCGGCATCGATGCGGCGCAAATTGCGTTGCGCCTCAAGTTCCCGCCAGAGCTTCCAGCACACCCAGAGCAACAGCAGGCCGCCGGCCAGCATCAACCCGACGATCTTCAGCAGTTCGGTCGCCACCAGCGCAAACAGGATACGAACCACCGTCGCCGCAATCACACCCAGCATCAGCAGGCGGGCGCGTTCCCTGGGCGCAAACCCTGCAACCACAATTGCGATGACGATCGCGTTGTCACCGGCCAGCACAAGATCGACCAGGATGACCTGCAGAAGCGCGGCGATGTCTCCGATGTCGATCATGTACCGCCAATCACAGCGTTGTCCCGATTGGGTGCCCCGAGATTTCGATAGAACGGTGCTTCCGTCAAAGCGGGCGCAACCCCGTGTGCGCGCCTTGTCGTGAGCATACGCAGCCAATGTCGCCAGGGAGGGGCAGCGGGTCAATGACGATGGTCAATTTCCGGGCCTGTAGTGCCCGCCGCGTGTGCGCACGCCAGCTCGGCTGACTGTCAGTCCAGGCCATGAAATCGTCGCTCGGCCAACGCGGCCGCGTTGATGATTGCGCGTGCCTTGTTCATGGTTTCTTCCCACTCCAATGTGGGCGCCGAATCGGCAACCACGCCCGCGCCGGCCTGAACGTACAACGTGCCGTCTTTGACGATGCCTGTGCGGATGGCGATTGCGGTGTCCATGTTGCCGCTCCAGGACAGGTAGCCCACGGCGCCACCGAAGATACCGCGTCGACTGGGCTCAAGTTCGTCGATGATTTCCATGGCGCGTACCTTCGGCGCGCCCGACAGCGTGCCTACGGGCAGCGTGGCGCGCAGCACGTCGATGGCAGTCTTGCCGGGCTTCAACGTGCCGGTCACCGTCGACGCAATGTGCATCACGTGGGAATAGCGCTCGATCACCATGCGTTCGGGCACCTGCACCGTACCGGTGCCAGCAATGCGGCCCACGTCGTTGCGCCCGAGGTCGATCAGCATCAGATGCTCGGCAATCTCCTTCGGATCGGCCAGCAATTCATGTTCAAGCGCCAGATCTTCATCGTGCGTGCGGCCGCGTCGACGTGTGCCTGCAAGCGGACGTGTAGTGACTTCAGTGCCTTCAAGGCGCGCAAGAATTTCCGGTGAAGAGCTGACAATGTGAAAGCTGTTCAGGTCCATGTAGTACATGTACGGCGATGGATTGAGCGAACGCAATGCACGGTAGAGATTGATGGGCGATGAACTGAACGGCGTCTGCATGCGTTGCGCCAGCACCACCTGCATGCAATCGCCAGCAAGGATGTAGTCCTTGATGCTGTTGACCGCTTCCTTGAAGCGCTCGGCACCGAATTCACTGACGAAATCGTTTTCCTCCAGCGGCTGGTTGGCCTGCGATTCGGGGATGGCCGGCACCGCCAGCTTCAACCGTTCGGCGATCGAGCCCAGTCGGTCGACGGCACGATCATAGGCGTCGGGTGCGCTGGCGGGATCGACCAGCGTGATCAGCTTCATGCGGCCTTTCACGTTGTCGAACACGATGACATCGTCCGACACCATCAGCAGCACATCGGGTGTGCCAATGCGATCGGGCGGCGACGAGTTGCGCAGGCGCCGCTCGACGTAGCGCACGGTGTCATAGGCGAAGTAGCCGACCAGGCCGCCCATGAATGGCGGCATGTTGGGCAGATCCGGCACGCGGAAGCGCGCCATGAACGACTCGACGAACGCTAACGGATCGTCGATGTCGTGGCGCTCGACCGTTTCGCCATCGGTCTCAACGGTGAGCTGTGAACCAACGACACGCAGCACCGTGCGTGCAGGCAGGCCGATGAAGGAGTAGCGCGCCCACTTTTCGCCGCCGGCCAGTGCCGACTCGAGCAGGTAGGAGTACGGGCCGCTGGCGATTTTCAGATACGCCGAGAGTGGCGTATCGAGATCGGCAAGCGCTTCGACGACAACGGGGATGCGGTTGTATCCGGCGTCTGCGAGTGCGCGGAATTGGGCTGAATCCATGACTACGGGCTGTTCTGACATGACACTTCCTGACGGGCTGCTGCTGGCGGACTGGATGGCCTTGGGCTGTCCAGGCGCACGGCATGCGCCCGAACGATCAGGTCGAGCGTCGCCAGCGTTGCGGCGAGTGCGCGCCGCGGACGCAGGGTGCGGGGCTGCACACAGGCAGTCGCGCTGGCACATGCGGTGCCGTGTAGTCCTGCAGATGATTCATGTGGTCGTAGACGTGCCTTGGGAAGTTGGCTTGGGAAGTTGGCTGGGGGAAGTTGGCTTGCGGAAGATGGATTTGGGCAGATGGCTTAGGGAAGTCTGGCTCGGGTGGACTCTGTCTTCGCGAAGACCCAAGCCCCGCTTGCGAAAGTCGGCGAAGGCTATAGAAGCGCTGCCAGTGAATCAACGAGCCGATCGGGCGCGGCGGCGCTGATGGGCTGGCCATGGTTGTAGCCATAGGTCACCGCAAAAACGCGCATGCCCGCCGCCCGTGCCGCACGCACGTCATTGACCGAATCGCCCACCATGATGCAGCGTGCTGGTGCCACATTCAGACGGCGACAGGCCTCGAGCAGGGGCATGGGATCGGGTTTGCCGACGGCGACGTCATCGCCGCCGATCAGCACCGGAAAGTACTCATCCAGATCGAAGTGCCGCAGCACTTGCCTGGCGACTGCAGATAGTTTGTTGGTGACGATGGCGAGCGGGTCACCCCGTGCAGCTAACGCCTGTACCGTGGCGCGGGCCGTGGGATACAGCACAGAGTCCACCACCGCATGGGCTTCGTAGTCAGCAGCGTACTGCGCCAGCAGATCCTCAAGCTCCGCTTCCGACGCCGTCTCGTGTTGTGCGGCGAGTGCCGTGCGAATGAGCGTCTTCGAGCCCGTGCCCACCCATTGAGAGACCTGCTCGATGGGCACGCTGGCAAGACCACGGCTGGCCAACAGAACATTCAGGGCGCGCGCGATGTCGGGCGCGGTGTGCACCAGGGTGCCGTCGAGATCGAAGAGCCAGTGCTGCATGGCCCGCGTCAGCCGGCGGCGCGCGGTTGGCTTGCCGCTGCGCCCTGCACTGCGGCTTGCACTGCGGCCCGCATGGCCGTGATCGCAGCGCGGTAACTCGGCGCGCCGAATATTGCGGAGCCGGCCACAAAGGTGTCCGCGCCGGCCAGTGCTGCCGCAGCAATGTTGTCGGTCTTGATGCCGCCGTCGATTTCGAGCCGCACTTCCTGCGGTGCGTGTTGCAGCAGCGCTTTCACGCGGCGCAATTTGTCCAGGCTGGAAGGAATAAACGATTGCCCGCCAAAGCCGGGATTCACAGACATCACCAGCACCACGTCGAGCAACGGCAGAACTTCGCCCAGCACATCCACCGGCGTGCCCGGATTCAGCACCAGGCCTGCCTTGCAGCCGAGGCTGCGGATGAGCGACAGGCTGCGATGCACATGCTGGCTGGCCTCGGGATGAAAGGTGATCCAACTGGCGCCTGCGCGGGCAAAGGCCTCGATGAGCGCATCGACGGGTTGCACCATGAGATGTACATCGACTGGCGCAGTGATGCCGTGCTTGCGCAGTGCCTCAAGGACCAGCGGGCCGACACTCAAGTTCGGCACGTAGTGATTGTCCATGACATCGAAGTGCACGATATCGGCGCCGGCCCGCAGCACGGCGTTTACTTCGTCGCCTAGCCGGGCGAAATCGGCGGCCAGAATGGACGGCGCGATCAACATTGGCGGCATGTCAGGTCTCAGAAGCGGTCGGCGGCGAATTGTACGGGCGTTCCTATACTGCCTGGCCGAATGGCCCAGCCCCGAGTGTGCGCATCGATGCGGAAGCTGACGCGGTTGTGCGTTGTGTTGCTGATGTGTGTGCTGACAGCGTCGGCGCTGGCACAGGCAGCAGCGAAAGGCAAAGGCGCAAAAGGCAAAGCGGCGGCTGCTGACACGCCTGCCGAACCTGCTGCAGAAACCGAGCCGGACCCCGTCGCCGATGCCCGGCGGGCGTTTCAGGCCAAACGCAAGCTGGTGCATCCGGTGCGTGCGGACGATGCAGAGCAACGCTCGATTGCGCGCTTGAATCAACTGCCCGGGGCGGTGCCGAATGTGCCGGCTGCCCGGGCAGCGCCTGCGTCGGCAAACGCTTCAACGAACGCAAACGGCACCATGCTGCACAGCCGCGGCGGGTGGCTAGGTGCGGGGGCCAGCAGGTTCGCCTATGTCCGACGTAGTCCCGGCCAGTCTCCGCGCGTTGGCGTGGTTGTGCTGCTGGATGAACAGGCGCGTGTGCCGGGCGAACTGAATGTGCTGGCCGATGTCGTCGACGAACTGACGCTGAATGGCTGGGACGTCTGGTCGTCGGCGTTGCCACAGTTGGGCCCCCGCCCGTACCCGGCGCGCACGCGTAAACGCTACGTGCCGCCGGTGGTCGATCCCAATGCTGAACCGGCGCCTGAGCCTGAGGCGCCGCCAGCTGATGCACAGGCAGCTGCAAAACCACCCGCGAAAGCGCAACTCATTCGTCGTCGTTGGGTGGTTGCTGCACCGCGCGCCGCTACGCCTGCAGTTCCCGCCGTGCCGCCCCGACCCGGGCAGCCGGGTGCTGCGCCTGCGTGGTCCAACTGGCAGACCTGGCGCACGGCGTCGCAAGGTCGGCTGGCCGCATTGATGACGGCCGTTCAGGCCGATCTTGGCGGCGCTACGGTGCCGATCGTGATCGTGGGCCAGGGCCTCGGCGCCGATCTGGTGGCTGAACAGGGCCAGCAGCAGGGCGTTGCTGCATTGGTGCTGTTGGACCTAGTGCGTCCGCCGGAAGGGCTGGCGCTGGAACTCGATGGTGCAGTGGCGGGTTTGCAGGCACCCACGCTGGTGTTGAACTGGCGTCAACCGGACCCGGTCGTCGAAGCCGCATGGTTGCGTGCTGCGGATGAAACGCGCGTCGATGTCCGCGGTGCGCCGCCGCGACAGGTTGCACGACGCGTGCGCGGCTGGCTGAAACGCGAACTCATTGACCGGCCGAATTCGCAGCGCCGCTAGACACCTTCCGGCCGCGCCGCCAACTACCTTCCGCGCGCTACCTATCGCGAGCTGCCCGCCGCTGACTGTCCGACATGGCGTCGTACGTCTTCGAGCTCGCGCAACGAGCCGATGTTGAACCAATTGCCGATCAACAGTTCGCCGCACAGCCGTCCTGCGCATAGCGCCGGAAACAACAGATCGCGCAGCGGAAACGCGCCTTGCGGTGCACCGTCAAACAAGGCCGGGGAATACAGACCCAGCGACGCGTAAGTGAACTTCTGCGCGGGTTCAGCACTGAATGCGGCGACCTCACCCGGACGCGGCGTGCGTTCAAAGCCGAAGTCCTGGCCAAGGTGCGATGCGACGAGGACGAGCCGCGCCAGCATGTCGTCGGGCAGCAGCGGTGCGCCTGCCTTGGGCTGGCAGAGCCGCCGCAGGTCGTAGTCGGTCCACAGATCAGCACTGATCACCAGAAACGGTGCCGGACCCAGCGCAGACAGCGCAGCGTGAATGCCGCCGCCGGTTTCGAGCAGCTCGGGCTCATGGGCGTACTGCACGCTCAGGCCCCAGCGCGCGCCATCACCTATCTGTTGGCGGATCAGATCGCCGAGGTGGTGCAGGTTGATCACCACGTTGGTGATGCCGGCACCCGCAAGCAGGCGCAGATGGCGTTCGATGAGTGTTTCATCGCCCACCCGCAGCAGCGGCTTCGGCACGCTGTCTGTGAGTGGGCGCAGCCGGGTACCCAGACCCGCTGACAGCAGCATTGCGTGGGTGGTGGCTGTTGGCATCGTGCGGCGGTGTCTGCGTCAGATCTGCGGCGCCTGGCGTTGCCAGGCCGGTTCGATACGCGTTGCGATCCAGTCCGCGAAGCTGTGCAGCTGCGCGTGCCTAGCGCCGACATCGCGCAGATAACCCAGCACCCGCGGTATGTCCGGCAGATAGCCCTTGCGCCCGTCGCGTCGCCACAGCCGCGCGAAAATGCCGATGGCCTTCAGATGGCGTTGCATGCCGGTCAGATCGAAATCGGTGCTGAACTCGGCACGCAGCTGAATGCGGCCGTCAGCACCCCGCAGATAGTGCTGCTTCCATGCCTCGACATCGGCGTCGGGCCAGCGCAGATAGCAGTCGCGTAGCAGCGACACAAGGTCATAGACATACGGCCCGGTCAGTGCGTCCTGAAAATCGATGATCCCGAGGCTGCGATCAGGCAGCACAAGCAGATTGCGTGAGTGCCAGTCGCGATGCACACAGCTGCGCGGCTGATCGCTGATGTTGGCCAGCAGCACGCCTTCTGCGTGATTGAGCAGAGCGGTTTCTGTGGCGTTGAGTGTGTAACCCAGCGCGGCCTGCAGGAACCACTCGCGAAAAATGCCGAGCTCCATCTGCAGGCGCGCCACTTCGTAGGGCGGGCAGGTGCCGTCGTCGGGCAATGCCTGGATCCGCCACAGAAGTTCGATGGCACTGCGGTACAGCTGGTTGTCCTGGGTCGTCGCGTGCTCGTATACGTGCACGTTCGGGCGCACGTGCGCGTGCACCGGCGCCGCTGGGCGACTCGTGGACTGAGCCGCGCGCGAGCTCAGGGCCTGAGCGAACAGCAGATCGCCAAAGTCACCGACCAGAAAAAAGCCCTGCTGCAGATCGTCTGCGAGCACTTCGGGTACGGGCAGGCCGGCGCGCCGCCAGTTTCGCGCGATGCGCAGGTACTGGGCGTTGTTTTCGGTTGCGGGTGGCGCATCGACCGCAATGACACTGCCGCGGTCGGTGTGCACGCGATGAAAGTGCCGGAAGCTTGCGTCCCCCGTGATCGCTTGCCACGAGCCGGTGGCTGATCGGCCGAGGCGAGCAAGTGCCTGATCGACGAAATTGGCAAGTTGTGGGGCGCGGTCTGACATACGGCGCGAGTATAGGCGCGGCGGTCTGCCTGTCGGGAGGCGCGCTGACTTATCATCGCGGGCTGCCCTCCCTTCGGCCTCTTGATGCGCTCGCTGTCCCGGTTGTTGCTGCTAGTCACCAGGTTGGCCGGTCCTGCGGTTACGCGTGTGACCCATCCGGTCCAGGCAACTGTGGCTGGTACAAGCGCGACTCAAGCTGCGCCTCCAAACTCGCCTCAGACACCGATTGGGCGGCATGCGCGGTGCGGACGGGTGCTGGCAGTACTGGCGGTATGGCTGTGTTCGGTTGCGCTGCCGGCAGGCGCCGGAAGCTGCCGCGCGCTGCAGATCGTGGCAGCCGATCCCGCAGGAACACTTGACGCTGTCGCGGCAGTTCGACGCGCTGCACCGAATGTGCTGCCTGGTGTCGCGGCGATTGCAGCGCCCGCCGCAACCGACGCCGCAACCGACGCCGCAACCGATGCCGCAACCGATGCCGCAACCGATGCCACAACAGAGGCCGCGGCGGTAACGGCGCCTGATGCCGATGCAGCAACGCCTGCTGATTCGCGCGGTCGTGCCGAAGCCGCACTGGCTGACTGGGTGCCGCGGGCACATCTTCCTGCCGACGTCGCTGCCAGTACGGCGCCGTTCTGCACCGGTGCTTACGTCGAGCCGGAGACAATCACCGGACGTCCAGACGGCCTCATCAACGCCGATGCCGCAGGGGCCGAATATCTGATCGGCGGCGACATCAATCTGCTGGGCGACGTGGTGTTTTCGTACAAGAACAGCCGCATGTCGACGCAGCGCGCGAACTTCGTGGCGGCCACACAACGGGTGGAACTGTCCGGGCAGGTGCTGTACCGACAGCCTGGGCTGCTCATTCAAGGCGAGAACGCCAGCATGGTGCTGGAGCCGCAGACTGCCAGCGTGGACAACGCATCGTTCGTGCTGCATGAGGGTCGCGCGCGCGGTCATGCTGAACGTGTGGAACAGCAGGCCGACGGATCGTTGCTGCTGCGCGATGGCGTATTGACGCGCTGTGAGCCCGGTGATGACACGTGGTCGCTGTCGACGGCATCGGTGTACATCGATCCCGAGCGCCGCTTTGCCACGGCGCGCAACGCGGTGCTGCGCGTTGAGGGCGTGCCGATTGTGTACGTGCCGTACTTCAAGTTCCCGGTCAGCGACGACCGCGCCAGTGGCTTTCTGTTTCCTTCCATTGGCCGCAGCGGCGAGAACGGGTTCGATGTATCCGTGCCCTATTACCTGAATCTCGCGCCGAACTACGATGTGACATTGACGCCGCGCTACCTGTCAGATCGCGGCGCATTGCTTGAGGCAGAAGCGCGCTATCGCTCGGAGCGCACGGACAACGTGTTCGGGGTTGCCTATCTGCCGCAGGACGACAACTACAACGGGCAGCTCAACCGGCAGGAGTTCAAGGATCTCGGTTCGACAGGCAAGTTCCGGCCAGACAGCCGTTGGTTGATGACGCTCAACCACCGCGGCGAGCTTGGTGCCTTCGAGTCGTCCATCGACTACGCGGCGGTATCGGACCTCGACTACTTTGTCGATCTGGGCACCGATCTTTCGGTTGCGAGCAAGTCGCAGCTGGAGCGGCGCGGCATGCTCAGCTACACCAACGAGGGCTTCAAGGCGCAGCTGTCGGCACTGCGCGTTCAACCGCTGCAGTTCAAGCTGGTCGAGCCCTATCAGCGTCTGCCGGAACTCGCGCTTGGCTACAAAGGCCAGCTCGGCAGCTGGCCACTGCAGTATCGGATCGCTGCAGATTGGGCACGTTTCGATCGCGCCACAGACAATCTGTCAGGCGTGGATCAGTTCACCGGTTCGCGCATGCATCTGGAGCCGCGGCTCATCCTGCCGCTGCGCAACAGCTACAGCCACCTCGATACGACGCTCGCCTATCGCTACACGCGCTATCACCTGCAGGCCAACGAGCAGGGTCTGGAGCTCAATCCTAAACGTGGCGTGGGCCTGGCCACCGTCGATGCGGGCCTTACCTTCGAACGCAACACAAATTTGTTCGGTAGTGCTGCCACACAAACGCTGGAGCCAGGCGTGTATTACCTGTGGTCGCAGCGCGACAATCAGGATGCGTTGCCGCTGTTCGACAGTGCGCGCCTGACCTTCGACTATGCGCAGCTGTTTCGTGAGAACCGATTTACCGGCCGGGACCGCATTGCCGATGCCAACCAGCTCTCGGTGGCGCTGACATCGCGTTATCTGGACGCGCAGACGGGCGTCGAGCGCATCAGGGCATCGTTCGGCCGGATCCTCAATTTCTCGCCGCGCAAAGTGGATATCGAAGAGGCTGAGGTCAGCGAGGGCGGGCATTCGCCCTGGGCCGGTGAGGTGGCGGCGGAACTCGCCCCTGGACTTGGCCTGCGCGCGAGCTGGGTGTGGGACGCACGCCAACGGGTGGAAGACTCAGGGCGGGTAGAACTGCACTACCAACCCAAGCAGCGTTTCGATGGCGATCAGCGCATTCTGCATGTGGGTTACAGCCGTCAGGGCAGCAGCATCCGGCAGACTGACGTTTCCGGCTTCTGGCCAGTGAGCAAGAACCTGCGGCTGATCGGGCGGTGGTATTACGACGTCGACAACGGGCACACGCTGGAGACGTTTGCGGGTGTCGAACTCGATGCCTGCTGCTATCAGGTTCGCGTGCTCGCCCGGCGCTACCTGCGGAATTCCGTTGACTCGCTGTCGTCGGAACCCGCGCGCGGCATCTTCATTCAGTTCGTGCTCAAGGGGTTGGCCGGTTTCGGCGGCGGTGTCGACCGCGTTCTTGAGAATGGTATTCCAGGTTATCGCGAGGACGGCTATGAACAGCAGCAGGCTCAACGTGGTGCGTTCCGTTAGGCAGTACATCGGAGTTTTCGTTATGTCGGGTGTCTCAAGAATCCTGTTGGCGCCTCGCGCGGCGCTGGCCGCGTGGGTACTGCTGTTCGCCAGCGTGACCTTGCCTGTTCTGGCCGCCGAATCGCAGCGTCAGCTGGAACGCAT
>CAMAVY010000127.1 GCA_945861675.1 Klebsiella pneumoniae | reverse complement strand
CACAACGCCCGCCCAACAGCCACACACGGGCGCGCAACGTCATTCTGTTCGTGGGCGATGGCATGGGCATTGCCAGCGTCACGGCCGCACACATCCTGCAGGGCCAGCAGCGCGGCCAACGCGGCGAAGAAAACCTGTTGTCCTTCGAGCGCTTTCCCAGCACGGCCTTTGCCAAGACCTATACCGTGGACATGCAGACCTCCGAGTCGGCGGGCACCATGTCGGCCATGATGACCGGCATCAAGACGCGCGGCGGTTCGATCTCAATGGATCAGATTCCTGTGCGAGGCACCTGCACGAACACACAAGAGCACGCCGTCGTCACATTGCTCGAGCGGGCCGAGGACGCGGGCATGGCAACCGGCGTTGTGTCCACGGCGCGCATAACCCACGCCACACCGGCCGCCACCTATGCACACGTGACAGACCGCGATTGGGAGGCCGATGTCCGCATGCCGCCGCAGCGCATTGCTGAAGGCTGCACAGACATTGCGCGCCAACTTGTGGAGTTCAAGCACGGTGATGGCATCGATGTCGTCCTCGGTGGCGGACGCATGATGTTCATGGCCGCGGATCAGAGCGATCCGGAAGAAGCCTTCCGCAAGGGGCTGCGTCGCGATGGCCGCGATCTCATCAAGGACTGGCTGGCGCGCAATCCGAAGGGTCGTTACGTCTGGAACAGCGCGCAGTTCAACGCGCTGGACCTGCGCTCGCAGCGACCCGTGCTCGGGCTGTTCGAAGCAGATCACATGGAATTCGAGGCTGACCGCGCGCGTGACACCGGGGGCGAACCGTCGCTCACCGATATGACGCGCGCAGCCATCACCGCGCTGCAGGCAAATCCCAAAGGCTTCTTTCTCATGGTCGAGGCGGGCCGCATCGATCACGGCCACCATGCCGGCAACGCGTTCCGCGCGCTGACCGATGCCATAGAACTTTCCAATGCTGTGCAGGCCGCCGCCGAGTTAACGGGCGACAATGACACACTGATCATCGTCACGGCCGATCACAGCCACACGTTCGGCATCGTCGGCTATCCGACGCGCGGCAATCCAATCCTTGGGCTTGCCCGTGGTGAAGATGGCAAACCGATGCTCGATTCACTGGGGCTGCCCTACACCACGCTGGCCTACGCCAACGGGCCAGGCTACCCGGGTGCCAGCGCGGAACAGCCGGAAGGGCCGAAGCACTTCCCACATGGCGGGCGCGAATACAAAGGTGTCACCCGCGGCCGCAGCGATCTCACACAGGTTGCGACTGATGATCCGAACTATCTGCAGGAGTCGGCAATACCGGGCCCCGCAGAATCACATGCCGGCGAAGACGTACCGGTCTACGCGCGTGGTCCCGGTTCGCAGTGGGTGCGCGGCGCGTTGGAGCAGAACGCGTTGTACTGGATCATGCAGGCCGTTCTGCCCGATCTGACCACTGCTCCGCCGCAGGCCAATGCGCATTAGCCACACATGCTCACTGTTGCCGTGACACCGCGCGGCGCCGCGCGCGGCGTCAGGGCGACGTCGATCAACGGCCCGGAAAGCGGCCTGAACGCACGCTGCAACCAGCGCACAGCGCATACAGGCTGCGCGGGTCGTCCAGCCGCGCCAGCAGTTCTGTGCTGCCGATGATCTCGCTCAGCAACTCGCCAACAGGGCCACTGCGGCGCGCGCGCACCGCTGATGTCAGATTGAATTCATCTGCCAGCGCCAGCAGCATGGCCTGGCGTGCATTCGGCGTTGGCTCTACACGCTCCACTGAGTAGGTCTGCAACTTGGCTCGGCGAGCGGCGGCCTTGATTGCGTTCTCAATGCCGCCAAGGTGATCGACGAGGCCGATTCGCTTCGCATCGGCGCCGGTCCAGACACGGCCCTGGGCAATCGCCTCCACCTGTGCAGGTGGCATGTGTCGCCCGCGCGCCACCAGGTTGATGAACTGCTGGTAGGTGTAGCCGACGCTTTCCTGTACGACTGTCGCCACGTCGGCCGGGATCGCCGAGAACGTGCCGGCGCCGCTGCCGATCGGCGCGATGGCCACACCGTCGGCACGCACGCCCACGCGTTCAAGGGTGCGCTCGAAGGTGGGGACAATGCCAAATACGCCGATCGAGCCCGTAATTGTGTTCGCATCCGCCCAGATTTCATCTGCGGTGCTTGAAATCCAATAGCCGCCCGACGCTGCAAGGCCCGACATCGACACCACTACAGGCTTGCCAGCGAGCTGTGTCAGTTCTACTTCCGCGCGGATCAATTCAGAGGCGAATGCGCTGCCGCCGGGCGAGTCGACACGCAACACCAGCGCTTTGATGTCGTGGTCATCGCGCACTTCACGCAGCAGTTCGACAATCTGATTGGCGCCTGCACTACCACCCTGCGGATCATCCTGAACAATGGTGCCGCTGACCGTGACCACGGCAACCTGTGCGTCGCTTGAGCCGCCCGCATCTGCCGGCGCCGCATGCAGGTAGTCATGCAGTTTGATCTGCCGGAAATCCTTTTCGTCTTTGCTCTTGCCGATGATCTCCATCAGCTTCGCGCGTGCCGCGTCGCGTGTGAGCAGCTCGTCCACCATGTGCTGCTCGATGGCCACCCGCGCCATGTCGCCGCGTCGTCCCTGCACCAGCTGCGCATAGCGCTGCAGATAGCCTTCCACATCCGAAACCTGCAGCTTCCGGTTGTGTGCGACGCGAGCGCGGAACTGCTGCCACTGGCTGTTGATCAGCTCGGTATTGGCGGCGCGCGCAGCGTCGGACATGTCATCGCGCAGAAACGGCTCAACGGCTGCCTTGAACTGACCCACACGAAACACGTTGACGTTGATCGACAGTTTTTCCAGCGCTTCGTGCATGAACAGGTCATAGGCCTTGAAGCCGGAAAAACTGACGTCGCCCATCGGGTTCATCAGAATTCGGTTGGCGAATGAAGCCAGGTAGTACTGGTCCTGGGTATAGCTGTCGCCTTGGGCCCATACCTGTTTGCCTGTGGCCCGGAAGCGCAACAGCGCGCTGCCAACAGCGTTCAGCTTCGGGGTGTCACCGCCGCTGAGCCCGTCGAGCTGCAGCACGATGGCTTTGATCCGGCTGTCCTTTGCAGCGCTGTCGATCGCCTCGATGACTTCGTGCAGCACGGTCTCTTCGGCAACGCCGCCATCGAACAACGCGGTGAGGGTGGCCGTAGGCGAACGATGCTCAACGAGCGTGCCCTTGAGCGGCAGGACCAGCGCAGTGTCATCCTGAATCGAGGTCGCACCGCCTGGGGCAAACACCGCCACCAATACGAACACCAGCAGCAACAGGAACAGCACGTTGACGAACGCCCGCCGCATGCGATCGACGAAATGGAACGCGCGACGAAAAAAGCCTGGGCGTGCAACCGGCATGTGGGTTCCTGGAAGTCGATGGCAGAAGCGTGTGTGTTCGAGCGGGGGCGCGGGGCCGCGGAGGATTGTAGTCTCCGTCCGTGTATCAGCCTGTCACAGTAGCTGCGAGGAATGTCTGTGCGAGCCAACGAATCTGAACCGCTGTGGGCCTGGCCGGCGCTGTGTGCAGCGGTGGGTCTGCCGGAACGCACGGGTCCCGATGTCCGTGGGGTCAGCATTGATTCGCGGCTGCTGCAGGCGGGCGACCTGTTTGTCGCGCTGAACGGTGAACGCGATGGCAATCTGTTTGCCGCAGGGGCTGTGCAAGCCGGCGCCGCCGGTGTCCTGGTGTCGCGCGCTGGTGACTATGTTGCCCCCGCACTTGTCGTGGACGACACGCTGACCGCATTGCAGGCCATTGCGGCTGCGTCGCGCACGCGCACAGCAGCGCAGGTGGTCGCGATCACGGGCAGCAGTGGCAAGACCACGTTGAAGACGATGCTTGCGTACGCCTGGCAGGCGCATGCGACCGAAGGCAACCTGAACAATCATCTCGGTGTGCCGTTGACGCTGGCGCGCATGCCGGCATCGGCGCGTCATGCCGTGATCGAGATCGGCACCAATCATCCCGGCGAGATCGAGCCACTCTCGCGGCTCGCGCGGCCGAACGTTGCAGTGCTGCTGAATGTACTGCCGGCGCATATTGGCAACTTCGATGGCATGTCCGGCCTGCGTACCGAGAAGTTGAGCATTGCCGCAGGTCTGGTCGAAGGCGGCATTTTCGTCATGCCCACCGAACTGCGCGCGGCCTTCAAGGGTGCTGCGCGGGTGCTGACCTTCGGCATGGACGCCGCATCAGACGTGCGTCTGCAGTTTCGCGCGCCAGGGTCGACATTGGCCGAGGGGGCACACATCGAGTTTGGCGGCCGTGCCTGGCAACTGAGCGTGCCGGGCGGCGGCGAGCATCGGGCATTGTCCTGTGCTGCGGCGTGCGCCGTGGCCATCGCGTTGGCGGTCGGCACCGGCGAGGCACTTTCGGATGCTGGCGCGAACGCGCTGAAGGGATTCATTGAACGGTTGGGCCAGAGCCAGGTGCCTGTCGGCCGGGGCAATGTCACGCAGGTCCGCGAATTCACCATCATCGACGACAGCTACAACGCCAACCCGGCAAGCATGGGCTATGCGCTGCGGGTGCTCGCGCAGCGGCCGGGGCGCCGTCAGGCGCTGCTGGGCGACATGCTTGAGCTGGGTGAACATGAGCAGGCCATGCATGCAGGCCTGCTGCCGGACTGTGCAGGTATCGAACGCATTCATTGTGTTGGCCCACGCATGCTGGCGTTGTACGAGCGCCTGCCGGACTGGCAGCGCGGCGAATACCTGCCCGAGCCCGATTCCTGCACGGCCGAACGAGTCGCGGGTTGGCTGTTACCAGGCGATACGCTGATGGTGAAGGGCAGCAAGATGATGTTCTGGCACCGCAATCTGGTGCGGAATCTGCTGGCGGTTCTGGGCTAGCGCGGCGACCGCAGAAAAAAAGAGCCCGGCAGAGCCGGGCTAAGTTCCACTAGGAGTCACACGAACGAGTGCGAACGCACTCATCGCCGCCGAGGGGAGGGGGTTACGGCAGCGACAATCTGAGTAAAGCAGACCAATGCAGTTCGCAAAGTCGCATCGCCCGACACTTGAGTGCGTTGTGCCGACCAAGTGATGGGGTTACGCGGCGGTTGTGATCTGGTTGGCAACGCTGGCCCGCAGTGTCGCTGTCTGACCCCCGCTGTAGCTGCCTGTCCCCCGCTGTAGCAGCCTGTCCCCCGCTGTAGCAGCCTGTCCCCCGCTGTAGCAGCAGGGCAGGTGACATTCGCGTGGCATACTCGCCCCAGTCGCCTGATTCACTCTATCCGCCGGAACTACGTCTCATGATCGTGGACCGCCAAGGCCGTCGTTTCCGCAATCTGCGGGTCAGCCTCACGGCTGCGTGCAACTACGCATGCACGTACTGCGTGCCGGACGGCCGGCGCCTCGTACCTGCAGAGCGCGAACTGCCAGCAGATCGAATGGCCAAGGCAGTGGGCCTGTTGATTGCGGCGGCCGGCATCGACAAGTTGCGCGTGACCGGCGGCGAACCATTGGTCACGCCGAAGTTCGATCAGTTTCTGCAGTACGTAACGCAACTCGGGCTGTCCGACATCAGCATTACGACCAATGGCCAACTGCTGTTGCGCAAACTGCCCGTGCTCCTGGAATGCGGGCTCAAGCGCATCAACGTCAGCCTGGACACACTCGACCCGGAGCGCTTCCGTGCCATCGCCCGCGGCGGTGATCTGCCAGCGGTGCTCGCAGGCATCGAAGGAGCGCTGCAGGCAGGGTTGAAGGTCAAGATCAACATGGTGCCGCTGCGCCGTGCGAACCACGCGCAGATCCTGCCGCTGCTGGACTTCTGCCTCGAACGCGGCATCGAGTTGCGCTACATCGAACTGATGCGCATGGGCCACCTGGCGCGCGGTAACGACTTCGCACGTGACTACATCCCGATGCAGGAGATTCTCGATCTCATTGCCACGCGCTACGCCTTTGAGCGTACCGACGCGCCCTACGATTCCACGTCCATTCGTTTCGAGATTCCGGGGCAGGGCGTGTTCGGCATCATTGCCAATGAATCTGAACCGTTCTGCAGCAGCTGCACGCGCTTGCGACTGTCCTCGGAAGGCTGGCTCTATGGCTGCCTGTCGAACGCCAATCGACACTTCATGGGCGACCTGCTGGACCTGCCGGAAGGCCTCGCGCTCGCCCAATTGCAGCAGCTGCTGACACACGCGCTGGCCGACAAGCAGAGCGTCGCATTCTCGGGCGAAGTCACAGTGATGAAGCTGATCGGCGGCTGAGCACATTTCTGAAGGCTGCCTACACTTGCCGCGGCTGAGGTCGCGGGGACGTGCAATGCGGTGGGCGAATCTTCCAGTGCTGCGAACACTGCTGACCGTTTCCCTGTTGATGACGCCGCTCTGTGGCTGCACGACGCAGTACATCGAGAC
This sequence comes from Klebsiella pneumoniae, assembly GCA_945861675.1. GTDB lineage: Bacteria > Pseudomonadota > Gammaproteobacteria > Pseudomonadales > Azotimanducaceae > CAMAVY01. The sequence continues at coordinate 7,455 of CAMAVY010000127.1, read as the reverse complement.
CGCGGCGCGCATTGGTGCGGCTGAAGCAGGCGCCACGCCAAACTTCCGCTGGGAGCGCAACTCGAGCTTTGGTCTCAGCCCGGCCAGCAGCGTGTACGTGCTGCTGGGTGAGCAGCGCACTCGGCCGCCGACCACCGTAACCCACGGCACCTTGGCTGATCAGGCAGCAGAAGAACTGCCCTGGCGACTTGCACGGGTGGTGGCGCAGGGCTGGGAAGACACGTTCAAGGTGCACCTGGCCAATGAAACCCAGAGCCTGGCCGTGGCGCTGCACGCAGCGCGTCTGCTGGGCGCTGACTATGTACTTGTGCCGCATCTGCTCACCGACGGCGATGAACGAGACCTATGGCACCGCAGCACATTGACCGTTGAACTCGAGCTTCGAGAAGCAAGCAGCGGCCGATTGGTCGATCGCATCCGTGTGTTTGGCCGCGCAGCCCTGCGCGAGAACGAAGTGTCCGAGCCGGATCTGGTGAATGCATTGCGTGCACTTGCACAACAGCTGAGCGGTCAACCGGGTCATCTCGACGATCGGCTGGGACATCTGCTGTAGGCTCTTCCCGCGCTGCCTGCGACAGCATCCGACTGCAGCGATAGCGTCATAACGCGGGCTGCCTCGGAGTTCTTGTGGACCGGATCGAATCACTGTTTGAACAACTCGAGCAGGCACAACGCACGCGTCGCCTGCCACCGGTGAATCGTTGGCACCCGAGCTTGATCGGCAGGATCGACATCCGCATCGCGCGCGATGGCACCTGGTATCACGAAGGCCGGCCGATTCTGCGACAGCCATTGGTCACGTTGTTCGCGGGCGTATTGCGACGTGAAGGCGACGACTATTTTCTGGTCACGCCTGCAGAGCAACTGGCAATCACTGTGGAGGACGCGCCGTTCATCGGCACACAGCTCACACGTGATGGCGAAGGTGCACAACAGCGCCTGCTGCTATCGACGAACGTTGGCGATCACGTCGTGATCGCGCGCGAGCATCCGCTGCTCATGCGCGAGCGCAATGGTCAGCACATTCCCTACGTCGACATTCGCGATGGGCTCGAGGCCAGGTTGCTGCCGAGCATCTACTACGAGCTTGTCGAGCTCGGCCAGCCGCACGGCAATCTGTGGATTGTGCGCAGCGCCGGCATGGATCACTCACTCGGCAGCCTTGAAGCTGCCGAGTAGGCCGCGACTACATGTTCGGATAGTTGGGGCCACCGGCGCCCTCAGGGACCACCCACACAATGTTCTGCGCGGGATCCTTGATGTCGCAGGTTTTGCAGTGCACGCAGTTCTGGGCGTTGATCTGAAAGCGCTTGCCGGCACCGTCGTCAACGACCTCGTACACGCCCGCCGGGCAATACCGTTGTGCGGGTTCGTCGTACATCGGCAGGTTCCTGACAATCGGCACACTGGCGTCCTTCAACGTCAGGTGACACGGCTGATCCTCTTCATGGTTGGTGCTGGAGACGAACACCGACGACAACTTGTCGAACGACAGCACGCCGTCGGGCTTTGGATAGTCGATCTTCGGGCAACTTGCCGCCAGCTTCAGCGTGGCGTAATCGGGTGTGGGGTCCTTCAGCGTGTACGGTGCGTTGCCGCGCAGAATCATCTGATCGAACAACGTGTAGGCAGAGCCGAACAGCGCGCCGAGCTTGTGAATGGCCGGGCCTGAATTGCGCGCTGCATAGAGTTCGTCGTACAGCCAGGAACGTTCGAACTTCACGCGGAAGCGATCGAGCGTCTCGCCGCCTTCCGAGCCGGCCTGCAATGCTTCGAACACAGTCTCTGCAGCCAACATGCCGGACTTCATCGCGGTATGACTGCCTTTGATCTTCAGCATGTTCAGGAAGCCAGCATCGTCGCCGACCAGCAACGCGCCAGGCATCGTGAGCTTGGGCAGAGCCTGCAGCCCACCTTTCACAATCGCGCGTGCGCCATACGACACGCGCGTGCCGCCCTTGAGGTATTGCGCCGCAAGCGGATGGTGCTTGAAGCGCTGAAACTCATCGAACGGCGAGACATGTGGATTGTTGTAGGACAGATCGACGATCAAACCCACGGCCACCTGATTGTTCTCGAGGTGATACAGGAACGATCCGGAGAACGCGCCAGGGCGACTGCCCATCGGCCAGCCGATGCTGTGAATCACGCGGCCCGGAACGTGCTGGCTGGCCGGAATGTCCCACAATTCTTTCAGGCCGATCGCGTAGTGCTGCGTGCCCGCGTCGCGCTGCAGATCGAACTTCTGCATGAGTTGCTTGCCGAGATGGCCGCGGCAGCCTTCGGCAAAGATCGTGTACTTGCCGCGTAACTCGTAGCCCGGCGTAAACGTGGCTTTGTGTTCTCCGGATTTGCCAACACCCATGTCGCCCGTGGCAACGCCGACCACCGCGCCGCGCTCGTCGTACAACACTTCAGACGCGGCAAACCCGGGAAACAGGTTCACGCCCAGGTTTTCTGCCTGCGTCCCCAGCCAGCGGCACAGGTTGCCGAGGCTGATGGCGTGGTTGCCTTCGTTGTGTGTTGCGGACGGCACCATGAAGCTGGGGATGCGCAGCTTATTGGTGTCGTTCGGCAGGAAGTAGACCTCGTCGTCAGTCACTGGGTTGTTGAGCGGCGCACCCATTGCACGCCAGTTCGGGAACAGCTCGTTCAGTGCCGTGGGTTCGAACACTGCCCCGGACAGGATGTGCGCACCAATTTCCGAGCCTTTCTCAACCAGGCAGACGGAGATCTCATGCCCCGCTTTTGCCGACATCTGCATGAGCTGGCAGGCAGCCGCAAGCCCGGCGGGTCCGCCGCCCACAATGACGACATCGAACTCCATCGATTCCCGCTGCACTTGAGATGAATCGGTAGACACGCGAAGGGCATCCTCTTGGTGTTTGGTTAGGGCGTTGTCTCGAGTAGCGGGTAGCTGCTACGAGCTGCGGCAGGTCGCGCGCAGGATTGCGTCGCGGAACGGGCGTGAGTATATCGGCGCGGCTGGCGCGACTGGGCGTCGCGCAGCATGAATTCCGTTTGTCGGGCGCTGTACTTCAGCGTGCCGACCCGAGTGCTGACCCGCTCATTTGTCAGGGCTCGCGTTGCGTTTGCCTGGGCGTGCGCTGGTTTGCCTTGACCTGACGTGCGCTGGCCCGCGAAAATCCTTCGCTTCGCTAGTGTTTACGTACATGCGTGGTCGAACCGCACCGCGCTGAATTCAGTTGTGCCCGTGTCGCCTGGGCTGTGCTGTTGCGCAGGCCATTCGTGCCGGAAATTCGTGCCAGAAATTCGTGCCAGAGATAGAGAAACACATGAAGGTACTTGTCCCGATCAAGAGAGTGGTGGATGCCAACGTCAAAGTCCGCGTGAAGTCGGACCAGACCGGCGTCGAGTTGGCCAACGTCAAGATGGCCATCAACCCGTTCTGCGAAATTGCCGTTGAAGAGGCGGTTCGCCTGAAAGAGAAGGGCGTTGTTACCGAGATCATTGCTGTGAGCGTGGGCGCTGCTGCCTGCCAGGAACAGCTGCGCACTGCGCTGGCGCTCGGTGCCGATCGCGCCATCCTCGTGCAGGTCGATACAGATCTTGAACCGCTTGCGATCGCCAAGCTGCTGAAGGCGATCTACGACAAAGAACAACCTGGGCTGGTCCTGTTGGGCAAGCAGTCCATCGACGGTGACAACTGTCAGACAGCGCCCATGCTGGCCGGTCTGGCCGGTCTGCCGCAGGGCACGTTTGCTTCAATCCTCACCGTGGAGGGTGGCAAAGCGCAGGTGGTTCGTGAGGTCGACGGCGGCCTGCAGACCGTGAGCCTGACGCTGCCCGCCGTCATTTCGACTGACCTGCGCTTGAATGAGCCGCGTTATGCCTCGCTGCCGAACATCATGAAGGCCAAGAAGAAGCAGATGGACGTGGTCACGCCGCAGGATCTGGGCGTTGACGTCAGTGCACGTCTCGAGACGCTGAAGGTCGCGCCGCCGCCAGAGCGCAAGGCTGGCGTGATCGTGAAGACGGTCGAAGAACTGGTCGAGAAACTGCGTAACGAAGCGAAGGTGATTTCATGAGCACTCTGGTCCTGGCTGATCACGACAACGCCACCCTCAAGCAGGTCACGCGCAGCGTGATCGCAGCTGCCAAGGCCATTGGCGGCGACATTCACGTGCTGATCGCCGGCTCGAACTGCGCAGGCGCTGCCGCCGCTGCAGCAAAATGCGACGGCGTTGCCAAGGTGCTCGTCGCCGACGCGCCTGCGTACGGGAACGGCCTTGCTGAAAACGTTGCACCGCTGGTCGTCGAACTCGCGAAGGGCTACACACATGTGCTGGCTGCCAGCACGACCTACGGCAAGAACGTGCTGCCACGTGCTTCGGCCGTGCTGGATGTATCGATGCTGTCCGACATCATTGCGGTAGACAGCCCGGACACGTTCCAGCGGCCGTTCTATGCGGGTAACGCCATTGCCACCGTGCGCTCGAAAGACGCCATCAAAGTCGCCACGGTGCGCGGCACGGCATTCGATCCGGTTGCGGCCGAAGGCGGCAGCGCGAGCACCGAGAGCGTCGGCAGCGTGCACAGCAGCGCGAGCTCAGCGTTCGTCAAGGACGAGATTCCGGAACGTGATCGTCCGGAACTCACGGCGGCACGCGTCGTGATCTCTGGCGGTCGCGGCATGCAGAACGGCGACAACTTCAAACTGCTGGATGGCATTGCTGACAAGCTTGGTGCAGCAGTGGGCGCGTCGCGCGCTGCGGTAGACGCAGGCTTCGTAACCAACGACATGCAGGTGGGGCAGACCGGCAAGATCGTGGCGCCTGAGCTCTATATCGCTATCGGCATTTCCGGCGCGATCCAGCATCTGGCAGGGATGAAGGACTCGAAGGTCATCGTGGCCATCAACAAGGACGGCGATGCGCCGATCTTCCAGGTGGCTGACTACGGTCTCGTGGCGGATCTGTTCACCGCGGTGCCCGCGTTCGAGAAGCTGCTTTAGCAGCGAGGTGCCCCGGGCGCGCGGGCTGTTCGCCGCGCGCTCAGCACAAAACGAACAAGGGGCCCAGTTGGGTCTAGCTGCCCCCTTGTTCGTTCACGTCTCCTGAATTGCTGGCCCGCGCCGCGGCTCAATCGCCGCCAAGGCGTACCGTGAAGCCCAATGACAGGACCGGATAGAAAGCCAGTTTCTTGGCATCGTCTTCAAACTGCCTGCGCTCTGCTTCCACGTCGTCGACCAGCTGGTTGCAGCGCAGCGCAGGCACAGCTGCGCCGCAGGTCACGTCCAGATTGAACTTCGGCTCGCCCTGGAACAACACACCCACGTCCAGCGAGACGCCGAATTGCGCGTCGCTTCCGAAGTCGCGGCCGAAGCCAATGCCCAGATAGGGGGACAACGTGTTGAAGTCAGCTTCGCCCTGGGCCGTGCCGATTTCGGCAGCGGTGTAGGTCTGGCCGTCGAATTCAAAAGTGCCGCCGCTGGGCTTGGCGTCCACCTTCAGTTCGTTGCTGTTGAACAACAGTCCGGCGGACACCCGAAAGCTGTTTCCAGCCGGGTGCCAATCGGCAATTAATCCAGCAGATTGCAGGTCAAGGTCGCCGTCGTATTCAACGTCGTCAACGTCCTCATTCACGCCATAGCTGTAGCTGTTGACGACAGCGCGCAAGGCAAAGCTCTCGCCGAAGCTACGACGGACTTCAATGCCAACGCCCAGCGTTGATGCCTTTGCACCAACGTCCCAGTCGCCTGAGCTGTCCGACGCCGCATCAAGCCCGTCGGCCAGGGCGGCGGGGGCAGCAATGCACACCGACGCCATTGATCCGAGCAGCATCGATCTGAGTAGCTGAGCAGCGGCGAGCCGTGAACGCATGAGCGGTCCTTTCTGAAGTGATGTTTTCAGAAGAGACCAGGACTTCGCGAAGTCAAGCAACGAGCACGGCCAGTCAGCGCAGGTTGCGGCTGCCTGTGTACCAGTTCACAGGGCGTGCATGAACGCTGACCTGTTCGGCCACATCGAGCACCAGCGCGAACAGCGCCATGCGCACCACCACGCCATTGTCGGTCTGGCGAAAGATGGCGAGGTTGGGGTTCTCGTTGAGGTCGTTGTCCAGTTCGCTGGCTTCCGCTCGGGAGTCGCGCGGCAGCGGATGCATGATCACGGTGTTGGGCTCGCAGAACTGCGTGTAGATGGCCTGATTCAGCCGAAACAAACCGCGATACCGATCCGCTTCTTCCTGGCTGGGAAAGCGCTCTTCCTGGGTGCGTGTGACGTACAGAATGTCGACGCCTTGAATGCCCACCTCCAGTGTGTCGGTGACGCTGACAGCGTGGCCACGCTGACGAAGCACCTCGACAATCTCGTCCGGCATGCCAAGGCCGTAGGGCGAGACCAGGTTGAAGCTGATGCCGGCAAACACGGACAGCAACTTGCACAGCGAATGCGCGGCGCGGCCGTACTTCAGATCGCCCACGAGAGCGATGCGCAGACCGTCGATACTGCGCCCCTGGCCAGCCGTCTCCTTGTGGATTGTGTACAGGTCCAGCAGCGCCTGGCTGGGGTGTTCGTTCGGACCGTCGCCACCGTTGATGACAGGGACGCGGCTTGCGGACGCGAACTCGGCTACCGAACCTGCCTGCGGGTGCCGCATGACAATCACGTCGCTGTAGCCGGACAACACGCGTGCCGTGTCGTACAGCGACTCGCCTTTGGCCAGCGATGAAGCCTTGATCTCCGTCGTTTCTCGAACTTCGCCGCCGAGCAGATTGAACGCACTGCCGAAGCTCACGCGGGTACGCGTGCTGGGCTCGAAGAACATGTTCGACAGGATGGCGCCTTCAAGTACGCGCGTGACCTGCTTGCGTGACGCGAACGGCTCCATCGCATCCGCGACGGTGAAGATGCGTTGGATGGCATCGCGGTCGAATTGATCGGTGGTGAGGATGTGGCTGCCCACGAACCGCATGCTCGCGTTCTCCTGTGTCACTTCCGTCCGAACCGACGTCAGTGCGGCCGGTAAGGTAGAGCCGGGCTGGGCGCACGACAAGCGTTCTCGTTGCGAGAAAGACGCGGGCCGCGCGCAGCGCAAAAAAACGGCGGGTTGTGCCCGCCGTTTTCCTCGCTGCGCCTGGATCCTGCGCGCAGCTATCTGCTCATCAAGATGCTCAGAAGCTGAAGTCCAGCCCCGCGTAGTAGTTGCGACCGAAGGTGTCGTAACTCTCGGCAGCCGTCTCTGTACCCGTGATGTTGGAGGCACGGTTCTGATCAATCAGAGGCGGCTTCTTGTTACCCACGTTGTCGATGCCGAAGTAGAAGGTGTACTTGGAGTTACCTTCGAAGTAACTACTCGCCCCCTTTTTTTGCTTGACAGCGCAGCGGCTCGTCCCTACGCTTTGATCTCGCTTGGCATGTCGCAGGAACGAGATCGCGATGACCCGCTGGTTTGGCTCGAAGGCGACGTCGGGATTGTGTCAGCCGCTGATCG
>CAMAVY010000126.1 GCA_945861675.1 Klebsiella pneumoniae | reverse complement strand
GGCAGCTGGCCCGGCGACAACCAGCTTGGCAATACCTGGGTGCCGATCGACGACACGTCCTGCTGGATCTACTGCTATGCATGGAATCCACAGCGGCCGCTGACCGATGCGGAACGCACGCGCTTCGCGCAGGGCAGTGGCATCTTTGCCGCAGTGGACGAGCACTACGTGCCGTTGCGCAATCGCGACAACGACTACTTGCTCGATCGCGACATGCAGCGCCATTCGAACTTCACGGGCATCAGCGGCATCTCTGAACAGGACGCTGCCATATCCGACAGCCAGGGGCTCATCGCAGACCGCACGCGCGAGTTGCTCGGGCAGACCGACCTGGGCATCGTGCGCTTGCGACGGCTGCTGCTGGGTGCGGCAACGATGCTCGAACAAGGCCACCTCCCACGCGGTGTCGATGCGCCGCAGGCGTATGCATTGCGTTCAGGCGATGTTATGACGGCCGCAGACACCCCGGTGCCGCAGCTGTTGAAAGAACGCTTCGGCGAACACTGGGGGCACTGACGTCGCGTTACGCCTCTGGGCAACGCACCATGTTTTAGTCAGCAAGTTTCAGTCAGCAAGTTTCACTCAGCACGTTTCAGTCAGCACGTTCCTTCGCCTCCAGGTCGCGCGCCAACGTGCGTGAACCCAGCCAATAGTGCAGGGCCGCCCACAGCCATCCCACGGTGACGATGCCCAACAGCGCATAGCGGATGGACTCCTGACCCAGGCTCGCACGCGTTGCATCTGAAATTGCGCCCGCCAGCGGCGCACCGATGCTCATACCGATCAACGTGGATATCGTAAGCAGCAGCGCGCCTGCGCGCGCACGCATCTGCGCCGGCGCCAGGTTCTGCACATTGGCGATGACCAGCGGCAGCGTGGCCGGCAGGAACGGATGCACGAACATCAAGCCAATCACCATCGCGCGACTGTCAGCAAGGTAGTAGGCAATGGACACGCAGAGGTGCAGCAGCAGAAATATGGTCAGCAGGCGCATGGACCAGGCCGGATTGCGCAGGCTCAGACGGTCCGACAACCAACCACCGGTGTAGTAGCCGACTGCAGCCAGCAGTCCAGCGGCACCGAGCCACGAGCCGATCTCCGAGGGCGACAGCGCGAAACTGCGTTCGAGATACACCGCATCGAAACTGCTGGCGCTGGCAACGATCTGCCAGACGGAATAGCCGAACAGCACATGGCGGAATGCGGGCAGCCGCAACAGAAAGCGCACCGTGTCCATGAGCGATGCATCCTGAGTAGTCACGCGCGCCTGCCAGTAACCGCGCGTGGGCTCGCGCACCGTCAGCCACACCGCAACGGCAAGCACCAGCCCGGGCATGCCCACAAACAACAGTGTCGCGTGCCAACCCAACCATTCACGCCCCCAACCGCCGATGAATGCGCCAAGCGCAGTGCCGAGCGGCGCGCCGAACATCAATACGGCAAAGGCGCGGGTGCGCAGTCGCGCGGGGAACAGATCGGACACCATGGAGTGCGATGCGGGGCCGCTGCCGGCCTCGCCCATCGCAACGCCGGCGCGCGCCAGCGCAAGCGAGATGAAACCCACGGCTGCGGCCTGCAGCATGGTCATGCTGCTCCAGAACGCCAGCGCCAGCGCAATGAGCGGCGCGCGACGGCGTTGGTCCGCAAGGCGGGCGATGGGTATCTGCACCAGCGCGTAACAGATCGCAAACGCGGGCCCCGCGAAGAGACCCAATTGCCAGTCCTTCAGCTCAAGGTCCTTGCCAATCGGCACGAGCAACAGATTGACGACGCTGCGGTCTGTGAGGTTCAACACGGTGACGCCGAACAGCATGGCCAGCGCGTAGTAGCTGTAGCGGAGACCAAACTCTGGTGCGCGCTCGGTTGCGGCAGCGTTCAATGGTTCGCGGGTCGCATCGTTGATCGTTGAAGTTGCACTGGACGCCGCAGCGGCAGCGACCCGCTGCCCTGCTGCGCTATCGGGCATTCCGTCTTGCACCGTTGTTCCCCCGCCAATGCTTCGACCCGCTGATCGGCAAACCAACTGCGAAACCCCGCCGCCCGTTCGCCGAGCGCCTGCGGTACCACGCACCCTGCAGAAAGCGCTAACCCAGCGTACTCGTGTCCGCGTCCAAGGCGTAGGCGCGCCGCGCGTTGTCGGCAAAGAATGCGTCGTGCACCTCGGCACGAAGCCCGAGTTCGTCGATCTCCGCCCGCCCGCGCAGCCAATCGATCGTCGGGTACTCCGTGCCAAACATCATCTTGTCGCGGCCGCGTGTGTTGATGAACTGCACGAAGTTCACCGGCCAGTACTTCGGTGCAACGGCGCAGCAACTCATGAACACATTGTCCCAGTGCGAGAGCGTCGAGATCGCTTCGTCGATCCAGGGCTGGCCGCAGTGCGTCATGACCATCCGCAGCTGCGGGAAGTGAAACGCAACTTCATCCATGTACATGGGGTTCTGGACCCAACCCGGCCGGCGCGGGCCCGGCATGCCTACGTTCATGCTCACGGCAATGTCCAGTTCCAGCGCCTTCACATAGAACGGCCAGTACACACGGTCGGTGGGTGGCAGGCTGTAACGAAATGGCGGAATGCGCAGGCAGCGCACGCCAAAGCGTTCGTAGTAGTCGACGACCCGACACACCTCCGCGAAGCCGTTCAGTGGATTCACGATCATCGCCGGCAGGATGCGACGCGGGTAAAGCGCGTGCGCGCGACCGACCCAGTCCGCGTGGTCGCTTTGCATGATCGACAACACGCAGGCGCCAATACCTGCCGCATCGAGCAACGTCAGGAGCTGTTCGAGACTGTCGATCTGCGGTCGGGCCTGCAGGTCCTTGAAGACATGCGCCAACGCGCCCGCGTCATTGCCGTCGAGGAACGATGAGTTGACCAGCGAGTCGATGGCGCGCGCGCGGTTTGACATGGTCTGCGGCCTGGCGGTATTGAGGTCTGCACTCCTAACCCGCAGGAGAGGGCGCGTCGAGCCCTCAGCATGCCTCCAGCCGGGCCGTTGGCAAACAACGAACTGCCGCGCGACGCTCAGCACTCAGTGCATTCGAGGCAACAGACAGAACGTGGCGCAGTTGTGGCACGCAGAACACGGCATCGATCTCGCGCAGGCAAAACGCCTGATCGAAGCGCAGTTTCCGGCACTTGCACCGGCTACGGTGACGCCGCTGGGTGAAGGCTGGGACAACGTGGTCTTTGCCGTCAATGGTCGCTGGGCGTTCCGCTTCCCACGCCGTGAAGTCGCCGTGCCATTCATTGCCAGTGAAGCGCGACTGCTGCCACAGCTCGCGCCGCAACTGCCGCTGCCAATCCCGGTGCCGCAATTCGCCGGCGTGCCGGGCGAGAATTATCCCTGGCCATTCCTCGGCTACACACTACTGCGGGGCAACATTGCAGCGCGCGCGCAACTCGACAATGCGGCGCGCACTGCGCTTGCGGCACCGCTTGCGCATTTCCTGCGTGCACTGCACAGCCTGCCGCTTGAGTTTGCGCAGCAGTGCGCTGTACCACTCGACGAGATCGCCCGGCTTGACAGCGCGCGTCGCGCAGCAGTCACGCGTGCGCGCCTCGATACGCTTGTTGAGCGCGGCGTCATTGCATCCCGCGCACCCGTCGATGCGGCGCTGGCGGCTGCGGCGCCCTACGCGCCCACCGCGACGCAGTTGATCCACGGCGATCTGCATGCGGGCCAGATTCTGGTCGACGCGGCCGGCGCCATCTGCGGCGTGATCGACTGGGGCGACGTGCACATCGGCGATCCCGGCACAGATCTCGCTGCCGTACATGCGTTGTTGCCGGTCGCGGCACACGCGGCGTTCCGCGAAATCTACGGGCCGGTTGAGCCGGCCCGGTGGTCCGCGGCGCACGCCCGCGCCACCTGGCACGGCATCGCCCTCGCAGCCTACGGCACGGACATCGAGGATGCCGCCCTGGTGCGCGAAGCCCTGACATCGCTGCGATTCATCCTGGGCGACAACTTCTGAGGTCAATCACGGGCGCACTCCCCCTGCCGCAGTAGGGGCATTACAAGGCAAACTCGGCGGTCTACCGCGTTCATGCACGCGAGCCATTTTCCAGCGGTATTCCCAACAGCCAGCAAACCCAGTAAGAGGAACGTCAGATGAGTGAGTTCAAAGACAAAGTCGTAGTTATCACCGGTGCGGGCAACGGGCTCGGCAAGTCCCACGCACTCGAATTCGCGCGGCGCGGCGCCAAGGTGGTCGTGAACGACCTGGGCGGCAAAGGTGACGGCACCGGCGCTGGCGACGCCGCCGATCAGGTTGTGGCAGAGATCCGCGCAGCAGGCGGCGAGGCGGTGGCGAACAAGGCCTCCGTGTCATCGCGCGAAGGCGCCAAGTCGATCATCGACGATGCAGTGAAGGCCTTCGGCACCGTACACATCCTGGTCAACAACGCCGGCATCCTGCGCGACAAGACGTTCAAGAACATGACCCTGGACGACTGGGACATCGTGATGAATGTGCACCTGAACGGCACGGCCTATGTCACGCACGCTGCGTGGCCGATCATGTACGCGCAGAACTACGGCCGCATTGTCTTCACAAGTTCAAGCTCGGGCATCTTCGGCAACTTCGGTCAGGCCAACTACGGCGCTGCCAAGATGGGCATGCTCGGGCTCATGAATGTGCTGGAGAAGGAGGGCGTGGCGAAGAACATTCGCGTGAACACGCTTTCGCCTGGCGCGGCCACACGCTTGATCAACACGATTCCCGGCCGCAACGAAGACCTGGATAACCCTGATCCGACGCGCCATCCGCGCCTCGTCACACCGGCAGTGCTGCTGATGTGTTCGGAAGACGCACCCACCGGCAAGACCATTCAGGCCGGCAATGGACGTTTCTCGTGTGTCGGCATCTTCAACAACGAAGACGTTGAACTCGGCGTAGACGTTACCTACGAAGACCTGCTCGCCAGAAAAGCGCAATTGCTCGACATGAGCAAGGCAACCGAAGGCTGGAGCTGGATGCGCAAGATGCGCGCGCAACAGCAACAGCAGAAGAGCTGAGCAACACCAACTTCGAACGCCAACAGCTCAGACGAGCGCCGCCAGATGCGCACACAGTGCATCTGGCGCACTGAAGAACGGCGAGTGGTCCGTGTCCAGGCTGAGCACATCCGTGCCCGGCAGCGCTGCGATCATGTTGCGCTGCAGGCTGATATCCACGGCCTGGTCCTGCACGCACTCGATGTACGTGCGCGGCACCCGCCCGAAGGATGCTTCCGTGATCTGCACCGGTGTGCCCGTCGCAGCGCCTGCTTCCGGCAACAACAGCAGCCGCGCCAGCGCAACATCGTCGGCGCTGCATTGGTGATAGAAGGCAGGCGCTATAGCCTCTGGTCGCACCGTTGAACTCACCGTCGCCTGATCGAAGAGAATGTTGACGGTGAGTTTGGAGCGCGCGCCCGCACCCATCACCTGCATGATGGATTGGCCGCTGTTCAGCATGAATGCAGCGAGATACACCAGCCGCCGCACCTTCGCCGGCACGCGTTCGGCCACTTCACTGATCACGATGCCGCCACGGCTATGACCAACGAGCACGCAGGGTTCCGTTTCGGCTTCGACGAGTGCCGTAATCTGGTCGACCCAGTCTGCAAGCGTCACACCCAGCACAGGTGTCTTGTCGCGACCCAGACTCTGCAGATCCGGCGCAAGCACACGATGCCCGGCGGCCTCAAGCCGTGCGACCACCTTGTACCAGCACCAACCGCCGTGCCAGGCGCCGTGAACGAGGATGAATGTAGCCATGTGGATCTCGTGTGATCAAATGTGGAGAGTCAGCGCAACCGCCGTGCGCGAAAAAACTGCTGGCCAGCGGGCAAGTCCTTGCAGCGCGCGCCGCCGATGATGATGCGACCACCATCATTGCTGAGGGAATACAGCTGGGCGTTGTTTGCGAGGGCAAACAACGCTTCAGGATGTTCGTCGCCGAACTCGATCCCTGCCATCGCGATGGAACGATCCGCGGCACGCCCCGACCAGTTGAACACTGCGAAGCGTCCACTGTCGGCCGTCGGGCCCGCCACGATGACGTAGGGCGCACCGACGCGCTCGATGCTGCGAATGCCGCGACCGCCCAGATCAAGCTCAACAGGGACGCCGATTTGCGCCGGCTTGCCGCGCAGCAGGTCATCCGGGTTCAGCAGCGGCACCAGCAGCGCACGACCACGATAAAGCGGACTCCTGAGACCCATCAGCAGTGCGCCAGTCGGTGTTGCGGCCAGCCCTTCGATGTTCAATCCGCCGGGTGCTTCGGGTGCCAGCTGCGCGGCACGCTTGAGGTCGCAGGCCGCCAGGTTCGGTGCGCGGACCAGATCGGCCAACAGATTCGTACAGGCGCTGCCTGCTGGCACCAGTGACTACTGACCTGCCATGGCAATGTCGGTCGCAAACTAACGCCGGCGTCGCTTCTGTTCCTCGCCTTGCGAGTTGCGCTCGTCGTCCGCAACAACCACGCGATCGATGTCGAGCGCCACGGCGGCGGACGCGTCACACAACCTCAAATGGCGAATCGATGGCGGCGGTGGCACAGCAGGTGCTGCAAGCCCGAGCTGCTGTGCGCAGCACGCAATCAACAGCGCCATCCAAATGCGCTGCCAGCGCCGGGTCCGCATGGCACACCTCCCACGTCTGCTGCTGGCACGCCTGTGCCAGGTATGGTGTGTGGGTTTCCTGCCGGGCGCGCTGTTACGCTGGCCTGGTACGCCCGCACGCATTTGCGTGCGGGCGTACCGGGATGCCGGACTGGTGCGTACCCACGCGACTCAGTTCGGCTTCTCGTTCCACGACGTCATGACGTCCAGCGTGCGCTCGGCAATGCGCCACTCGCCACGCACGCGCACGGCAACGTCGTTGTAGGTGCCGAGCACGACCAGCACCGAGCTGTTGTCGGCCACGTGGTGCGCGGAGGTCAGGTACGACGACATGGTCGCCCTGTTGCCTTTGACGACCGCATGGACCGTGCCCATGAGATGCTGCGTGCGATCGTAGTTACTCCTGCGGAACACACTCTCGACGAAATCCGCCCAAGCCTCGGGGCCGATGCTCAACGTGCCCGGCGCATTCTTCACCATGATCCTGGCGTTGCTGGTGAACGTGCGGTGGTAGATGGCGATGCCCGCAGCCTTGTCGCTTCTGCCGATGGCATCGGTCCCGAGTGCATACAGCGTGGCCAGCTCGCGCACTTTGAGTTCATCGATGAATCGATTGTCGTCATCGGCACTGGCGGTCTGCGCAGAACCGATCAACTCTGCGGCACCGGCAATGCCGGCCGCGCCCAACAGCACACCACGGCGTGAACGCTCTCGTTTGTTTTCAATGTCGCTCATACAAACTCCCCCTCCCATACGGTTTTCGATCAAGCGTTCCGAAGCTAGTCCTCTGGTCTGCACCCGTACAACCGATTCGACGCGAGAGCGGGGCCAGGCACCCGTCTTCCTCAGCACTGACGACAACTATCTGCTGGGTAATCGCGGGCACGACGGAACTCAACGAAGCTGACGCCGCGATTGATTACCCAACAGCATCCACGAGGTCAGTATGAGCACCACGCATTCGCCCCTTGAGATCGTCAAGGCATTCCTTTCGGCGATGGAGAAAATGGACATGGACGGGGCTGTGGGTTACGTGGCCGAAAACTGTGAATACACCAACCCCGCACCCACTGGGACCGCGTACGGCCCCGCGGGCGTGCGCGCCGTCCTCGGACCGTTCTCAACACCCATCGCGGAAAACGTGTTCATCCTCAAGCGCGAGGTCGCCAACGGGCCGGTCGTGTTCATCGAGCGCCTCGACCGCCATCGCATCGGCAACCGCTGGGTCGAACTGCCCGTGAACGCGGTGTTCGAAGTGCACGACGGTTTGATCACGGTGTGGCACGAGTATTTCGACTCCGCCACCCTGCAGAGCCAGATGGCCGCGCTGCCAGGCTGACCTGCCGCAGCCGGCAGGCCATCTGCGCATCCACCGGGCAAGCGGGTCGATCGTTGCGCAACTAGCCCGCGTGCAGCCGCCGATAGGCAACATCGCCCGCGCTCTGCTGCACGGTTCGCCCGAGCACATCTGCTTCGACAATTGCCTTGCGCACCATGTCGGCCGTCACCGGCATGGGCATGTTGGTTGTGTAGGGCCACGCCATGGTGCCGTCCACAAGCGTGTCGAGTGCGGCATGCTCGCCCGCATGCAGGGAAATCTGCCCGAGCTGAATCGGTAGCCCCACCGCCGCAAAGAACGTGGCTACGCGTCGTGCTTCATCGGGCTGCTGTTCGAGCATCAGCTGCGCAAGCGTGCCCATTGCCACTTCTTCGCCATGCAGATAGTGCGCGTGCACCTGCGGCACAGCGGTGTAGCTCTGGGCGATGCCGTGGGCCACGGCCACACCGCCACTCTCGAAGCCCAGGCCACTCAACAGGGTGTTTGCTTCGACCACCGCTTCGAGCGAGGCATCGACGCGTTTCGCCAGCACCGCTGCCGCTGCAGGAATGCCGTGTGCAAACAGCGTATGCGCGCACGCCTCACCGATGGCACATGCCGCAATCGTCTGGCCCGCACCCGCGCCATTCAAGCTTGCCGGGTTCTGCTGGCACGCGCGCGCTTCGTACCAGGTCGCCATGGCATCGCCCATGCCGGACACGAGGTAGCGCTCCGGTGCCGCCGCCACGACTTCCGTATCGACGATTACGAACAGCGGGCTCAGCGGGTAGAACTCGACGGCGTCGTACACGCCCGTTGGCGTGTACAGCACCGACAACGCCGAACACGGCGCATCGTTCGATGCCAGCGTCGGCACAATGACCACTGACACGCCCACACGATGCGCAATGGCCTTGCCGGCATCCACACACTTGCCACCGCCGAGCGCAATGAGGCAATCCACTTTTTCAGCACGCAGCGAAGCTACGTGGCGCTCGATCTCTGTCAACGATGCCTCGCCATCGAAGTGGCACGGCACCGACGAGATACCTGCGGCGCGCAGACTGGCGTCCAGCGTCAGTCCTTCATTGCGTGCGACACGCGCGGACATGAGGACGGCCACGCGCTTGATCGGTGCGATGGACAAGTAGCGTCCAACATCCTGCAGCACACCGGGGCCCTGGACATAACGGTGCGGTGCCACGAACGCGCGCGGTACGGCTCGGCCTGCGCCTGCTGGCGGCATGAAAATGGAAAACGGCGTGTACGGGTCAGCGGAGCTCATGGCAGGTGCTCAAGTAGCGTGGCCGCGACTCTGCGCCCGCGCCCTTGATCGAACAACCCAGTCGCGCGGCTACTTGCCTTCCCTACGCACATCGCTACGCAAACGGACTCGAGCCCGTTTTCATCATCGGTGCGATGCGTGCAGGGTCGGGGTTCTGGCTGTCGTCGTAGGGATACAGCGCCTTGCCGATCACACGCGCGAGTTCGGGGTACTTGGCCAGCAACTGTGGCGACGTGGATTCGTAGTTGTGTTGCACGCGCATGTAGCTGCGCATGTAGTTCTGCACCAGCGTCACGCGCAGACCGGGGTTTGTCCGCGCAACCGATGCATGCCAGGTCGCGCCGTTCCAGATGGCAAGCGAACCCGCCTTGGCAATAAGTGGAAACGACTTGAACCCAGTGTTCTCGAGTTTCGACTCATGCGGCAACGTAGCGCGGCCGTACTTATGGCTGCCGGGCACGAACACGGTCGGCCCATCGTCGGCACTGTTGTAGTCCGTACAGATCCAGGATGCGTTGCACATATGCGCAATGGTGCCCGAGCCTGGCGGCAAGCCATGCGAATCGCTGTGCAGACCAATACCGTCGGCGCCCGGTCCTTTGATGATCCAGGTCTGCCCGGAGAACACCGCGCTCCTGCCGCACAACCAGCGCACCAGCGCCAGCACCACAGGATTGATGGCGGCCTCGACGAACACCTCGTCTTCTTCGAGCAGGTCCCATGAATTGCGAAACACTGCGCCGCGTGGCGGGGTGGCAGTACGGTGGTCGCCGATGTTGATGCCATTTCGGGCTTCGCAGGCTTTGATGATGGCGTCGCGCAGACGGTCGATGAAGCCCTGGCTTGAACGCATCGACTCAGGTGGCACCACGGTCATGCCGTAGGCCTCGAGTTCCACAACGTGGCGGAACAGGCCGAGTTCGTTCAGCGACGTCACGACTTCGTCTGTGTCTGGCGCGGCACCGTAGTCGGAAATCAACATGTTGATGGCACCTCCGCTGACTGGAGAACATTTCGCCGTCGTGCCAGCCGGTCGCGGAAGCGAGGTCTATCGACGCGCATGCTGCCGGAGTATGTCGCCGTTGACTGCGCAGCGACAACGAGTGCGTCTGGCGCACCCGCCATCATGCCCGATCAGGGCGCCACCATCAACTTGCCAACATGCCCCGTGTACAGCAGCAGCATCGCTTCCGGAAACCGCTCGATGCCATCCAGCACTTCCTCGCGCAGCTTGAACTTGCCTTCAGTCAACCAGGCACTCATTTCTGCTTCCGCCTGCGGATGTGCCTTCGACCAATAGTCGACCGTGAAGCCGCGCATGCTGGCATTGCGCTCAGCAAGGCGCAGATAGCGCGCAGGGCCGGTGACGTTGTCCAGCCGCGGATACTGGGAAATGGCGCCGCAGATCACGACGCGCGCCTCAGCCGCGATGTTCTCCAGCACGGCATCGAGAATGTCGCCGCCCACGTTGTCGAAGAACAGATTCACACCTTGCGGTGCGAGTTCTGCCAAGCGCTTGGCTACGTCTTCGTTCTTGTAGTCGATGCCTGCGGCGATGCCGAGCTCATCCTCCAGATAGCGCACCTTTTCCGGACCGCCGGCAATGCCAATCACGCGCGCGCCGCGGATGCGCGCAACTTCGCACGCCACCGATCCGGTTGCGCCTGCCGCCGCTGACACCACCACAGTGTCTGACGCGAGCAGGGCACCCACGTTAATCAGCCCAACGTACGCCGTGATGCCGGTCGTCAGCCCCAGCACGCCCACATAGCTGCGCGCCGGGATTCGACTGACGTCGAGCTTGCGCAACATCCCTGCCGGCGCCAACAGATGTGATTGGGCGCCCATCGGGCCGAACACCGCATCGCCTTGTTGCAATGCAGGGTCTGCACTCGCGAGCACGCGGCCCACGCCAAGCCCGGGAATCGTTGCACCCAGCGGCAATGCGCCATGCAGACTGCCGGCGCCGAGCATGGTTGTGATCCATGCATCGATTGAGATGTGCTCGACCTTGATCAGCACCTGCCCCGGCGCGGGCGTGTCGATCTGTTCTTCCTGCAGCTCGAAACAGTCGAGTGTCGGCAGGTGCGCCGGCTTCTGTTTCAGCACGATCTTCTTGTTTGTTACCACGTCTGAGTTCCTGGATTGGTGGCAACGGTCACGTCGCCATTGCCACACATCTGCGTTCAATCATGTTTCGACAGTCGACGTAACCGACGTCAGAACTGCACCCAATTGCCGTGAAAACCATAAGGGACACGGTGATCCAGATAGGCCTTCGCCAGCGGCCCGGCAGCAACGTTCTGCGCATCCAGAATGACGAGATGGCTTGCACGACGATTCGCGTCGTACACATTCGCCAGCAGAAAACCGTCGCCTTCCGCGCTGGTTGGCGTGCGCGGCACAAAGATGGGCTCGTTGGTTGCACATGCGGCACCCACGTCGTAAAGGCTCAGGTTGCCGGTCTTGTGGTCCATCGCGCCGATTGCATTGAAACCGCCAACGCGCAACGCAGGATTCGTGTCGCACGCCATGTAGCCATAGCGATAGCTGAGCCCTGCGCGACGCTCGTCGAGCCGCGGGAATTCGCAGGCGATGTCGTGCAGGCGCTCGGTTTTGTAGGTGTTGGTGTTGGCCGCCAGATCGAAGGTCCAGCGCGTCAGCCGTGGGATCGCCTTGGCAGGGTTGCCCGGCGTGCCATCCGGCAGCGGGAACAGCGGCGCCTCCTCGAACTCGCACACTTCGCAGGTGATGATGTTGCCATCGGTGTGCGCGTTCATCGGATGGAACATGAAAGCCGGATCACCCTGGAACCAACGGATGTCCGCCACGGTACCCGAGCGCGGCATGATGCCGATGAACACACCTTTCTCGGGCTCCCACGCGTACGGCGGCGCACCGCGCATGGCGCGCTCCATCGAACCTGTCAGCGGCATGATGGGAAACAGCACGTGATCGCGCGTGACCAGGAAGTCATGCACCATCGCGGCATAGGGTGCCTTGAAGGTCTCTGAGCGCGTGAGGTTGCCGGCCTTGTCCACCACATGGAACGACATGTGTTCAGACAGCATGCCGTCGGCGTTGTAACCGAAGAACAACATCTCGCCGGTTTCCGGATCGATCTTAGGGTGCGCCGTCATCGGGCCCACCAGCTTGCCGCCAAAGGTATGTGGGCCAATGGATGCCAACGTGTGCACGTCCAGTTCGAACGGCGCATGCGCCTCTTCGAGCGCAAGCAGCTTGTTGCCGTGCCACAGCACGTTGGTGCTGGCAAGACCATCGGTGGGCATGCCCAGCACGCTGGGGTCTGCGTCCATCGGGTTCATGCCGCTGAACAAGGCGCGCCCGGCTTCACGCTCCTTGCGCCACTTGATGGTCTGCACCCAGCGGTTCTTGTAGGCCACCTTGCCATCGGCAATGTAGAAGCCGTGCAACATGCCGTCGCCAGCGAACAGATGGTATTCACCGCGTGGCGCGTACTGCGGGTTGGGGCCATTGCGCATGAACACGCCGTTCAGCGCTGCGGGCACTTCACCTTCGATCACCAGATCGGGTGCATCGCACTCCATCCGCAGCGGCTCGTATCCACCCATCAGGTGTTCGTGTTTTGGAAATGGCTGTGCCATGGCTGGTTACTCCTGTTTGAAGACCGTTGAACGTTGACCGGAACGACTGCCAGATCCAGCGCGCTGGGGGCAGCCGTTGGAAGCAGCAGCTGCGCTTCCTGTACGAGGGTTGAAAACCAAGCTCGTGTCTGGCCGCGCAGCGCACCCAGCAACACCAGTCCCATGGCGTAGCGCATGGCGGCCTGAAGACTGGCGCTGCCAATGAAACCTGCGCTCCACTGCACAGCTGTGCCGATGCACGCCGACACCAGTTGCCCGGCCAGCAGCTGCGGCGCGACCCAGGCAGCCAGTTGTTTCTTCGCCCGCATGACCATGAGCTCGGCGATCAGCACCTCGGCAAAGGCTGTGGCGACGCGCATCTGCACCTGTGTAGTGGAGCCGAGCGATGAGAACGCCGCAATCAGGCGCTGGTGATAGGTCGACAGTTCCAACAACTGCCGGGCGCTCTGATCGATCACCGTCAGCAGCCGTTCACTGCCGGGTTTGGCCTTCTGGAACTCGAGACTGTCGTAGGCAATGCGGAAGTGTTCTTCGATGGCGGCGGCCAGCAGCTGATCCTTGCCACCGAACTGGTTGTACAGCGTGGGCACGCTGACCCGGCACACGCGCGCCAGTTCACGCACCGTGACCGCTTCGTAGCCCTGGTCGACGACCATCTGCCGGACCGCGGCGAGGATCATCGAGCGCCGCGCGATCCGTTGTTCAGTGATCAGGTCCATGGTTAGGGCAGGGCTAGGAGTCTGTCGGACTTTCGTCCTGATTGATCTATTCGTTGCGCGTTGATTTGGCGAGAATCATCGCAACGAGACAGAGCGTGGCTGCGAATGAATCGGTTCGTCAACATTGATCGAGACACGCACTATCTGCTGCCGCCGTCGGTGGATGAGTGGCTGCCAAAGGAACACTTGGCGCGCTTTGTCGTTGAGGTGATTGATGGCTTGGACCTGAGCGAACTCACGCGTCAGTACGCGGGCAGAGGCTCGGCTGCCCACCATCCTGCGGTGCTTCTGGGT
>CAMAVY010000125.1 GCA_945861675.1 Klebsiella pneumoniae | reverse complement strand
CAGCCGGCCTACTGGGCATTCTGCTGGGCGAGTGGCCAGGTACTTGCGCGCTGGCTGCTGGACCACCCGGAGGACGTGCGCGGAAAACATGTATTGGATTTCGGCGCGGGCTCAGGCGTTGCGGGCATCGCCGCTGCACGTGCAGGTGCTGCAAGTGTCACCGCGTGCGACCTCGATCCCGATGCGCGCAGCGCAACAGCCATCAACGCCATGCTGCACAACGTCGACATTGAAGTACTCGCAGAACTTACGCTCACGACCGCACGCTTCGACATGGTGCTGATGGCCGACGTGTTGTATGACTTCACGAACCTGCCGCTGCTACGTCAACTTACACATGTAGCACCATCGATCCTGATCGCCGATTCGCGCGTGCGATCTATTCCACTCCCGAACGTGCGCACGCTGGCGACCCAGGAAGCTTCGACCATCCCCGACCTCGATGAAAGTCCGGAGTTTCGCCGCGTGAGTGTTTATTCATGGCGCGCGACAATAGACGACTGAGTAGTGCGGCAAGCTCGACCAGCGCATCGTGTACTCAACTGTTTCCAGCAGGCTGCCGTACTCACACCTGTTTCATGCAGCGCCCTTTCAATGCATATCCCAACTGAGTCAAGGAGACGTTCATGTACGAGGAGATCATCTACGAAGTCGACGATCCGGTCGCAACGCTTGCGTTCAATCGGCCCGATGCGCTGAACGCGTTCACCAACCGAACACTGGCCGAACTCCGGCACGCGTTGGCTGCAGCGGAAGCCGACGAACGTGTGGTGGGCATCGTCATCACCGGGACCGGGCGCGGGTTCTCGGCGGGCATGGACATGAATGCCTTGGCCGACATGTCGACCGGCGGCAGCGGTGGCAACAGTTCAGCCGTGCGCACACTGCTGCAGGCCAGCCCGGGTGATCCCGCGATGGGCGACAACTTTCAGGACACGTTTACCTACCTGTTGGCGGTGCGCAAGCCAGTGCTGGCCGCCATCAACGGCGCGTGCGCGGGCCTCGGCCTGTGCATTGCGCTGCTTGCCGACATCCGTTTCGCGGAGCGGCAGGCCAAGTTCACTACCGCGTTCTCGCAACGCGGGCTGATTGCGGAACACGCTGCAAGTTGGATCCTGCCGCGCCTGATCGGCAGCAGCCGGGCATTGGACCTGCTGTGGTCGGCGCGCAAGTTCGACGGCGAAGAAGCCGTGCGCCTGGGCATCGCCGATCGGTTGTGCGACACAGGCACCAGCGTCTCCCAAGCCCAGCAATATGTCCGCGAGCTTGCTGCCAGCGCTTCACCGACCTCGCTCAAGGTCATGAAGCAGCAGGTCTACCGGCACCTGAACATGCCGCTGGGTGAGGCAATGGCCGAAAGCAACCGCCTCATGGCCGAAAGCCTCAAACGCGACGACTTCAAGGAAGGGGTGCAGTCGTTCATGCAGCGCCGGCCGCCGAACTTCCCGCGCATCAAAGGCTGACAGCGCAAACAACTGGCTTGAGTGGCTTGCGCGTCTTGACGAGCATGCTTGAATCGATACCGATCAAACCGATTTAACCGGTTGATCTTGTCAGCGGCGAGACCTGAGCAATCAACCCATCGCTGATCCGCACACGGATGTGCATCCCAATCCGATTCATCAAGATTCATCCGGCTTCAGCCGGAGTCCAGAAAAGGGGTCACCACATGCTCAGCCAATCCTACGCCGGCACCTATGTTCGCCTGACACCCGTCGACCTCGCAGAGCTCATGGCCAAGTTGATGGCGCTCGCTGCACTCGAACTGGCGGCCAGCAAGACGCACTGACCTACGTCGAGCCCAACGACCTCGGCGGCTGTCACGTCCGCCGGAAAAGCCAATTCGAAGCACGCAGTGGTGCACATGCACCATCCCTGTAAGTGACCGAATTTGCACGCTTTTACATTCTGTACACACACTGGTTCTCACATCTGCGCGAATCTACCCGGGCAATCTGCCCGGAGAGGACGCGCGTGCGAATCGGTGACTCAGGACTGTCATTTTCCGGCAAACGACAAGGTCGTTTCGAGTCTGAAAGCAACCTCTGGTTCTTCACCAGCCGTGAAGGCATACGTTTTGGCGGTTTCCATTCGCAGTTCGACGCGCAGCTCGCGGCCTGCCTGCTGTTCACACGCGTAAGCCAGGCGGACGACCCGTCTGAGGTCCGGACCATCATGGCGAGCTTCTCGCAAGCGCCGCCGGTGCCCGTTAGTCGCACGGTGACCGAAGTCACCAGGACGGATTTGCCGAACGCCGAGCGACCTACCTGGCAGGCTCAATTCCTGCGCCTCCTCTTCGAGCCAGCACTCGCTCGCTCGAGTTGAGCTGCGGAACGGCTGCCCTCTATCGTTGCTCGATCAAGCATGAGTCCTGCTGCGTCAGGTGGGGCTCGCGAACCAGCGCCCGCCCCGCGCGCCGGCGGCTATCTGGTTGCGCCAAGGGCGGGCCCCTGTTTCTATCCACACACGAATGACCAACCGGACCACCCGCCAGTCGCCCGCAACATGCAGCGGCGCCGGTGTCACCCGGCCAGCGTGGCAACCTTATGAAACTTGCGGTGGAGTTCCCAAGCGTCGCCTACCGTGAAGGTCAGGTCGGCGTGACACGCCTAGCGCGTGAAATCGAACGCATCGGCTTCGACCAGTTGGACATGTTCGACCACGTTGTGATGGGCCACCCAGCGCCAGGTCGGACAAAGGGCCCCTACCCGCCACAGATGCCGATTCTCGAAGCGCTGACCACGCTGGCATTCGTCGCTGGCGTGACAGAACGCATTGGACTCGGTACGGAAGTGCTCATCCTGTCGCAGCGACAGCCGGTGCTGGTTGCGAAACAGATTGCCACACTCGACACGCTGTCCAACGGTCGCGTGCGCCTCGGCGTGGGCGTTGGCTGGCAGGAGGCCGAATACGAAGCACTGGGCGTCCCGTTCAACGCGCGCGGCGCGCGAATGGACCAGGCCATCGCGCTGTTGCGAAGTTGTTGGCGCGACGCTTCGATCGAGAGCACATCCAAGCATTTCCCAATGCACGCAATCGCCATGGAGCCCAAGCCGCCCCAGGGCGACAAGCTGCCCATCTGGATTGGCGGTGGTTCAGCGGCTGCACTCGAGCGCGTTGGCAAACTGGGTGATGGCTGGTTGGGCACGTCGACGCTGGCCGCTTCGAGCATCCCCGCCGCGCTCCAACAGATCCGCACTGCCGCAGAAAAGTACGGTCGCAATCCCGCAGACATCGGACTGCAGATGATGTTGGACGCGCCGCCGCGAACAGGCGACGACACAGGCAAGCGCTTCTACCAGGACGCCGACCGCGTTGCGCGCCGGGCAGTTGAGATACGCGAGCAGGGTTTTCAGTGGGCTACGTTGAACGTGACTGCCATATTCCAGTCAGGCGCGCGTAGCATCGACGCAATGATCGACACACTCGGACAGCTGCACGACCGCATCCGTGCGGAAACAGCCTGATCCTCATTCGCACTGCAGCAGACGGAGACGCACGATGGCCGAACCATTGATTGCAACGGACTCTGATACCTATGACTTCGATCAGATCGTCGCCGACCTGAACCGCCTGCTGCGTTTACGCACCACGCCGATCGGACTGAAATTGTTCGAGCGTCAAGCCGACATGGAGGCTATCCCGCGCATACGGCGCCCGAAGGACATCCATACAACAGATCAGATCATCGGGCAGGCTTCACGCAATGGCTGGACGGTTGGCATCACCGGCGCTGACCTTGTCGGAGCGCAATGCGCGACCGTGGTCGGCCTGCACCCGCGCAGCGAGGACTGGTTGTCTGGAAAGCGCATGACAGGCGTGTGGTACAGCACGCCCGAGGATGCCGCAGCACATCAGGCCGCCATGGACGTCGTGCCGTTCGGGCGTTTCGAAGCACTGGTTGCAAGCCCGCTGACCTCCGGCCGACTCAATCCACCGGACGTCTGTCTGATCTACGCAACGCCGGCGCAGATGATCCTGTTCATCAATGGCCTGCAGTGGACGGGCTACAAGAAGCTTGAGTTCGGCTGCGTAGGCGAATCCGCATGCGCCGATTCATGGGGTCGCGCACTGGCGACGGGTGAACCTTCGCTGTCGCTGCCGTGCTTCGCGGAACGACGCTACGGCGGTGTGATGGAAGACGAACTGCTCATGGCGATCCCGCCCAGGTTCCTGCCCAAGATCATCGTCGGGCTGGACGCGCTATCGCGCAATGGCCTGCGCTATCCGATTGCACCCTACGGCGTGAACACCGATGCACGGGCGGGAATGGGCGTCAGCTACAGCGGCTGATCTGTCAGCGCGCATCAGCGTATGCGCGCAAACATATACAACCCACTGATGGCCAACAGGATCATTGCAAGCGCTGCAAGGTCGATGAGCGCAGTGGCGATGCCGCCTGGCAACCGCCCGGCATGCATGTCAGCGATCAGCCGCTCAACCGAAATGATGCCGTCGCGATACGCCTCGCTCAGTGCTTCCGGTACCGGCGCCAAGGGCGTGGAGCTGCTGAATTGCGCCTCGCGACCGGGGTAGACATTGATGTTGAGAAAGTCATCGCTGACCTGCTGCAGACCACGCGCATTGCGCACGATCAACACACCGCGCGCACCCCTGCCCAGCTGCAGAATCGGCAACTCCAGGCCCTCCAGCGCGCCGATGCGATCGACCACTTCACCTTGCGCATTGACGCGCACCAGCTCGTCTGCCAGTGCAATCACCGTTGTGCCCTGTTCAGCTGACAACGCGCCTTGCAACGGGCTGAGTTCTGCAAGCACACGCCGAGGACCAACAAACACGCGCTCATCAACCTGCACAACAGGGGCCGTTGCCGCGTTGAACGCCAGGACACGCGCAGGCGCACGCACGTCGTAGAACGACAGCAGCCAGGCATTGGTCACGAACCTATGCTGCAGATCGAGGTCTGCTGCGTGCTGCAGAAGCAAGCCAGAGGTGGCCAACCACAGCACGAACAACGCAGCGAGCAGGCCTACATATCGATGCAGGCGTCGTAGTCCTCGCACTACGGCGGCTGCGTCTGTGCGTGCACCGGCCGCGCAGCTGCTTCTGGCGAAAGACTCGCGTGCAGGATCAGCGCGACCCGCGCCTGGCGCGTCAGCGCACGCACCGACATCGTTGCGCCCGTAATGCCATCGATGCGCCGATCCAGCATGTCCTCATCACTCAAGCGCGCATCGCGGAACTGTGCCGTAAAACTCGCGCGCTGCACTTCCGCGCCGCGCGACTCGCGGTACTTCAATACGCGCACCTGGTTGATGCGCCCATTGTCAATCTGTACGCCTGTCGTGATGGGCTGTTCCTTGCCAATCTCATCCAGGATCCAGACGGTGCGCGACGCGCGACGCCAGTAGCGCACGCGCAGCAACGGTGTGCGGTGGCCAAGCACACGCTCAACGCGCGCGCGCACGTCGGCAGCGAGAAACAGCGCCTGCGGCGGGGGCAGTGTGTCGTCGAATGCACTGCGCAGGAATGCCTCCGGCGTAACTGCGCAACGCGCTGAATACGCGCCGAACACCAGTACGCCGCATAGCGCCATCTGCCAGATGCTCCGCCTTAAACGCTGGCCGCCACGCGATTGCGCATGGTGCGCTCGCCTGCGCATGGCCGCGCACCTGAAAATCTGAGAGGGCAAATGCATGCGCTCAGCCCATGCCTAGAACTGATAGCCGACCGACAGATCGAAGCCGTCGAAGTCACGCCCTTTCTCACCTGTCAGATCGTGCTGACGCCGGCGCACATCAGCCTTGAGCACCACGTCTTCCTGCGGCCAGTAGTTCACACCGAACTCCCATTGATCAAATCGGTCGCGGCTACGCGCGCCGTCAACATCCGAGTAGCGAGCGTAGACACCCGCATCTCCGTAGCCCGTCGCGAAACGAAAACTCGGTTCGACATACCAACCCTTCTGCTCATCGACGCCCGCAGCTTCCACTGCATCACCTTCAAACGTCCAGCGCGTCCAAAGCGCACGTAGGCCGAACGGTCCTTTTTGCCAGGCGCCTGACAGGGCCACAAGCAACGCCTCATCGAGGCCATCGTTCTGCACCTGACTCGCGTCCCCCTGATACTGCACCGTCGCAGCAAGGTCGAGGCCGTCCAACGGCTGCAGCCGCACACGGCCGGTGTAAGCGAGATCACGTGCAGATGCCTCGGAGACTTTCTGACGGCCACTGCGCACGCGGAACGCATTGCTCCCCGACACAGGGATCTCAAGGCCGGTATGCACCGCCAGATCCCAGCCCAGCCCATTCTCATACGTGCCGGACAGGCCGACCCCGCCCTCCCACCAGGTCGAAGGCAGGATCACATTCTCCACATCGTTGCGTTCGACACCGTAGAACGTCGGCGGCTCATGGGTTTCGTTAAGCAGACCGACGGGCAGCAGAAACTGCCCGGCCCGCAGCACATGCGCGTCGTCGATCTGGTACTCGACGAACGCCTGCTCAAGCTCAAGTTCGCCGGCGTTCACGCCATCGGCCGAATCCGCAACGAGCGCGTGCTCAAGCTCGAACTCGGCCTGCAATCGCAGCCGCTCACTGAACCGATGACCGAAGAACAGTACGAAGCGATGAAAATCGGCTTCCTTCAGATCGCGATTCGGCGCATCAGCATCGAGATTGTTGTAGTGCAGTTCGCCGTAGCCGCCCAGGAACGTGTTGCTGTACCAGCTGTCTGTCGGGCCGCCGGCACCACCCGCGCCCGCCAACTGCTCGATGTGGCTCACGGTGGCGTCCAACTGCTCTTCGGTGACCTGGACGCGCGCTTGAGCGCGCGCCACCCCGCCCTCGAGCACGTCGAGGCGCGCGCGCAGCGCCTTCATTTCTTCAGCTTGAGCCACGACGAGTGCACGCAGCGCCGCCACGTCATCGGCCGCGGCTTGAGCTGCTGAGGTAAACAACGCCGCGCACATGAGCAGGCCAACCTGCAGCTTGCGGCGGTGTCTGGCAGCCCGCCAACGACCGCTTGCATCAAAACGCCGAACTGCGTCCGCCGTGCGCCCACCGCCAAGAATGTTGCATAAATTCACGCCTGAGATTCCGCCGTCCAGAGAGAAAGCAAGGATAGAGCCTCAGAATCTTAATGGGAATGCTTCTCATATATATTTCTGAAGATCGGCGAGTACGAACCTATTGCTGAGCGCGACTTTTTAAGGAATGGCCGTCGCGAATTTGAGTACAACCGGCTGGGAGATTGGAAAAGCTCAATATCCGAACAACAACAAGTTCGTATATATACTTTTATATCAGTAATTTACTAGACATATCGGTAGTGAAATCAGGTATAGGCGCTCTCGGCCGCAGCGCACCAGAATCGGAC
Organism: Klebsiella pneumoniae; assembly: GCA_945861675.1. Lineage (GTDB taxonomy): Bacteria > Pseudomonadota > Gammaproteobacteria > Pseudomonadales > Azotimanducaceae > CAMAVY01. Next base: position 6,545 of record CAMAVY010000125.1, on the reverse strand, counting down.
TTACGCATTCAGAACAAATCAAGCGCTTGCTTGATTCAAACGCCTGCTTTACTTTGAGTGTTACTACACTACACACCCGTCAGGTCGCCTCCGGTCACCAAGCGGGCCAATCGAACGCAACATGCCCGCCGGTACCACCCATGGCTGAAACCGAAAACACAATCGATGCTCGCCAGCGCCTACTAAGCGCGGCAACGCAGATTTTTGCCGACAAGGGCTACGCACTCGCTTCTACGCGGGAAATCTGCCGGATCGCGGGCGTAAACGCGGCCGCCATCCACTATTACTTCGGCGACAAGGCATCGCTTTATCGAGAGGTCTTCCGCATCCCTGAACTGATGGTGCAGCTGCCACCAGAGATGGACGACCCCCGTCTACCTACACTGAAAGCGATGGAGGCCTGGTACAGCCACATGATGTCGTTCGCTGTTTCGCGGGATCAGGCCACGCGGCTAAGGCTGCTGTTCCTGCGCGAGCAGGTTCAGCCATCCGGCGTGCTCGAACAGGGACGGGCCGACATCCTGAATCCGTATCACCACATGCTGGTGCGGTTTCTCACACCCCGACTTGGACGCACATCTGCAGACGTGGAAACCCATCACCTGGCGTTCAGCCTTATCGGTATCGCAATGGTGCTTTTTGTCGAACAGGAGGCCGTCACCGAGCTGGCACCCGGCTTGCTGGACAGCCAGGCACAGATCAAGGGAACGGTACAGAGGCTCGCCCATCATGCGACCGCCATTATCGAAGCCGAACAGCGGCGCAGAGGCCTCGATGGATTGCCCGCCGGGGCATCGGGCAGCACGCCTGCCCTGATAAGCGGTGCACTCCACCTATGAGCCCATCTTCCAGAACAGCCTGCATAACCCTGTTTTTCCTTTCCTTTTGCGGAAGATACGTCCGCGCTCAAGAGCAGCATTCGTCATGAACTCGACACCCGAGAATGTCAGCACCGGCGCACCGCGCCGCAGCATTCGCCTCTGGCTGCTTGCCGGCATCGCAGGCCTGGCCATCGTCGGCGCAGTGGGTGCACTTGCGCTGCGCTCCAAGGAGAGCACCGACGCGACAGCCACCTCCCTGCACCAGGGCGACGAGGCCGGCGCACAGCAAACGGGCGGGTCAGCGCGCAACGTTCCCGCGCTGACGGTGGCCCTGGTTTCACCCAAGCCCATGCAATGGCCCGATGCCGTGACGGCCAATGGCGCAATCGCGGCATGGCAGGAAGCCGTCGTCAGCGCTGAAGTCAGTGGACTACGCATCGCTCAGGTGCTGGTCGATATCGGTGACCAGGTCCAACGCGGCCAGGTGCTCGCACGCTTCGACGATTCGACGATGGCAGCGGCTGCGGCACAGCAGGAAGCCATGGTGGCTGAAGCCGAGGCTCACCTTGCCGAAGCCGCGGCCAATGCGACGCGCGCAGCTCGACTGCGCACGACGGGCGCAATCAGCGATCAGGACCTCGTTCAGTTCGTGACGCGCGCGCAGGCAGCACGCGCGCAACTGGACTCGGCCGAAGCACGCGCCCGCTCAACCCGCCTCAACCTGCAGTTCACACGTGTCGTGGCGCCCGACGATGGCGTGGTCTCAGCGCGCACTGCGATGCTCGGCGCGGTCACGGGACCCGGTGCCGAGCTGTTCCGTCTGGTTCGCCAGAACCGCCTCGAATGGCGCGCAGAACTCACCGCCACACAGCTCGCACAAGTGCGTGAAGGCCAATCCGCAGAACTGCAGCTGCCGGATGGCAGCACCGCAAATGGCACCGTTCGCCAGGTGGCCCCGGTGCTCGACGAAAAGACGCGCACGGCAATCGCGTACGTCGAACTGCGCCGAGATCAATCGAGCACCGCACGCGCCGGCATGTACGCAAGTGGCAGTCTGACGCTCGGCGACCGCAGCGGCATGGCGTTGCCCTCAAGCGCACTCGTACTGCGCGATGGCCGTGAATTCGTCTTTGTCGTCAACGCCGAACAACGGGCCATCCAGACCACGGTGACCACCGGTCGCCGCAAAGGCAATCTGGTTGAAGTGTTGTCGGGCCTCAAGCCAGGCGACGCCGTGGTGCATGCCGGGGCCGCGTTCCTGAACAACGGCGACCTTGTTCGCGTCAGCAAGTCGCCAACGGGGGCAAATCCAGCACAGGCACGCAATACCGGCAGCCAGACTGACTCGCGGCCGAGTGCAGCCACATGAACTTCGCCACATGGGCCATCAAGCAGCCCATTCCGCCGATCGTGCTGTTCCTGCTGCTGACCTTCGCAGGCCTGTATGGCTTCAAGCAGCTGAAGATTCAGGACATGCCGGACATGGAGTTCCCGGCAGTGATCGTGACGGCCAATCAGCAAGGCGCATCTGCCGCGCAGCTGGAAACAGAAGTCACACGCAAGATTGAAAACGCAGTCTCGTCCATCGACGGCATCGAGCAGATGACGTCCACGGTGAACGAAGGCAGCTCGACCACGATGATCATGTTCAAACTCGAAGTCGATATCTTCGAGGCCATGAACGACGTGCGCGCGGCTGTCGCCAACATTCGCGCTGACCTGCCGACGGAAATCGACGAGCCGATCGTCAGCAAGGTGAATGCCGCAGGCATGCCTATTCAGACGTTCACGGTGTCGTCCGACACAATGGACGAAGAAGCACTGTCGTGGTTTGTCGACAACACGGTCAGCCGCGCGCTCACGGCTCAACCTGGTGTTGCCGCCGTGAACCGTCTCGGCGGTGTGACACGAGAAGTGCGCGTCGAGCTGGACCCCGCTCAGATCGCTGCGCAGCAGATCTCCGTCTCAGACGTGTCCCGACAACTGCGCCGTGCACAACAACAGCTGTCCGGTGGCCGCGCGGAAATCGGCGACGGCCAGCAATCGCTGCGCACAATGGCAATTGTCGGCAACGTTGCCGAACTGGGTGCAGTCGACATTGCACTACCGGCCGGCAAGCATGTGCGCCTCGATGAGATCGCGAACGTGCGCGACACCGTGGCCGACCGTGGTCAGGTCGCATTGCTCAACGGCAAACCCGTTGTGGCGTTCCAGATTCAACGCTCACGCGACTCCAATGCCGTAGCGGTCGCGCAGTTGGTCGTGCAAGCCGTCGCCGAGCTTGGCGAAGCCAATCCGTCGGTGAAGTTCGATCTGGTCAACAACTTCGTGGCCAGTATCGAAGCCGAGTACCACGCCTCCATGGTCATGCTGTTGGAAGGCTCACTGCTGGCCGTGCTGGTCGTATGGATCTTCCTGCGCGACTGGCGCGCCACCCTGGTGTCCGCCGCGGCCCTGCCACTGTCAGTGATCCCCACCTTCGCGGCCATGTACTTCATGGACTTCTCGCTCAACGTCATCACGCTGGTGGCGTTGTCGCTGGTCATCGGTCTGCTGGTCGACGACACCATCGTCGAGGTTGAGAACATCGTGCGCCATCTGCGCATGGGCAAGACGCCGTTCCAGGCCGCGATAGACGCCGCGACTGAAATCGGCCTGGCCGTTGTTGCCACATCGATGACGCTGGTCGCGGTGTTCCTGCCTACTGCATTCATGACCGGCATGGCTGGCATCGTGTTCAAACAGTTTGGCTGGACAGCGGTCATCGCGGTAATCGCTTCACTTGCTGTCGCGCGATTGATCACGCCCATGCTTGCAGCACGTCTGATGGTTCGCCAGGTTGAAGCCGAGCGCCCCGAAGGCCGGCTGCTGCGCGCGTACATGAAGTTTGCCGCACTCGCGCTGACGTACCGCAGGACAACGATGCTTGCGGCCACCGCGTTCTTTGCAATCTCCGTGGTCATGCTGGGTTACCTCCCGCAGGGTTTTGTCCCTTCGGCAGATTCATCGCGTACCCAGGTATCGCTCGAATTGGCCCCCGGAACGACGATTGAAGAAACCCACGTGGTCGCCGAACTGGTGCGCGCACGGATTGAAGAAACGCCCGAAGTCGAGTCTGTATTCACGACCATCGGTGCCGGCGCAGGGGGTGGTTTCTCAAGTCGCGGCGGCGGCCCGTTCAGCGTGGGTGACCTGCGCAAGGCGACCCTTGCCGTAACTTTGGTGCACGCCAACAAGCGCGAACGCAGCCAGCGGGAAATCGAGGTCGAACTGCGCGAGCGCCTGCAACAGATACCGGGCGCACGGTTCACAGTCGGCTATGGCGGTACGGGTGAAAAGGTACAGCTGAATTTGACCGGTGAAGACTCTGTGGCCCTGCAGGAGGCCGCACAGAAAGTGATGGCTGATCTGCGCCAGGTCCCTGGGCTCGGCAACATCAGTTCAACTGCGAGCTTGTTGCGACCGGAGATCATCATTACGCCGAACTTCGCGCGTGCGGCTGAGCTTGGCGTCAACGCCAGCGCCATCGGCGAAACCGTGCAGGTTGCAACGGCAGGCGATTACACCCAGGCACTGGCAAAACTGAACCTGCCGGAGCGCCAGGTGAACATACGCGTGCAGCTGCCACTGGAAGCACGCCGCGACTTAGCAACGCTCAACGAGCTGCGTGTGCCCGGCGCGCGCGGTCTGGTACCCCTCTCTGCTGTTGCCACGGTTACTGTCGGCAGCGGGCCGGCACAGATCAGCCGCTATGACCGCTCACGCAACGTGCAGATCGACGCAGAGCTCGGCGGCCTGCAACTCGGTGAAGCCACCAAGATTGTCGACGCCATGCCGTCATTGAAATCATTGCCACCGGGCGTGCGCAAGGTCGAGATCGGCGATGCCCAGCGCATGCGCGAAATGTTCGGCGCATTCGGCATGGCAATGCTCACAGGCATCTTCTGCGTATTCATGGTGCTGGTGCTGCTGTTCAAGGATTTCATGCAGCCGGTCACCATTCTCGCTGCATTGCCGCTGTCGGTCGGTGGCGCCGTCATTGCGCTACTCATTGCTCACGAGCCGTTTTCAATGCCGGCAACCATTGGTTTGCTTATGCTGATGGGCATCACTACGAAGAACTCAATTCTGCTGGTTGAATATGCGGTCGTCGCCATTCGTGACTACGGCATGGACGAGACCACCGCGCTGCTCGACGCCTGCAGAAAACGCGCGCGCCCGATCGTGATGACCACGCTCGCCATGGCCGCCGGCATGCTGCCGGTTGCGCTTGGCCTGGATGCAGACACGAGTTTTCGTGCCCCCATGGCAATCGTTGTGATCGGCGGCCTGATCACCTCAACAGTGTTGAGTCTCGTGGTGGTGCCGGTGGTGTTCACCTATGTATTGCGCACGGAACTGCTGTTTCGGCGCCTGCTGCGCATGCGCAAGCAGACTGCATTCGGCGACGCCCAGCCGACACATGGCATGCCGGGCAGCGGCACCTTGGCAACACCGGCCATTCAAGGCGCAGGCGACTGACCCGCGCCTGCATTTGCATTTGCATTGGCGACAGCGGCGCGGCACGTAGCACCCGCCCATCAAGCAGCGCGCAGTTGAACCTGCATCTGCTTGATGGAACTGAGGAAGTTCGAGCGCATCCGCGCGGGCGTTCCGAGTACTGAATAGTCCGGAAAGCGCTTCAGCATCTCCTCGAGCGCGACGGTGAGCTGAATCTCCGCCAGTCGCCAGCCGATGCACAGATGTTGCCCGTAGCCGAAGGAAAGATGGCGCGGGCCGTCGCGTGCGACGTCGAAGCGAAACGGATCAGACCACTTACGCTCATCGCGATTGCCGGACAGATACCAAAGCGCCAGCTTGTCGCCCGCTTTGATCATCTGCCCGCCCACTTCCGTGTCCTCGAGACAGGTGCGGCGCATGTAGATCACCGGATGCACCCAGCGGATGATTTCATCCACCGCCTGCGGGATGAGACCTGGATTCTCAATCAGCTTGCGCCGTTGTTCCGGAAACATCGCCAGCGCCTGAATGCCGCCGGAAATCGAGTTGCGCGTGGTCTCGTTGCCCGCCACTACCAGCAGCACAAATGCGGACAGATAGTCCGCGACCTCCATCGGCTTTCCGTCCGCCTGGGTATGCACAAGCATTGAGATCAGATCATTGCCCGGGCTTGCAAGGCGTTGCTGATACAACTGCATCGCGTAGCCAATCATCTCCATGATCGCCTTCATGACATGCTCGCGGGACGTTGCAATGTCAGGATCATCACCACCGATGATGATGTTTGACCACTCGAACAGCTTGTGCCGGTCGTCCTGCGGCACGTCGAACAATTCAGCCAGCATCTGAATCGGCAACTCGGCTGCAACCGCGGCGACGAACTCACACTCGTTGCCCTCGGCGACGCGATCCAGAATGGCCACACAACGACGGCGAATGCCATCGCATCGAGCCGTTGCGGCGTGAAGCCCGGCGCGATCATGCGCCGATGTTGATTATGTTCGGGCGGATCCATGGAGATCATCGAACGGCCGCCGTCGAAGATGCTCTGTTCGGCATCGCGCTCAGGGCCGAGGCCGTAGCGATTACGCACCATCTCAGGCGTTGGCAATGTGATTCCGCCATGACGACCATCCGAGCTGAACAGCTTCGGATTGCGCGACACAGTCTGGATATCGTCATAGGTTGTGATCGACCAGAAGCCCGCTCCGCCCCACGGCTCAG
>CAMAVY010000124.1 GCA_945861675.1 Klebsiella pneumoniae | reverse complement strand
TCCACATCGCTCTCCACATCGCTCTCCACATCGCTCTCCACATCGCTCTCCACATTAATAGGGCGAGGTACCACCATCAACATTGATCATGCCACCCGTGAGACCGCTGCCGGCCGGGCTTGCCAGCAACAACGCAACGGCTGCGACCTCTTCGACGGTGTTGATGCGCTTGATCATGGTCTCCTTCGCATAGCCGTCGATGAACTGCGCATAGGTAATGCCCATGGTGGCGGCGGCAGCCGGACCCGCAGTCAGCATCATGTCGGTCTCGACCGCGCCGGGGCAGATCGCGTTGCTGGTAATGCCCATCGCACCGTACTCCGCGGCCACGGCCTTGGTGAAGCCATGCAGGCCCGCCTTGTTGGTGGTGTAGTGGCTCACCGCCACCTTGTTGCCGACCTTGCCTTCTACCGAGCTGATGTTGATCACCCGCCCCCAACCGTTCTTCACCATGTTCGCGAGCGCGCGGCGCGTTGCCCAGAACGTGGTGTTGAGGCCGAGCGCCAGCGCGTTGTCCCAGGCCGCATCGGTCATCTCGTGCACCAGTGCAAAGCCGTCGCTGCCGCCGACGTTGTTCACCAGGATGTCGAGCTTGCCGAACCGCGCAATGGTGCGATCGACCAGGCTGTTCACCTGGTCGCGATCGCGCGCATCGCAGGCAATGAAATCGGCGCGCGCACCTGCGCCAATTTCCTTCAGGGTCGCAGCGCCTTTCGCTTCGTCGCGCGCACTCATCATCACCGACGCGCCTTCCGCGAGAAACGCCTCGGCAATACCGCGGCCAATGCCACGGCTGCCACCGGTGACCAGCGCCACTCGACCCTCAAGCATGTTTCCCATCGCAGCGCTCCTATCTTGTGATTGATTCCGGGCCCGGAGTAAATCACGTCCACCGCAGGTGAATACCCGCAGACTGTCGCTGCCCGGTGGATGTGCGCCCGACGGATACGCGCTGCTAATGTGCAGCCTGATGCATGGCCAGGACGCAAGCGCGTGACCGCTCCCCACAACACAGTGATCGGCAACACCGTGATCGGCGGCGGCATGATCGGCGGCGGCTTGATCGGCGAGAGGGGCGACCCGCGGCCCGTGACCATCTTCGGGCCGGACTTTCCTTTTCCCTACGACGACTGGATCAAACACCCGGCGGGGCTGGGCAGCGTGCCACCTGCACGCTTTGGTACGGAAGTCGCCATCGTCGGTGCCGGGATGGCCGGCATGCTGGCCGCATATGAGCTGATGAAGCTGGGCCTCAAGCCCGTTCTGTACGAATCACGACGCATTGGTGGGCGGCTGCACTCAGAGGCCTTCAAGGGCGCGGACGGCATCGTCGCGGAGCTGGGTGGTATGCGCTTTCCGCGCTCGTCGACCTCGTTCTTTCACTATCTCGACATGCTTGGTCTCAAGACGAAGCCGTTTCCAAATCCATTGTCGCCGCACACCCCAAGCACCGTGATCGACCTTGAAGGCCGGCCACTGTACGTCGAACCCACGACGGTGTTACCGCCGTTGTTGCGCGAGGTGGGTGCTGCATGGCGCGACGCGCTGGAAGACGGCGCGCACTTCGCCGCCATGCAGGCTGCCATTCGCAATCGTGATGTGCGCGCCATCAAAACCATCTGGAACGCCATGGTGCCGCTGTGGGACGACCGTTCCTTCTATGGCTTCATCGCCACTTCCAGGGCCTTCATGCAGCACAGCTTCCGGCATCTGGAGGTGTTCGGTCAGGTGGGCTTCGGCACAGGCGGATGGGACACGGACTTTCCGAATTCAATGCTCGAAATCCTGCGCGTGATCTACACCGACTGCGACGAGGACCAGCATCTGGTTGTCGGCGGTGTCGAACAGGTGCCGCGCGGACTATGGCAACACTCGCCCGCGAAAATGGCGCACTGGCCCACGGGCACCACGCTCGAGCGCCTGCATCTCGGCTCACCTCGGCCGGGCGTGGCGCGCATCGAACGCAACCGCGATGGCGCGCGCTTCAACCTCGTCGATCGCTGGGGCGACAAGCGCACCTACGACGCCGTGCTGACCACCTGCCAGAGCTGGCTGCTCACGACACACATCGACACCGATGAGAGCTTGTTCTCGCAGAATGTATGGATGGCGCTGGATCGCACGCGTTACATGCAGTCCGCCAAGACCTTCGTCATGGTTGATCGACCCTTCTGGAAGGAGAAGGACCCCGTGACCGGGCGCGACCGCATGAGCATGACACTGACGGATCGACTCACCCGCGGCACGTATCTGTTCGACCATGGCGACGATAAGCCCGGAGTGATCTGCCTGTCCTATTCATGGATGAGCGATGCGCTGAAGATGCTGCCGTTGCCTGTCGAAAAACGCGTGCAGCTGGCGCTTGACGCACTGGGCAAGATCTATCCTGGCCTTGATCTGAAACGGCACATCGTCGGCGATCCGATCACTGTGTCGTGGGAAGCCGATCCAAATTTCCTCGGTGCATTCAAAGGCGCGCTGCCTGGCCACTATCGCTACAACCGCCGCATGTTCTGCCACTTCATGCAGAACGCGTTGCCGCCTGCCGAGCGCGGCATCTTCATGGCCGGCGACGACGTGGGCTGGATTCCCGGCTGGGTGGAAGGCGCAACCCAAACAGCGCTGAATGCGGTGTGGGGCATCATGCGGCACCTGGGCGGTGCGAGTTCGCCAGACAAATCAGGCCCGGGTGATCGCTTCGACGAACTGCAACCGCTCAAGCTGCGCGACTGAATTGAGGACGCTGCGATGACGAACCCCGCCGATTCAGCAACACCTGGCCAACCGGACCTTGGCCAGACACGCCTCAACCAACCCACAGGTGGCAATACGATGCCGCGCTTCGGTGGGCATGCCAGCATGATGCGACTACCACTGGCCGCGAGCGCCGCAGGGCTGGACGCCTGTTTCGTTGGTGTGCCGTTCGACATCGGTACCTCCAACCGTTCGGGCACGCGTTTCGGGCCACGCCAGATTCGCGCCGAGTCCTGCCTGATCCGCCCGTACAACATGGCTACGCGCGCAGCACCATTCGACTCGCTGCAGGTGGCCGACATCGGCGATGTAGCCATCAACACCTTCAACCTCGATGCCAGCATGCAGATCATCGAGCACGCCTATCGCGAGATTCTTCAACACAACTGCAAGCCGCTGACCCTGGGCGGCGATCACACCATCGTGCTGCCCATCCTGCGTGCGATGGCCGCGAAGCACGGACCTGTGGGCGTTGTGCACGTGGATGCACACGCAGACTGCAACGACTCGATGTTCGGTGAGCGCATTGCGCACGGCACACCGTTTCGACGTGCCATTGAAGAGCAGCTGATCGCACCCGCACGCATGGTGCAGATTGGCTTGCGTGGCACCGGCTACACCGCAGAGGACTTCGACTGGCCGCGCGCGCAAGGCGTGCGCGTGGTTCAAGCCGAAGAGTGTTGGTATCGCTCGCTTGCACCGTTGATGCAGGAAGTGCGCGCGAAGCTTGGCGCTGGTCCCGTGTATCTGAGCTTCGATATCGATGGGCTCGATCCGGCCTATGCACCGGGCACCGGCACGCCGGAGATCGGCGGGCTCAGCATTACGCAAGGCATGGAAGTGATTCGCGGCTGTCTTGGCCTCGACATTGTTGGCGCGGACCTGGTCGAGGTCGCGCCGCCCTATGACCTGTCGGGCAATACGTCGCTGGTCGCGGCGAATCTGTTGTTCGAGATGTTGTGTGTGTTACCGGGGGTTGCGTATCGCAAGTGATCGGCGGGCCTTGAAGACAAGGCCACACAGCACGCCAGACGCGCGACAGGTCTCAGAGCTTCTGCAATAACGTTGTCAGTTGCCGCACATCGTCGAGACTACAAATCCACCGCGCTGGTGCATCGTTTGCGCCGGCGCCTTCTGCATCAGGGCCGCTGGCATCTACACGGCGGGTACGCGAAGTCGCTGGGTGGACGTCGATCCGCGGCACTTCGTCCAGCACCGAACGCAGCGCGCGGCAGACCGCTGGATCGAATACCAACGACAGCAACGTCAATGCCCCGCGCGCCGCCAGAAAATCCCGTGCCCGGACATGCCTGCCGAGATCATCGAGCGCACCCACCACCTCTTCGCGCATCCAGTTGCGTTTGGCCAGCTTCGCCACCGCCGCCGTGCCAGCCAGAGCGAGCTCGCAGGCGTTGACCACGCGCGCAGGCAACCCGGCGATCAGACACCAGCCGATGGCGAACAACCGCACCGCGCCCGGTTCCGCACGCAGCGAAGCTGCGGCGCCTGCGGGATCGCGCAACTGCAGCCAGTCCAAGCCCAGGCTTGCGGTTGCGATGGCCGCTTCGCTCGCATCACTGGCGACAAATGGCACACCATCGCGCCGCTGCGACTTCATGAGAATGTTGGCGAGATAGGACAGTTCGCGCAGCCGATCCGCTACGGCATGCGGCTGCGCAAGCTGCAATGCTTCAAGCGCGATACGCAACGGCGGGCGCCCATCGTTCGCACTCGGGCCCGTCAGCAGGCCCGCAGCTGCAGGACTGGAGCGCAAACCACCAATGCCCGCGTTCGCCAGCAGCACGTGCAGCTGCTCAAGCTCGCTCGCATGCTGTGCTGAATTCGGCGGCGCGGATGATGACGCGCCAACGTCCTCCGGGGCGCCAGGACGCATCGCGTCCAGTGCATCCGCATCGCCAAGTGCACGCTCTGCTGCATCCCGCTGCGCGTCTGCTGCCTGGGCCGCGCCTGCCGCGTTCAGGCGCAGGAAGTAGCTGGCCGTTTCGCCGTCGTAGCGCGTAGCGGCCTCATTGCCAGCCAGGCCAAGCTCGGCAACGCCCGACAGAAATGCCTGTGCGCCCACAGACGTCACGAATCCGGCGCCTTCCTGAAACTGTTTGCGCGCCGCGGTCACATCGGTCTGCAATTGCGCCCGCAGCTCGTCTGCATGTCGCCAGTGCGAATGCACGGGCGACAAGCGACGCAACATCGTGATGAGCGCATCCGGTGCTTCGGCCCACAGCGCGTGCAGCGCAGCACTCACGACGTCCCACTCGTCCGCTGCAACCGTCACAACTTCGAACTCCGCGAACTGCAGCGCCATCGCCGAGTACAGTGCGTCGTCCGCCTCGTATTCCTGCAGCGCCTCGTCATCGTCAGGATCGCCATCGCGCCCCGCATCCGCATCGGCAAACGCATCTGCATCGGAAGGTTCATCGCGATCGGGTGCCGGCGCATTGTCCCAACGCCGCGCGCCCGCGTGCGCGACGGAATGGGTATCGCGAACCTTCACGAGCACGCTGAACGCCTGTGCCAGGTAGTCCGCGCCCAACGCGCAGAGCCGCTCGGCGGCAAAGCTGTCGCTCACACCCAGCCACGTCTCCAGCCAGTCAACAAACCGATCTGCGGCAAACACTTCTGCGGCGCCGCGCGTCGGGCTGGACCAGACCGCGACATCCAGGGCGGCACACAGTTGCGCTGGCGTCGCCAACTGCATGAGTTCGCTGGCATCGCCTACACCAACCGCCTCGATCAACGCTCTCAATGCATGGGGCTGGAGGCTCTGCACCAGGCCAGGCAAGGCTGGACTCGAACTGAGACGGCGCAACAGCTGCGTCGAAGAACCCATTGTCGATGCGCTTTTCGGCTGCACATCGGTGCTGGCTCGCATGGATTTGGAAGACCCCGTCTGAACACGCTTGCTCATGGTCGCCCCCTCTCGAAGGACGCGTGTTCTACCGGGTTACTTCGGCCGCCAACAGTCTGTTCAGCGCTCGGGCACTGGGCTAACGTATTCACGTGCTCAAAGAGCGCGTCAGGTGCCCGCCAGGGCCGCCATCACAGGACACACCATGCCCAACCAACCTGCCCAGATTCCCATGAACTTCAAAGGCCGGCGTTATGGCGGCATCTATTCTGTCGCCGGCAACCTGATGATCGCGCGCATTCCCGGCATCGACTCGCGCAGTCATCCCGTTGATGGCGCAAAGGAAGAAGAGCTGGCGCGCACACTACTGCAAGCCATCCTGAACGATGCCGAGAAAGCCGGCCGCCTCAGCTGAGGCGCGCCGCAACTGCGCGGCGAGCGCTTACCCGTACGCAATCAGACCGGCGCGACAAACCTGCGGCACAGTTCACAGGCTGTGCGGATCGCCTGCTGCATGTACGCGCCGTCATGCTCCGGTCGCTGGTAGACCCAGCCGATCGTCGCCAGACGGCGAATGAGTAGAAACACCGGGATCATCAACTCATCGCGTTCGGACAACGCACGCTGACTGCGATAGCCCCTCAGCAACGCTGTTTGCGCGGCTTCGAAGTGTGGCTTGCCGTGCAGCTTCACCAGCGCCACGGCGACATCGTACTGATGCCAGCCGAAACCCGCGTCATCGAAGTCGATCACCGTCAGGCGATCTTCATCGACAAGCAGATTGCCCGGGTGCAGGTCGGCATGAATCAGGCTGTAGATCGACGGTGACTGGCCATAGCGCGCGAGCACGCCACGCAGCACATCGCACGTAGCAAGGACCAGCGTCCGCGCTTCGCTGGTGAAGCCAGGGTGGTCCCAGAACGGCCCCCAGAATGGCGCGTCGCCCAACAGACCCTCTGCATCGACGGCGTGCCGCTGAAAATCAGCGGGCACAGCCCAGTTGCAGGCCTGGTTGTGCATGCGGGCAATGAGCGCACCAAGCTGTACGAAGTACCGTTCTACCTTCGCGGTACCGGTGGCGACAGCATGAATGTCGCGCAACAGGTCATCGAGCATCTGCCCCTCTGTCCAGCGCGCGAGCCCCGCGTAGCGATGCGCGTTGTGCGCGGCGATGAACACCTGCACGTAGTCGCGACCATCAGGCGCAAGCACGGGTGTTGGCACTGCAATGCCAGATGCACGCAGCGCACGAATCCAGACGCGTTCGGACTCAAGCTCAGCAAGCGTGTGATAACCCGGCCGATGCAGGCGCAGCACATAGACCGCGCCGTCTACTGCACCGACCACACGAAACGTGACGTTTTCCGACACGTTGACCAGCGAGACTTCGGCTGGCGAAATCGCAAACGCCTGCAGCGCTTGTAGTGCTGCAGGCGTGAAGGTATGCGCGTCGGACACGTTGGCCGCGTCAGACAACTCAGTTCAACTCGGCAAGCATTTCGTCGAATGCCCGCAGAAACGCGTCGGCATCCTGCTGCGAAAACACCAGCGGCGGCCTGATCTTCACCACGTTGCCGAGCATGCCTGCGTTGCTGGTCAGAAAGCCCTTGTCCTTCAGCCGTTCGACCATGTCGACCGCAGCATCGCGGTCCGCTGTCTTTGCTTCCCTGTCCGACACCATCTCGATGCCCACGAACAAACCCTGGCCGCGAATGTCGCCGATGCCTGCGCAGCGCGGCTTGCGCGCCAGCAGCGCCTGCTTCAAGGCAAGACCCACGCTTGCTGCGTTCTGCCGCAGCTCAGACGACTCGATGATGTCGAGCACGGTCATGCCTACCGCAGCCTGCAAGGGACTCGAGGCAAATGTGTTGAAGTAGCGCGTGGCGGCGCGAAAGCCATCGACCAGCGCTTTGCTGGCAGCGGTAGCGGCCAGCGGCAGGCCATTGCCCATCGGCTTGCCCGTGACCACGATGTCCGGCGTGAAGCCGGTGACTTCGTAGCCCCACCAGTTGCCCGTTCTGCAGTAGCCGGCCTGCACTTCATCGGCAATCACCAGACCGCCGGCTGCGCGCACCATCTCCGCGGCACGCGCCATGAAGCCCTGCGGCACATCGGGCAAACCCTCGTTCGCAAAGATCGAACACACGATCATGCCCGCCAGGCCAATGCCGGCGTCCGCAAGACCGCGGATGGCCGCCTGCAGACGTTCCAGGTATGCATCCACCAGCGCGGCCTCGTCAGCGCCGGCCACGATCGGTCGATACAGCTGCGGATAGGGAATCGTGCGAATTTCACTGCCAGCAGACTGCGCCTTGCCAAGGCGCGTGAGACTGCCCACCGCTTCGCTGTTGCCGTGATAGGTGGCGTTGCTGCAGATGATGCCGCGCTTGCCCGTGGCAATGCGCGCCATGCGCAGCGCCACTTCGTTGGCTTCGGTGCCACTGCAGCTGAACACAACGCTTTCGATGGCGGGCCCGTGCAGCTTCGTCAACCGTTCGGCGAACTCGACAATGCCCTCGTGCAGATAACGGCTGTGCACATTCAACGTGCGCTGCTGGCGCGCCATCGCCTCGACCACGCGCGGGTTCGCATGCCCCACGCACGGCACGTTGTTGTACATGTCCACGTAACGGCGGCCGTCTGCATCGAACAACGCAACGCCATCGCCGCGCACGATGTGCAGCGGCTTCCTGTAGAAGAGTGCGGCGCCGGTACCCAGTGCACGTTCACGTCGGGCCATCAGGGAGTCGATTGTCGTCATGCAATGCCGCCCGCGTTGAAGAGCTCCGAGAATACCGAACTCGGCACTGAGCGGGCGCAGCCTGCCCACAATCCAGCGCACTCCAGCACGATCGCGTTCATCATCCCGGGCGTTGCGGCCGAGTGATGTGTCGTCGTGACGGGCGTGGTCAAGACCTCCGATCAGGCACGGCCGGCGGCGACCAAGCATGCATCTCGGCGCCATCGGAGCCATCGTTTCGCGCCGTGCGCGAGATCGGTAGCATCAATCGAATTGCGCGGCAGAATCTGCTGGTCGATGTACCGCGCCGCGTTCGAATAGGGAGGAACTGCCCATGATCCGCGCCGCTTGTCACTGCACGGCCGTGCGCTTCGAGATCGCCGAGCAGCCCGCCTGGGTGCTCGACTGCAATTGCACGATCTGCCGTCGTTATGGCGCGCTGTGGACTTACTTCCACGGTGCCGATCAGCAGAAGCTGCTGGTCAAGCCCGCGCCTGATGTGACGGAGGCGTATGTGTGGGGCGACAGGGGCCTATCATTCCAGCGCTGCCGCGCGTGTGGCTGCGTCTCGCACTTGCAAACCACCGATCACCAGCAGGTCATCTTCGGTCTGAACGCGCGGCTTATCCCGACGCTTGATCCGACAAAGGTGAAGATTGTGCAGATGGACAACGCCCATAGTGGCTACTTCTGGACGCGTTCCGACGGAGCGCAACGGGCGAGCCACCATCCACACATGCAGATGCCGGGGCCGGAGGATTGGCGCTGACAGGTGTCGTCCGGCAGGCGGGGGCGCTGGGCATTGTTCCTCCTTCCAGCACTGAAACGTTTGCATCCGGCGCACGCCAACGCACCAGCGCCGCCCATGCTACGGCCGATACTGCCGTTCAATCAGCGCCTCCAACGCCGCGTCACGCGCATCGAGCAGGCCTTGCTCGGTCCACTCACGAAGCCGACGCATTGGAAAGCGCTTGCCTGGACACGTGCATCGTTCACCGTGCACTTGGCGATGCGCGCCCAGTTGCATGCCCGGATAGCGCAGCTTGATGTCGAGCAGCACGCCGTGAATGGCGCTGATCTGCTGCGCCGTGGGCACATCGACATCGAAATCACCATCAACGCAGATGCCGATCGCTGCGCGGTGCAAGCCCTGCTCAGACTCCGACAGCCGCGTCACCACGGCGCCGTCAGCGTTGATCACATAGTGCAGAAGTGCAGGCGCGCGTTCGACGTTCGCACAAGCACCGTGATGCAGAAGCACGAAGTTCACAACGCGCGGCCGGCCGGAATCGTGCGCCGCTCAGACGTCCTCGCCCATCGGCACCTTGTCTTTCATCATCGCAAACGTCACACCGGAGTCCGTTGCATCCGACAACGAAAACCCAAGCCCTTCACGCGGCTTTCTGCCCAAGGCAAATTCAGGCGGCAGGATGTCGCGGCCTGCCTCGGTGGACTCCGGATCTGAGTAGTAGCCCAGCGCATAGTTGCCTTGCGTGTAGCCCAGCAACTCCTGCAACTCCGGTTCCAGCGTGCGCGCAATGTGCGGCGGGCACGACAGGTACTGGTTCTCCTCCTGACGCAGCCATGCCAGGCAATATGTGATGTTCAAACCCAGGCGCGAAACACTCGACTGATTCCTGCCGCCCGAGTGCAGTACGGTGCCCGTGTACAGCAGCACTGAACCGGCGTTCATTTCTGCCTGCACGACCTGATCAGGCGTGGCCTTCTGTTCCCACGGCCAGGTCTGACTGCCGGGCACAACACGCGTAGCACCGTTCTCCGCAGTGAAATCCGTCAGCGCCCAGATGGTGTTGAACTGCGGCTCGATGGACAGCGGCAACACGGTGCCCCATGCGAGCCGATCGCGATGCAGTACCTGCGCGCCCTGCCCCGGATGGATGTAGATGGTCTGCGTCAGGTGCAGCACGATGCGTTCTGCCCAGGGCGACAAAAACGCGCGCGCTGCCGACAACACTGCGGGCGCACGCACCAGATTCCGACAGGTAGGCGTGCGCGCCACGAGCGCACCCGTGCGCTGCGTCTTACGCCCGGTGAAATCGTCTCCACCATAGGGCGTGCGTTCGATGAAGGGCGTGACCTCCGCGACCATCTGCCGGACCGTGGCCGAGTCCGCCGCGTCGGCAATGATGCAGGCACCGTCGCGCGCCATCGCAGCGAGCACGGATTCTTGAGTGGCGTCCGGGCGAAGCGTTTGCAGAGCCATGTTGGCCTCCAGAATTGACGAACAAGCAGCGTGTGAAACCGCTGACCTGGCAAACATGACGCAGCGGAGCCATCGGAGCAATGGTCCCCGGCGGGCGGTTGACACGGCTGACAGCCGAACGAACAGTTGACGCGCAGCTTGGGTCAGAACGTTTTGCCCACGAAGGCATGGAGAAGCGCGATGGCACATCAGGTCGAGAGCACGCTCGTTCTCAAACGCAACTATGACGCTGACGTGGCGCGCGTATGGCGGGCCTGGACAGACGCCGACGAACTGGCGCGCTGGTACGTAGCAGGCAGCGATCATGTCGTGCACTTTGCGCAAGCCGATGTACGCGTGGGCGGTCAGTATCGAGTCGGCTTTGGCCCTGCAGGCGAAACGCCGTATGTCGAGGAAGGTCGCTACATCGAAGTGCTGCCCCTTAAGAAGCTGCTGTTCGAGGAAAGCGTGTCACTGAACGACACCGTGCTCTTCACCCAGACAACGACCGTCAAGTTCATTGCAGCCGGTGAGCGCACACAGCTTGTGCTCACCGCCACGGGCCTCGACAGCTGGCGCAACGGCGACGGCTGGACGACTGCGCTGGAAAGTCTCGCGCAACACCTTGCGTCACCGGTGCCGCCGCCAGCCTCGGGCAGACCGGAGCACAGCGTGCTGGTCGTACGACGCTCAATCCACATCGCCGCGCCACCCTGTCGGGTGTGGCAGGCGTTCGCCTCGACATCCGAGATGGAGAAATGGTGGGGACGCGTTACCGGCACACCTGAAGCCGGGCAGTCACTTGGCCAGTGGCTCGTTGCCTACGAACCGATGATCGGCGGCCGCGTTGAAATGGCGGTCATGATGGACGGCGAGCGGGTCGGCTACGGCGGCCGCATCACCCGTTTCGAGCCCACACGCGAACTCACCTTCAGCAACGACTGGATGCCGAACCAAGGCTGGCTGGCGCCGACCTTCATCACCCTCCGGCTAACGCCCCACCTGAACGGCACGCTCGTGGAACTGCTGCACGATGGTTTTGAGCGCACGGGCAGCGCTGCCGGCGAGACGCACGCAGGTTACGAACAGGGCTGGGGGATGACGCAGCTCAACGCGCTGAAGGCGATGCTTGAATGATCACGAGCGCAACAGCCCAGCTGCGTACGACCAATCTCGTCGCGTCCATTCAGTTCTACACCGACGCGCTCGGGCTCACGCTGGCGTTCCAGCTTCGCGACTTCTACGCGGGAATTCGCGCGGGAAGCCAGATGTTTCACCTGAAGCTCGTCGACGCGCCCGACCCTACGATCGACTTCGTGCACGCTGGAAGACGATCAGGGCCACACCATCTACATCGCGCAGGCCGCGCTATAGCAGGCCGCGCGCGGTCAGCTGCTTCAACATCAGCGCAGTACCGCACTGCTTGGAAACCGCTTCTGCATCAAAGCCGCCGTCGGACGTGAACTTACCCGCGTTGTAGATGTTCGAAAAACTCCACAGATAGGGGCTTGGCACGCCGCGCCGACGATAGCCGAAGCCGTTGTATTTCTCCCACAGAAACAATGCCCGCGGCACGCTCCACTGCGTTTCGTGGTGATAGCCATCCAGCATCAGCGCATCGCGCGCACTCTCGCGCCAGGTAAATGGCGGCGCACCAGCCGCGGGTCGACCCTTCGGCACCTGCACCGTGCGCTTGGTCAACGGATCACCGTTGTGCAGATGCGTGGTGAAGTTGAAGCCGCACTCCATGCCATGAATGATGCCGATGAACCACCATGGAATGCCCAGCGGGGCGCCGGTGTCCTGATAGGTCTGCTTGAATTTCTGCAGGCGCGAAACGTAGAACTGCACATTGCCCTTCTTCTCTGGCCGCATCTCACAGCGATCGAAGAAGCGTTGATATTCGTCGGCAAGGTCCACGAAATTCCTGCTGTTGATCGGCGCGTCGGCAGGGCGTGCAGTGCCGCGCGGCACCGTGCCGCGACTTGCTGACGCAAGACTCTCCGATGCATGCATCTGTGCCAGCAGATTCTGCAAGCGGCCGATGACGGCCTGGATATCCGCAAGGAAGTTGTCGAACGGGCCTGTGCGCGCGGCCGCGACAACCAGCTCGAGCGCATCGCTCGCATCGGCGACGATCCGCGCCGCATCCAGGAGCACAGCCTGATCGATGTCCTGAATCCAGCCGGACAGCTTGGTCAGGCTGGCATTGATCACCGCCTTCTCGGCGTCGTCTGACGTGTTGCCACGCCGACGCACCAGAACATTCATGGCCTCAACGAGTTCGCTCTTGCTTGCTGTGTTCACGCACGTGCATTCATTCAGACGATTCAAATCAGTCACGTCTACCTGACACTGGCCGGCACACCGCCCATCCGCAATACCGCAAACACGCGGCGCGCCGCCTCAGCATTACTGCGTAACTCCGCCGTCTGTGCGACCAAAGATGCAATGCCTGCCTGACCGTTTGGCGCGGTTGCCGCTGCAAGCGTTGCGTCCCACGCGGACTGCAGCTGTTGCAACAGGACCACGTAATTGGCCACCGCCACGCGATAGGCCTCGATTCTCGTGATCTCTGTCGCAACAGGTCCAGGTTGTTCGAGCAGTACGGCGCGCTGCGCGGACGCTTCAATGAGCGTATCGAACATCGCCGGCGCCGCGCTGTGCAGCGCCGCCACCAGCACACTGACCTTGGGCGCGCCCAGCAGAATCAGGCGTCGCGCCTCAGCAGCGTTGGCCTGCCGCGCTGCCGACGCAAGGATGGGCTGCAATGCGGTCAGTGCAACACCGATAGGTTGTTCGGCCACACCCGCCACGGCCAACAGGCCACTGACCTGTTGGCCCAGCGCATCGACTTCGCCGATGGCACCGTCGACATTCTTGCCCTCGGCCAGCAACGACAGCACCGCCGCAAAGCGCTCGATGACAAGCAACCCACCGCGCAGCTGTGCTGTCGCGGGTGGATCGCCGAGATCGGAAAAATAGCCGGAATCAGGCAGGCAATAGCCACGTATGAAACCGGTGGAACCGGCGGCCACCTGCCATGGCACGCGTTCTTTCGGGCATGCCGCGTTACCCACTTCGGACTCGCCTTGCGCACGGCGTTGCGCAATCTGCCGGCCTTGTGCGCGCTCGGCAATTGCGAGGTCATCGAGCAACGGTTGACCTACCGTGTTCACCGCGGCAAACGCCTGCGAGAAGTAGCGAATCTGATCCACGGGCGCCGACGCGCAGCCCGCCAGCAACAGCACACCTGCCAACGTCGCGAGCCGTGCGCAACTTACGAGAGAACATGCGATCTCACTCACGTTGTTTCCCCTGACTATCCGCAATGACAGCGGCCCGTGAT
>CAMAVY010000123.1 GCA_945861675.1 Klebsiella pneumoniae | reverse complement strand
TGCTTCCGCAAGCGCGAGTACGCAGAAGCCTACTGCCGCATCTCCAGCTACCTGCAAACAATGGCCAACCGCGGATACAACCCCCTCGTCGCCATCCAGATGGCAATGTCCGGAGAGATCTACTCGTCCGAGGGGGGCGAGTAGTTACGGCCAGCGAATGGAGCCCATCCGCATGCAGACGCGGCCAGGCTGCATCGCCCACGCGCCGCTGCACAGTTCGTCCAAGCACATCCGCATCCAGAATCTGCGCGCGCACGAGTTCGGACCTGCTGCACATGAGCCGCCCAAAGCAATCCCCGATTCAAGCTAGCGCAGCGATCTTCCAGCGCGATGACCGCGTCCTGCTTGGCCTGCGTGCGCAGCATCGCGCCAGCTTCCCAGGCGCCTGAGACTTTCCGGGTGGGCATGTAGAAGCAGGTGAGTTCCCAGGGCAGGCTGTGATTCGTGAGTTGCGCGAAGAACGCGGCATCAGCTGCTCAGTGCATGACCTGGAACGATGGCAGGCAGTTCGTATTGCAGGTTTCGAACTCAGTCTGTACTTCGTCCATCGTTGGTCGGGCGAACTCGCAAACTGCGATCCAGGTGAACACGATGAGATTCGTTGGTTGACATTGGCAGAACTGGAACACGCGCTGATGGCGCGCCCAAAACTCCTGCAACTGCTCCGCGCTGCGCTCTCGCATGATCGTTGCCGGCCGTCACCGCCCGAGTCGAGCTCAAGCGCAATCGCATTCCAGCAGTTCTCACTGCGCACCCGGTTGGTTGTGCTTGCGCTGGCTGACGGTCTCTCCGCGCGCAGCTATGCACGTCAGAAGCGCGTCGCGATCGAGGGCGTCAGGGCAACCCTGCGAGAGACGCGCAGAACGCTTGGCCTCAGCACGCAGCGCCGCCTCATCGACTGGTTTCGCCAGCAGACAAGCAGGCATCAGGAGCAGGCGCTTCCAGCGGGCGCTGCTGATCCCGCGAACCAGAATCAACCAACCATCGGCGCGAAAGCCGCACCAATGAGCATTTACACGGCGATGAGCGCAGAAGTACGCATGTACTCAAGAGTAGTAACGCGCCACTACACTCGATCAGGGCGCAACCATCAACTTGCCAACATGCCCCGTGTACAGCAGCAGCATCGCTTCAGGAAACCGCTGGATGCCATCGAGCGTTTCCTCACGCAGCTCGACTTTCC
This sequence comes from Klebsiella pneumoniae, assembly GCA_945861675.1. Taxonomy (GTDB): domain Bacteria; phylum Pseudomonadota; class Gammaproteobacteria; order Pseudomonadales; family Azotimanducaceae; genus CAMAVY01. Next base: position 12,936 of record CAMAVY010000123.1, on the reverse strand, counting down.
TTCGGTCAACCAGCCACTCATATCCGCTACCGCCTGGGGATGCGCCTTCGCCCAATAGTCAACGGTGAAGCCGCGCATGCTGGCGTTGCGCTCTGCGAGGCGCAGATAGCGCTTCGGGCCCGTGACGTTGTCGAGGCGTGAATACTGGGAAATTGCGCTGCAGATCACGACGCGCGCTTCCGGAGCAATGTTGTCCAGCACGGCATCGAGTATGTCGCCGGCCATATTGTCGAAGAACAGGTTCGCGCCTTGGGGCGCAAGTTCTGCCAACCGCTTGGCCACGTCTTCGTTCGTGTAGTCGATGCCAGCGGCAATGCCGAGTTCATCTTCGAGGTAACGCACCTTGTCTGGACCGCCCGCGATGCCTATGACGCGCGCGCCACGAATGCGTGCGATTTCACATGCCACGGAGCCGGTCGCACCGGCCGCCGCTGATACAACTACGGTGTCCGATGCCAGCAGGCCGCCGACCGTGATCAGGCCAACGTAGGCGGCGATGCCGGTGGTGAGCCCAAGTACGCCCACATAGCTGCGCGCGGGGATTCGCCTGACGTCGAGCTTGCGCAACATCGCTACGGGCGCCAACAAGTGTGATTGGGCGCCCATCGGCCCGAACACCGCATCGGCCACTTGAACCTTCATCGTCGCCCCCGATACTCCTCGCGCAATGGCCCGAAGAACTCCCAGTCGTAGCTCTCGATGCCGATCGATGAATCCGAGTCCGCCTGCCTCAGGGCGACCATCTCCCCGATGCTGGTGCCGGCCCCCGCGCGCTATTCACTGACGTCCAAGGGCGCGCGGGGTCTGCAGACTCTCGCTCAAGAACTGCAGGTTCCGCATCGACGATGCCGGCTGTGCGTGTTCTACGATGGCCCGCGTCAGCCTGTTGCGCAGCCTCAACGGCTGCAGGCATTCGACCACCGCATTTGCGCGCCTACCGGCTCGCGCAGTACGCGGCACATGTCCTACAGACGCCGTTTGCAACGCTCATGCTCGCGCCCAACCTTCGAACCAGTTGTTCCCGTCAGTGCGAGACGCGCGCTTCGAGATCCGCCGTCAACGCAGCGAGCGGCTCGTCGCTAAGCGTCACGGCATAGTCGAGAGAGCGATTGTCGATGCCTATACGTGTGTTCACGCCGGCGTGCGGCGGCAGAGTGCGCTGGTTCGCAAGCTGAACTCGCAGCGATGGGCCAAGCAATTCGCTGAGCGAATTGCCGATGTCACCGCGCCCACCGTGATCCGCAGAATCCTGATGCAAACGCAATCATGTGCGCCACCGCGATGCGGGCTGAGGGGGCTAGGACCAACCCATTGCAGACGCCCACTTCAAACTCGCGCTGAACTGTTCTGACAAGCGGTGCGCGGGCACGTGGCACACCACGGAGTGTCGTGGCCACGTTGCCCCAAGGATTGGGCGTAGATCGCAACTAACGCTGGCAGCGTTCCCTACATCCGCGACGGCCCTCGACGCGTCCCGAATTCGCACCTACCAACCAATACCTGCCTGCGGTTACGGATATGCGGCGCGTTCGAGCAACTACTCAAGGACCGCGCGTACACTCCACGTTCGACATCGGCTCGCGAAAGCCCGCATTGGAAATCACGGACGAAACTGATCGAGCTACATTCAGTCCGCGCTGCGTCGCCCTCGATCTCGAGGTCGACGTGGGCAGTTCGCGCATACGCCGCTTCGCTGCGATACGCGCAGACACCCAGGAACATCTCAGCTTCGATCGTGGCCGCCTCACCGAGGCGCTGGCACAGCTCGATGCGCTGGCCGACAACGCCGCCTTCGTGCTGGGCCACAACATTGTTGCCTTCGATCTCCCACATCTCGCCGCAGCAGACGCGAACCTTCGCCTGTTGAGGCTCCCCGTTGTCGATACGCTGCGCATCAATCCGCTGGCGTTCCCGCGCAACCCGTATCACCACCTGGTGAAGCACTACCAGGACGGGGCGCTGAGACGCGTGCAGCGCAACGATCCGCTGCTCGACACCGCACTGACTCTGCAGCTCTTCAAGGATCAGAGCGATGCGATGCGGCAGACGAACGAGCGCGCGCCGGATCTGGTGCTGGCCTGGCACTGGCTGACGACGTTTGATGAGCGTGCGGAAGGAATGGATGCGTGGTTCACCACGCTGCGTCGCGCCGTGAAGCCGACGCGCCCCGCCGCAGAGAAGGCCTTGCAGCGTCTGCTCACCGACGTGGCCTGTACCACCAGCGGGCTTCGGATGATCGCGGATGCGGAGCGCATAGGTTGGCCGCTCGCCTACGCACTCGCATGGATGTCGGTTGCCGGGGGCAACTCAGTGATGCCGCCGTGGGTACGACATCAGTTTCCGGTGGCCGGCGAGTTGGTTCAGGCGCTGCGGGATACGGCGTGCGATTCCCCAACGTGTACGTGGTGCCGCGAGCATCACGAGCCAAAGCGCGAACTCTCACGCTGGTTCGGCTTCGCCGAGTTCCGTCCGGAGCCCGCCGATGCCGCCGGTCGGCCGCTGCAGCAGGCAATCGTCGCTGCGGCACTGCAACGCGAACATGTGCTGGCGATTCTGCCCACGGGCACAGGCAAGTCGCTCTGCTATCAGTTGCCCGCTCTGTCGCGTTACGACAAGACCGGCGTCCTGACGATTGTGATCTCGCCGCTGGTCGCGTTGATGGCGGATCAGGTCGCCAACCTCGAAGCGAGCGGCGTCTCGTGCTGTGGTGCGTTGAACGGCCTGCTGTCGATGCCGGAACGCAGCGATGTGCTCGATCGAGTACGCATGGGCGACATTGGCATCCTGTTGGTGGCGCCGGAGCAGTTGCGCAGCCGGGGCTTTCGACGCGCCATCGAACAGCGCGAGGTCGGCATGTGGGTGCTCGATGAAGCGCACTGCCTGTCGAAGTGGGGCCACGACTTTCGGCCGGACTATCGCTACGTCAGCCGGTTCATCCGCGAGCGGGCCGGGGAAGGGTCAGCGGCGCCGGTGTTGTGTCTGACTGCCACCGCGAAGCCCGATGTCGTCGAAGACATCCTCCAGCACTTTCGCGAGCGCCTCGGCGTCGAGCTCGTGCTCTTCAATGGTGGTGCAGAACGCGACAACCTGGAATTCACGGTCGTGCCGACGACCATCGGCGAGAAGTTGTCGCACGTTCACCAGGTGTTGATGGCGAACCTGCCGCGCGACGGCAGCGGCGGCGCGATCGTGTTCTGCGCCACGCGTCGGCGGACGGAAGAGATCGCCGACTTCCTGAACAGGAAGGCGCTGGCAACGCAATATTTCCATGCGGGCCTCCCACCGGAACGCAAGAAGGAGGTGCAGCGCGCGTTCATCGATGGCACCGTGCGCGTGATCGCGGCGACCAATGCGTTCGGCATGGGTATCGACAAGCCGGACGTGCGCGTTGTCGTTCATGCGGACATTCCCGGTTCGCTCGAGAACTACCTGCAGGAGGCGGGGCGCGCGGGACGTGATCGCGCGCTGGCCCGCTGTGTGCTGCTGTACACGCCGGACGATGTCGAACGGCAGTTCGGCATGTCTGCACGCGGAAGGCTTTCGCAGCCTGAGATCGTCGCGATCCTGAAGGCGCTGCGTCAGCTCGACGCGAAGAAGCGCAACACAGACGGCGAGCTCATCGCGACACCCGGCGAGATCCTGCTCGAAGAGGAGGGCGGTGACTTCGTGCGCGACTCTGCGACCGAGGACACGCGCGTGCGCACGGCGATCTCATGGCTTGAGGAGTCATCGCTGTTGTCGCGCAACGAGAACGTGGTACAGATCTTCCCGTCGTCGTTGCGCGTGAACACAGTCGAGGAAGCGGGGCGCAAGCTTGCGTCGCACCAGACGATCATCGATTCATATCGCGCCCAATTGCTTCAACTGGTTTCCGCGTTGATCGATGCGCCCGCAGACAAGGGCCTGACGACCGACGAGTTGATGGGCATCACTGGCTTGACGATGGAGCGGTTGCGCAAAGCGTTCTACGACCTTGAGACGCTCGGCATCGCAAGCAACGACACTGCCATGACAGCGTTCGTGCACATTGGCATCGAGAGATCCTCGCGCAGCCGGTTCGAGCAGGCCTCCGCGATGGAACGCGCGTTGATCGCGGAACTGCGTGAGCTGGCGCCAGATCTTTCGGAGGGCGAGTCGTCGGTTATGAACCTGCGCCAGGCCACTCAGCGGTTGAAGGAAGCAGGGTACAGCTCCGCGCTGCCGGAGACGGTGCTGCGCATCGTTCGTGGGCTCGCCAACGACGGCCGTGATGAAGCGGGTGGACTCGGCAGCGTCGCATTGCGACAGATCGACCCGGAGACTGTACGGCTCTCGTTGAATCGACCGTGGAGGGCGCTAGATCGCGCGGCGGACGTGCGCCGCGCCGGCGCGCATCGCCTGCTCGAACACTGGTTGTCGCGCGCGCCGACCGGGCAGCGCGGCGCGGATCAGCTACTCGAGACGACGCTCGGAAAATTGCTCGAAGCACTGCAGGACGACCTCGCGTTGAAGGCGGAGGTGCGTGATCTGACGAAGCTGCTCGATCGCGCGCTGTTGTGGTTGCACGAGATGGAGGTGATCCGGCTGAACAAGGGCCTCGCCGTGTTCAGGCCGGCGATGACCATTCGCCTCGTGCGCGATCGGCGCGCCTTCTCAAGGGCCGACTACGAACCGCTGCGCTTGCACTACGCCGAGCAGGTGCTGCAGATCCACATCATGGCGGAGTACGCCGAGCGCGGGCTTGCCGACGTTGCGAATGCGGTGCGGCTTGCGATGGACTACTTCAGCCTCGATCGAGATACGTTCACCAAGCGCTGGTTGCCCGAGCGGACGAGCGAGCTTGGCCGGCAGACGACGCCTGAGTCATGGCACACCATCGTGGAGTCGCTCGGGAACGTACAACAACGGCGCATCGTTGCCGACGACCGCGAGCGCACCAATGTGCTGGTGCTGGCCGGTCCCGGTTCAGGCAAGACGCGTGTGCTGGTGCATCGCATCGCATACCTTGTGCGCGTGCGGCGCGAGCGTCCGTCGGGAATCCTGGCGCTCGCATACAACCGTCACGCCGCAGTGGAGATTCGGCGCCGATTGCAGACGCTCATCGGCGACGAGGCCAACGGCGTCGTCGTGCTGACATGCCACGCGCTCGCGATGCGTCTGGCTGGCGTCACGTTCCTCGGTCGCACAGCGGACATCGACGACTCGATGTTCAGCGACGTGCTGGCGCAGGCGGTCGCGTTGCTGAAGGGCGACGGCTTGCCTCCGGATGAAGCCGACGAGCAGCGCGATCATTTGTTGCGTGGGTTTCGCTGGATCCTCGTCGACGAGTATCAGGACGTCGGCCCCGGGCAGTACGAACTGATCTCGGCGTTGGTCGGCCGCACGCTGGACGACGAGCAGGGCAAGTTGTCGCTGTTCGCCGTCGGCGACGACGATCAGAATATCTACGCGTTTGCTGGTGCGTCGGTCGAGTACGTGCGGCGCTTCGAGGCGGACTACACGGCGAAGCCGGTTTATCTGGTGGAGAACTATCGCTCGACGGCGCACGTGATCGCCGCCGCGAACGCCGTGATCGAGCCTGCCGCGAATCGCATGAAGGTGGGGCACGCGATTCAGGTCGATCGCGCGCGCCTGAAGGCTGCGCCAGGCGGCGATTGGCAGGCGCGTGATCCGGTGGGCAAGGGACGCGTGCAGATTCTGCCAGCCGGTCCGGATCTCCTGACACAAGCGGTCGCCGTGATGACCGACCTTACGCGGCTCGCCGCGCTTGATCCGAATTGGGCGTGGCGCCGAGTCGCGGTGATTGCGCGCGAGTGGCGCTACCTGCAGCCCGTGCGCATGTGGTGTGAACTTCACGGCGTGCCGGCGCAGATGGCCGACGAAGCCATCCCGAGCTTCTGGCGATTGCGCGAAACGCAGACGCTCATCGAGTGGGTGCGCGGTAGCGTGAGTGGACTCATCGACGTGCCAGGTGTTCGTGCGTTCATCGCGACGCGCGACGGTTCGCGCTGGTGGGATTTGCTCGCCGACGCGTTCGAAGGCTACGCGCTGGAGACGGGGCAAGCCGACATGCCCGTGCATCACTTCCTGGAGTGGCTCGCCGAGTGGGGGCGTGAGGCGCGGCGACGGCAATTCGGGCTGCTGCTGCTGACGGCACATCGCGCGAAGGGCCTCGAGTTCGACCATGTGGTCGTGCTCGATGGTGCTTGGAGCAGGATCAGTCGCGGCGAGGATCCCGATGCACCCCGACGGCTGTACTACGTGGCGATGACGCGCGCCAAGCAGACCCTGACACTGGCACGCATGCAATCGCAGCATCCGTTCGTCGATATGCTTGCGGGCCAATCCTCAGTGTTGCTGCGCGACACCACCGTCTTGCAGCCGGTGCCCATCGAGTTGGCGCGGCAATTCGTCAGTCTGTCGTTGAAGGATGTCGATATCGGCTTCGCCGGCCGACAGCGTGAGCGCGCGCGTGTCCACCGCACCATTGCTGCGCTCCGGGCGGGCGATCCGCTGACGTTGCGCATTGAGGGAGACAAGCGCGAGTTGTGGAGCGGCGATGGCGTGTGCGTCGGGCGGCTGTCGCGCGCGTTCGAGATGCGCGAGGGCATGCAGTGCATCGCGGCGAACGTAGCAGCGATCGTCGTGTGGACGCGGGAGTGGTCGCAACCGGAGTACGCGGCGTCGCTCAAGCTGGAGCGGTGGGAAGTCGTGGTGCCGGAATTGGTGTTTGCACCGACGACGGCCTACGCAGCGCCCCCATGACCTTGGCCGAACGCCGTGTGACGGCCGATTGCGCCGCATGAGTCTCATCGATGTCACCCAGCCCCGTCGTGCGGCGCGCGGCGGATGGTCTAGGCATCCGCTCACCTCGGCAGTTCGCAACGCGAACGGTTGCGCAGCCTCAGCGGCTGCAGCCATTCGACCACTGCATTTCCCGCCTGGCGGCACTCCCGGTACTCGGCGCATGTCCCACAGACGCCGTTTGAAACGCTTATGCTCCGCGAGACTACACGTAGTCGCGGAACCCGCGGCGCGGTGCGCCGTGCCTCCGCGCGCCGAACGCGGCTGTCTCAGCTCGAATGGCTGAGTGCGCGCGCATGGCGCGTGCGCCAGTGCCGCCAGCTCACTATGCCGAGAGTCAGCACCGTCAGCGGCACGACGACGGTCGTCATCACGAACCCGTAGGTCGCGAGCAGGTCGTGGTCTTGGGCCGCCAGTACCAGGTAGGCCGCGTAGGCAATGTAGTAGCCGACGAACACGAAACCTTCCCAGCGCTCGATGGAGTAACCACGCAGGAAGATCGGCAGGCAGGCGATCGCAACAACGATCATCACGGGCACGTCGAACGTCAGCAAGCTCGCCTGTACCGCCAGACTCGTCGGCGCAACCAGCGCCGACAGTCCGACCACGGCAAGGATGTTGAAGATGTTGCTGCCAACGACGTTGCCGACCGCAATGTCGCGTTCGCCCTTAACGGCAGCGATTATCGAGGTCGCGAGTTCGGGCAGCGAAGTGCCCGCGGCAACGACCGTGAGGCCGATCACCAGCTCACTCACGCCGAAGTACTTCGCGAACGTGACTGCCGAGGAAACGAGCCAATCGGCGCCGACCACGAGCAGCACGAGCCCCGCGCCAATCAAGCCGACCTGCGCCGCCCAATGCGCGTCCCACGTGCTTTCGCTGGCGAACTCGTTGGCGTATTCCTCCTGGATCGCCAGCGCCTCGCGGCGGCTCTGGCGTATGACGAAGGTCGTGTAGGCAATGACAAGCGCGAACAGTAGCGCGCCATCGACGCGACTGATGCCGCCGTCGAACGCGAGTGCGAGCAGCAGGAACGACACCCCGATCATGATCGGGACCTCCTGCCGGACGACCTGCTGGGCTACCACCAACGGCGCGATGATCGCGGACAGTCCGAGCACCACCAGAACGTTGAAGATGTTGCTGCCGACGACGTTGCCTAGCGCAATGTCCACCTGCCCTGCGTACGCGGACTGCACGGAGACGGACAGCTCCGGCGCGCTGGTGCCGAACGCGACCACAGTGAGCCCCACCACGAGCGGTGAGACACGAAACGACAACGCGAGCGTCGAGGCCCCGCGCACCAGCAAATCCGCGCCGAATACGAGCGCAATAAGGCCGACGAAGAACAAGACGATGGTCAACAGCACGGAATTTCTCGTTGCGACACGGCGCGGACCGATCGGTCCAAGCGCGGAGACATTAGATGGTGCCGCATCGGCGCGCACGCGGACAGACAATGGGAACCTCGGGCGCACGAACACGAGCAGGAAATAGCGCGGTGTGACTCAGGCTTTGCCTGTGTGCAGACATGCCCCACGCGCCGAATACCATGCGGCAGCAGACAAGCAGATTCAGCACATGGCCGATGCAATAGCTCCCGATGAGTTGCTGGAACGCGTGCAGCTGACCGTGCCATTGATCGCACAACGCGCGGCGAGTGCCGCGGCCGCACGCCCTCAGTGTTGCTGCGCGAGACCACCGTCTTGCAGTCGGCGCCACTCGAGTTGGCGCGGCAATTCGTCAGTCTGTCGTTGAAGGATGTCGATATCGGCTTCGCCGGCCGACAGCATGAGCGCGCGCGTGTCCACCGCGCCATTGCTGCGCTCAGGGCGGGCGATCCGCTGACGTTGCGCATCGAGGGAGACAAGCGCGAGCTGTGGAGCGGCGATGGCGTGTGCGTCGGGCGACTGTCGCGTGCATTCGAGATGCGCGAGGGCATGCGCTGCATTGAGGCGAAGGTAGCAGCGATCGTCGTGTGGACGCGGGCGTGGTCGCAATCGGAGTATGCGGCGTCGCTCAAGCTGGATCGGTGGGAAGTCGTGGTGCCGGAACTGGTGTTGGCACCGACGATGGCCAGCCCAGCGCCCCTATGACCTTGGCCGAACGCCGTGTGACGGCCAATTGCGCCGCGTGGTCCTCATCGACGTCACCTTCTGCCGCAGACGCCGTTTGAAACGCCTATGCTCTGCGCCCTGCCGCCTCAGCCGCCACAGCCGCCACAGCCGCCGCAAGTCCGACCGCGACAAGACCGCTCATGACTGCAATGACCCCCGAAGCCTGGCTGACGATCATCGTGCTGGGGGCCATCGTGCTCCTGCTGATGCTCACCACCATTGCCGCCGACATCGTGATGCTCGCAGGGCTCACGGTGCTGCTGCTCGCCGGCGTGCTGACGGTGCCGCAGGCCCTCGGCGGCTTCGCCAACGAGGGCATGGCCACGGTGGCCGTGCTGTACGTGGTGGTGGCCGGGTTGCGTGACACGGGGGTAATGGCGTCGATCGCGCAACGGCTGTTCGGGCGTCCCACCAGCACCGCCGTGGCACAGCTGCGCATGATGCTGCCCGTGGCCTCGATCTCCGGCTTCATGAACAACACCCCGCTGGTGGCGGCGATGATCCCGGCTGTGACCGAGTGGGGCCGCAAGCACCGCATCCCGCTCTCGAAGCTGATGATGCCGCTCAGCTTCGCCACCATCCTCGGCGGGCTGTGCACGCTCATCGGCACGAGCACGAACGTCATCGTGGCCGGGCTCATGCGTGACGCCGCCGCAGAGGGGCGCGTGGACTCGGCCTTCGGCTTCTTCACGCTCACGGTCGTGGGCGTGCCGTGCGCGATCGTGGGCATCACGTATATCGTCATCGCCAGCCGCTGGCTACTGCCGGCGCGGCAGCCGGCGCTGAGCATGGACGACGACCCGCGCGCCTACACCGTCGAGATGATGGTGGTGCCCGGTGGCGGCGTGGCCGGCCGCACGATCGAGGAAGCGGGGCTGCGGCACCTCTCCGGCATGTATCTCGCCGAAGTGGACCGGGACGGCGAGATCATTGCCGCCGTCGGCCCGCAGCTGCGCCTGCACGATGGCGACCGGCTGGTGTTTGTGGGCGTGGTCGACTCCATCCTGGAGCTGCAGCGCATCCGCGGTCTGATGCCCGCTACCGACCAGCTGTTCAAGCTCGACGGCGAGCGCGCGGGCCGGACGCTGGTGGAGGCCGTGGTCTCCGACCGCTGCCCGCTGCTCGGCAGGAGCATCCGCGAGGGCCGCTTCCGCACCGAGTACAACGCCGTGGTCATCGCGGTGGCGCGCAGCGGCGAGCGCCTGCAGCAGAAGATCGGCGACGTGGTGCTGCACGCGGGCGACACGCTGCTGCTTGAGGCGCGGCCGGCTTTCGTGCAGCAGCAGCGCAATAAGCCCGACTTCTATCTGGTCAGCTCGCTCGACGACTCCGCGCCGCCGCGGCACGACAAGTCGCCCGTTGCGCTGCTGATCCTCGTGGGCATGGTGGTGCTGGCAACCCTGTTCGAGCAGCTGCCGGCCTTCGAGGCCCGCGGCTTCTCGATGCTGCACGCGGCGCTGCTAGCCGCCGGCCTGATGCTGGCGACGCGCTGCTGCTCCGCAGAATCCGCGCGGCGCACGATCGACTGGCAGGTGCTGGTGGTGATCGCCGCCACGCTCGGCATCGGCAAGGCGCTCGAGTCCACCGGGCTCGCGACCGCGCTCGCAGGGACGCTCGTGGCGCAGGTCGGCCCGGAACCCATGCTGCAGCTGGCGATCCTCTACCTTACGACGATGCTGCTGACGGAACTGCTGAGCAACAACACCTCCGCCGTGCTGATGTTCCCCATCGCACTCGCCACGGCCGCAGCGCTCGGCGTGCACTACATGCCTTTCGTCGTCGCGATCACCATCGCAGCCAGCTGCGGCTTCGCCACGCCGATCGGCTACCAGACCAACCTGATGGTCTACGGGCCGGGCGGCTACCGGTTCTCGGACTTCGTGCGCTTCGGCGTGCCGCTGAACCTGGTGGTGTTCGCCACCACGATGGTGGTGGCACCAATCGCATTCCCGATGCACTGAGCGCGACCGCGACGATCAGCAACTCTCAACCCTCAACCCTCAACCCTCAACCCTCAACCCTCAACCCTCAACCGGGCGCGCGTGCGCGGCGCACACACGCGGTTCGCCCGCCCAACACGCGTCAGAAGACCAACGGCCCTTGCTGCATATGCGGCAGTACATAGCGCGCAAAGAGATCGCACTCCTGCACATGTGGGTAGCCGGACAGAATGAAGGCCTCGAAGCCCATGGCCTGATAGGCACGCAGCTTTGCGAGTACCTGATCTGGATCGCCAACGATCGCGGCGCCGGCGCCGGAGCGAGCCCTGCCGATGCCCGTCCACAGGTGCGCTTCAACGAAACCGTCATCGTCTGCGGCGTCGCGCATTTCCGCCTGGCGGCGCACGCCTTGGGACGCGTGGTCCAGTGAGCGCGCGCGAATGGCAGCGCCCACCTCCGGCGCGACCTGGCTGACCAACTGCGCCGCGGCGGCTCGCGCCTGGCTTTCCGTGTCGCGCACGATCACGTGCGCGCGATAGCCGAAGCGCAGCGTACGGCCGGTGCGCTCTGCGCGTGCACGCATGTCAGCGAGTACGCGTTCAAGCTCGCGCGAGGTGTCCGGCCAGAGCAGGAACACATCCGCGGCTTGTGCGGCGACCTCGCGTGCCGCCTCGGACAAACCACCAAAGTAGAACGGCGGGCAGCGCCCGCTGACCGTGCCGATGCGTGGCGGTGGCAGTTGCAGCCTGTAGTACTCGCCCTGGTGATCAACAGGCTGACCGTTCAGCAGCGTGCGCAGGATGTGCATGACTTCCAACGTGCGGGCGTAGCGTGCAGCACCGTCCAGTATTTCGCCGGGCAGTTCCGAGGAAATGATGTTGATCGTCAGCCGACCGCCGAGCATCTGATCCAGAGTGGCCAGCTGACGCGCGAGTTGCGGCGGCCAGAACTCGCCGCAGCGCACCGCCAGCAACAGCCGCATGCGCCGCAGCAACGGTGCAATGCCGCCGGCAAAGGCCACGCCGTCGATGCCCAGCGCATAGCCGGATGGCAGCAACAGATTGTCGAACCCGCCTGCTTCGGCGTGCAGCGCGATGTCGCGACAGTGTTCGAAGCTGGACGCGAGCGCTGGATCGGGTACGCCCAGCAAGGCGTAGTCGTCGTCGCAGAGTGCGGAGAACCACGACACTTCGGTCTGCGGAAGCTTGCCTGACTGTGGAAGCGTGTCGTTGTGCGTAGCTGCGTCATCGCGATTGTCGGGCGCACTCATGTGGGCAGCCTCAGCGCTTCGGCGATGCGTGCCGGAGACGCATCGCCAAGGCGCGCGTAGGCGCTGGTCAGTGCAGCGCGGATGGCCGGATTGGCAGCAAAGTTCTCGTCGAAGACCTCGCGCAACGCGAGAAACCGGCCGACGTCTTCTGTTGCATCGCCCGTGCACTGTTGCCCTGCGGCACGCAGTGTAATGTCAGCGGGATCCGCCAGCGCGATGTTGCGCCGCGCCTGATCGCGGATGAAGCACAGCCAGCCGCCAACGGCGAGGCAGAGGCGCGTGACGGGTCGACCGGCACGCAGGTTCTCGACGATGCAGGGCAGCAGACGCAGTGGCACCTTCTGCGACCCGTCCATACCGATCTGTTGCAGCCGGTGGCCAAGGCGCGGGTTGCCGATGCGTCCCAGCACTTCGCCAACGTAACGCTGGTGATCGAGTGTTGGCGCGCGTGTGAGCCCCGGCACGATCTCGTTGCGCAACATGGGCTCGATGAATGTGCGCAGCAGCGGCGTTGCCATGGCGTCTGCCATCGTGCTCAGCCCCAACAGCAGACCGAAGTAGGTCAGCGTGGAATGGCCACCGTTCAACACACGCAGTTTGGCCTGTTCGTATGGCGCAACGTCGGGTACCCACAATGCGCCCGCAACTTCCCAGGCCGGGCGCGGCAGGTTGCCGGGGTCTTCCAGCACCCACTGTGTGTAGAGCTCACGATGTACCGCCACCGCGTCATGCACACCCAGCGCCGATTGCACCTGGTCCAGCAGGCTGGTTGGCACAGCAGGCGCGATGGAGTCGACCAGCGTGTTGATGAACCTGCCTTCCTGTT
>CAMAVY010000122.1 GCA_945861675.1 Klebsiella pneumoniae | reverse complement strand
TTCGTGGACCGGATATTGAATTTCCCCGCCCTCGACCCAGAAACCGGCTGCGCCGCGCGAATAGTCACCCGTAACAAGATTCACGCCCTGTCCCATCAGCTCTGTGAGCAGCAGCCCGCGGTGCAGGCGTCGGACCATTGCGGGTAGGTCGTCCGTTCCATGGCTGATGAACAGGTTGTTGACGCCACCGGCGTTGGCCGTTGTCACGCTGCCCAGCTTGCGCGCGGAATACGTCGACAGCACGTAACTGACCAACTGGCCGCGCTCGATGAACGGCTTCGCGCGTGTCGCAACCCCGTCGTCGTCAAAGGCGGAACTGCCCAGCAACCCAGGCAGCAAGGGCCGTTCGTCAATCTGGACCCAGCCCGGAAACAGCTGCGTACCCAACGCATCGAGTAGAAAGCTTGAGCGCCGGTACAGTGCGCCACCTGAGATCGCTGAGATCAGATGCCCGATCAGACTCGCTGCGACGTCCGCGGAAAACAACACTGGCACGCGCTCTGTGGGCAAGCTACGTGGCGCCAGTCGCGCCAGCGTGCGTTCGGCAGCAACGCGCCCGACGCGCTCTGGCGACTCGAGGTTCACGGCATTGCGCGCGACCGTGTACCAGTAGTTCTGTTGCATGTGCTCGCCTTCGCCGGCAACCACGGCGCAACTGATGCTGTGCCGAGTACTGCGCGCGGCGCCGAGGAAACCCAGCGAATTGCCATACACGCGTCGGCTCTCGCCCGTCGACACCGACGCACCGTCACTGTTGGTAATGCCCTTGTGCGCCAGCGCGACAGCTTCACATGACTGCGCGAGTTGTCCCGCGGCTTCCGCGTCGAGTTGTTGCGGGTGGTAAAGATCAAGATCGGGGATGTTGCGCGCCATGAGCGCGGCATCGGCAAGGCCTGCGAATGGATCTTCAGCGGTGAAGCGGGCGATGTTGCAGGCCGCCTGCACCGTGTCGCGCATTGCCGCCGGGCTGCAGTCCGAGGTACTTGCGTTGCCCTTCCGCTGGCCGAAATAGACGGTGACGCCGAAGCCACGCTCACGCGTGAACTCGATCGTCTCGATGACGCCCATGCGCGAAGTCACCCCCAGGCCAGTGTCGTCGCTTACGCCGACTTCTGCGGCGTCCGCGCCTTGCCGACGCGCCTCAGCAAGTAGCGCTTCGACCTGCTCCGACAGTCTGCTGAGATCGGCGTCGTCCAACTTCTTAGTCGCTCCAATAGCGTGCCTGTGCAAAACAAACCTGTGCAAAGCAAACCTTTGCAAACTGTCGCAAGGCTTTGCAAAGCCCTTGCAAAGCCGTCTGAACCAATCGGCCAACTCAGATAATAATCCGCTGCCCCGACGTGCCAGAGGGTCGTGCGACCGCACGACTGCGGCTAGACTGACGCCAACCGTGACGCAATCCGGCGCGTGCCACAAGCACCGCTCCGTTTGAACCAACCAGCCAGGCTCATTGTCTGGTCATCCGCCGGATCAACCACCGCTCCTCATGACCACCGACGGCGCACCCACACCCGCTCCGCACGCCGGACCGGCTACAACATCTGCCGGACGGTCTGCGTCCAGCCCGACCAGCACGATGGCACGCTCCAGTCCGGCCGCGCGCACATCAGCATGGCTCTTCATTGCGCTCGCGGCCGGCTACCTGGTCTTGTTCCTGCCCTCGCTGCAGAACCTGCACGCGCGCTGGATCAAGATGGACGAGGCATACGCTCACGGCTATCTCGTCCTCGCCATGGTCGCCTACTTCGCCTGGCTGCAACGCGACCGCCTGGCGCGCGCGCAGCAACAGCCAGCACTCATCTGGCTGCCGGTCGTGGCAGCACTGTCTGCGGGTTGGGGTCTGGCCCAGATCGTCGATATCCAACTGGTCGGCACGCTTGCACTTCCGCTGCTGGCATTGGGCGCCGTACATGTGCTGGGAGGCAGGGCGATTACCAGCATCGCAGCATTCCCGCTGCTCATGCTCTACATCAGCGTTCCCTTCTGGGAAGACGTGTTCGGTTGGACGCTGCGCACCACGACAGCGATTGCATCGAGTATCTGGCTCGAGCAGTTCGCGCAGTTTCCAGTAAGCATCGATGGCTACTCCATCAGCATTTCCGAGGGCACCTTCTACGTCGCTGATGGGTGCAGTGGTCTGTCGTTCTTCCTCACAGGGATCACCATTGCGCTTGCCTATGGCTACCTGAACTTCAACACCATCGGCAAGCACATTGCCTATCTCTTCATCTGTATTGCGCTGAGCGTGGTCAGCAACTGGGTTCGTGTGACAGCGCTGGTGTACGTCGGTCACTACAGCAAGATGCAGAACCCGCTGATCACCGAAGGGCATCTGCTGTTCGGCTGGTACATCTTCATGGGCGCCATGATGATCATGCTGTTCATCGGCTACCGGATGTCAGATCCGCTTCCGGCGGTCGAAACTACACCCGATGGATCGGCAGGCGCGAGCAGCAGCGCGACAGTGGATTCGGGCGGCGGCGGGGCCGCTGCGAGAAAGCCCATCGCACAACAGTTGCGTGCACTCTTGCTAACGTTGCTGGCGCTCACTGTCGGTCCTGCGCTGTTGCTGGCGTTTCAGCAAACGACAGTGCCGCCCGAACCCGCGCCATCTGCGCCCATGGGATTTGCCGCCGTCGCCGCAGACGAAGTGTCATGGCTGCCCCAGTTCCAGCATTACTCCAGCATGCTCGTTGCGGTTGCGCAGGACGACTCTGCGCTGCAGTTGACGCTGGTGCACTACGCAAGCCAGACCCAAGAAGCCGAACTGATCAGCGATCTCAATCAAATCGGCAAGGAACATGCATGGGAAGCGCGTGGCGATAGCACGATCACGGCGCAAACTGTTGGGCAGCTGTCGCACCCGCTTCTGGAAACGCGCCTGCAAGCGCCCACCGGGCAACAGATGCTTGTATGGCATTGGAACCTCCTCGGTGGCTACACCGCCCTTGGCAGAACGCGCAGCAAGCTGGCGCAATTGCGTGCCCGCGTGATCGATGGCCGCGCGGACGCCGCACTCGTGGCCTTCTCCCTGCCCTGCCTGCCGAATTGCGATGTCGCCCGCGCGACGCTCACGCGCCGCGTGCCTGAACTGATGCCGCTTATCGATGGCCAGTTTGGAAAGTCGCATGTGCAGTAGGCAGCAAGCCCAACAATGCCGTAGTCGATGCTCCTGCCGATGCAGAAGTCGATGTAGACGTCGATGCCGCTCATGATCGTCGCGCTGTTCTGGCTCTGCGCCATTGGCGCCGTCTACAGCTACTTTCTCTACCCGTGCGTGCTGCGCGCGCTGCCACGTCAACGCGTGGTCAACGCGCAGGAGCTGCCACTCGCAGACGGTGCATTGCCGCAGTTGACGCTCATCATCACTGCACACAACGAGCAGGCACGTATCGAATCGAAAATCGCCAACACGTTGCGCTGCGACTATCCCCGCGATCGGCTTGAGATCATCGTGGCGTCGGACGCTTCCACCGACAACACGGACGAGATCGTTCGCTCGCACGCGGCCGATGGTGTGAGTCTGGTCCGTGCGGCGCAGCGGCTCGGCAAAGAGAACGCTCAAGCCACGGCCATCGCGGTCGCCAGAGGTGACCTGCTGGTGTTCTCCGACGTCGCTACCGAAATCCCGGCAGATGCGTTGCGGCGCATCGCCAGTGCTTTCGCGGTGGATGCGCGGATCGGTGCCATTTCAAGCGAAGATCGATTTATCAGCCGCAACGGCGAGATTGCCGGCGAAGGTGCCTACGTTCGCTACGAGATGTGGCTGCGCAAGCTGGAGTCTGAGCGCGCGGGACTGGTCGGCCTGTCTGGGTCATTCTTTGCTGTGCGCCGGCATATCTGCAGCGACTGGGACATCCAGTCACCCTCGGATTTCAACACCGCATTGAATTGTGCCCGCCAGGGCTACATCGCGATCAGCCATCCCGAAGTACTGGGCTACTACCAGGACGTGCAGGACCCCAGGCGGGAATACCTCCGCAAAGTCCGCACGGTGCTGCGCGGCATGACAGCGATCACGCGCCATCCACAGGTCCTCGCGCCGGGCTTCGGACTGTTCGCGCTGCAGGTTTGGAGCCACAAGATATTGCGTTGGCTGGTGCCGTGGTTCCTGCTGTTGCTCGTGCCGCTGAATCTTGCGTTGCTGGGTACGCATTGGCTGTACTCAGTAGCGATGCTTGCGCAGATGTCGTTCTTTGCGGCCGCAATCGTCGGACACCTCGTGCCGGGCGCACGCAATCTACTAGCCGTTCGCATCATCTATTTCTTTGTGCAGGCCAACGTCGCCATCGCTGATGCAACCATTCAACTGCCGCGTGGTTCGCGCATGACGGTGTGGTCGCCGACGGTGCGTTGATGACCTCTCCGAGAAACAAAGTGTGTGTCACAGGACGTGACTAGCCTGCGGTTGGCGCGCCTGCGCCCCGTAGGCCAACCGCTGCGCGTGCGCGGCGCGTCAGCTGCGCCTTCGTCGCCGCACGGCTTTCACATGCAGCTGACCCAGTCGGGCACCGCGGCGCTGGCATTGGCGATGCTCGTGGCACGCCTTCGCAGGAACGTCCACGGTGCGCCGGAAGTACTACTACCCGGCTATGCGTGTCCGGATCTGCTGGCCGCCGCGCATTGGGCTGGCGTGCGTCCGATACTGGTCGACTTACGCGCGGGCGACACGCGGCTCGACAGCGCCGATCTGCTGCACCGACGCAGCGCGCGGACGGTCGCAGTCGTTGCCGTCAACTTTCTTGGTATTGCCGACGACCTGCCCGCGTTGCGCAGTGTTGCCCACGAGGCGAACGCGCTGCTCATCGAAGACGATGCTCAGTATTGTCCGGAGCCCTTTGCGACATCGACGCTGATGGGCGACTGCGTCGTGCTCAGTTTCGGACGTGGCAAACCCGTACCTCTGGTCGGCGGCGGCGCATTGCTGGTTCGCACTGATTCAGCGGCTGGGCCCAATGCCGCGGCTGGGCCCATCGCACCGGACGGGCTGCGACACCTGCTGCCCGCGCTTGCGTTGGATGCAGCGCCTGCCTGGGCCACGCTCGCAAAACTTCGTGCCTACAACCTCCTGCTGCACCCATGGTTGTACGGCCTGATCGCGAGGCTGCCGATCGGGCTTGGGCGCACGTGCTACAAGCCATTGCACGAGGTTCGCGAACTCGACCTCTGTCGACGCGGTCAGCTGGCCGGCAACATTGAATGGCAGTACGCGCGCGCGCGCAGCGTCGAACAGCAGATCAGAACGAACGTCATACCCGCCCTTCCCGCGGGCAGCGTCGACCTGGCGGCCCAGTCAGGCGTGCGTGCACAGCGGCTGCTGCGCTATCCGATCCTGTTACCCGATCGTGCACAACGCGACGTGCTGCTGGACCGCATGACGCAGGAAGGCCTGGGCGCCACCGTCATGTATGGCAAAGTGCTGCCGGATATCGATGGCGTCGACGCCGCAACCGACAGCCCGCCGCTCACCAACGCACGGCAATTCGCAGACCGGCTGCTGACGCTGCCGGTGCACGCAGGCGTGAGCACCCGACACATTGACCGCATGGCGACGCTTGCGCGTAGCACCTGACCCCGGAGTCCTTGGACGTGACCCATCATGCGTGACCCAGCAGGGCGAGCCAGCAAGACCAAGCGCAAGCAGGATGCCAGTGCAGTACAGGCATTAGGGCTGGAGCTCACCGGGATGAAACCCGCACTGCTGGCAAAAGTGCCACTCGGCGAGCGTACTCGCGAGGCGATCGACGACTATCGGAGCACGAAGACCCACGAGGCGCGACGTCGTCAGCTGCAACGCATCGGCAAACTCATGCGCGACGAAGACGAGATCGCGATTCGCATCATCCTTGCGGATATGGAGATCTCGGACCCACGCGACATCCGCCATCTGCGCCAGGTGCAGGCCTGGCATCAACGGCTCTTACTCGAGGGTCAGGCCGGGTTGGTCAAGCTCAGCGATGCGCAAGCTGGCCTTGCGCCTGGTCTGCATGCGCGCCTGCATAGCCTCGTTTCCGACCACGAAGCGCAGGATCCAGAAGCCGCGCCCGAGTTGTTCCGTCTGCTGCACAGTCAGTTGCGTTTCTGAACCCGCACAAGGTCCGCTGACGCGCGCGCCCGGACTCAGCCCGTTCCACCGATTGTGATTTCATCGACCTTCAACGTCGGCTGACCTACGCCCACGGGCACCGACTGCCCTTCCTTGCCGCATACGCCCACGCCGGCGTCCAGCGCAAGATCATTGCCGACCATCGAAATGCGATTCATCACGTCCGGGCCATTGCCGATCAACGTCGCACCCTTGACCGGTGACGTCACTCTGCCGTCTTCGATCAGATAGGCCTCACTGGTCGTGAAGACAAATCGACCCGAGGTGATGTCGACCGAGCCGCCCGCGAAATTCACGGCGTAGAGCCCACGTTTCACGCTGCGCAGGATCTCCTCGGGCGCATGCGGCCCAGCCAGCATGAACGTATTCGTCATACGCGGCATGGGCAGATGCGAGTAGCTCTCACGACGACCGTTGCCCGTAGGTGCCACGCCAAGCAGACGCGCGTTCAACTTGTCCTGCAGGTAGCCACGCAGGATGCCGTTCTCGATCAGCACCGTGCGGCCCGCCGGCGTGCCCTCATCGTCCATGCTCAGTGAGCCGCGCCGGTTCAGCAGCGTGCCGTCGTCCACAACTGTGCAAAGTGGCGAGGCCACCTGCTGACCAATTCGACCCGCAAACGTCGATGTGCCTTTGCGATTGAAGTCGCCTTCCAATCCATGACCCACGGCCTCATGCAGCAACACACCCGGCCAACCAGGCCCCAGCACAACCGGAAACACACCGGCCGGTGCATCGACCGCATCCAGGTTCACCAACGCCACGCGCACGGCCTCGCGGACCAGCGCTTCGGCGCGTTCCATGCCCGCAGACGCCGTACGAATCTCAGGGCCTGTCTGCAGCCCATGTGCTGATTCAAGGGTGGGCGAAAGAAACCAGTTGTAGTCAAACCGTCCACCGGCGCCCGCGCTGCCGCGCTCGCGGCGCCCACCAGACTCGACCAGCACAGACACATTCAGCCGCACGAGCGGGCGTATATCCGCCGCAAGCGTTCCGTCACTCGACAGCACCAGGGCTGATTCATGGCGCCCCACCAGACTTACGCTCACCTCCCGAACGCGCGGATCAAGCGACCGCGCCAACGCATCCAGGCGCTGCAGCAGCGCGACCTTCTCTGTGTCCTGCAGACTGATGATCGGCGAGCCGGTCTGGTAGCGCCGTGGTGCATCCCGACGCGCCGCGACCTGCACGCGTGCGTTGCCGCCACTGCGGGCAATGCTGCGCGCGGCCTGAGCTGCCTGCTCCAACGCGCGCCATTGCATGTCATCCGAGTAGGCAAAGCCGGTCCGCTCGCCGACCAGCGCGCGTACGCCCACGCCTGAATCCACGTTGAACGAAGCGTCCTTGACGATGCCCTCTTCCAACGACCACGCCTCTGCACGCACCTGCTGCGCGAACACCTCTCCTTCATCGATGCCGTGCGTCAGCATGATGCCCAGCAAGCCTTCCAGGCGCGCGGGCGAGAGGTCGTGCGGTGCCAGCAGTTGCGCGCTGACGGTGTCGATGAGTTCGGTCATGAGTTGCTTCCTTTATCAAGTGCCACCAATCCCTGGACAGGCTCGGGTACCCGAGCGCCAGACGGCGCGCCTGCCCCGCCTGGCCCGCGCGCTCCCCCAGCGTCCCTCGCTCCCGCAGGAGAACGGGCCCCAGAAGGACGATGTTGTTGACCATCGGCCTGCTTCGGCTCCTGGCTGAGTTTCTTGCCCGGCGGCGTCTGATCCAATGTGCGGTCGAATACGCTGACGAAATTGACTAACGGTTCGTCGATGGTGCCGGACACATGGTACTTCGCGCTGGAGAACTGGTTGATCTGATCGCGCAGCAGGAGCTCTATAAGGAACAGGCTTGCACCCGCCAGCGGATTCGCGAATGCCGTATAGGCCGCATACCACGGCAGCGTTTGGCTGAACGGCAGCGTCACTATCATGTCGTTGCTCAAGCTACCGGAGGCAAGGTTCACCGACCCACCAAGTCGAAATTCACTCCCAGGCCCCTCCACCTGCAGGGTTTCGGGAAAGCTGAGCTGACCCGCCGCGAACTGCATACGGCCAGAGATCTTGTCGTAGGAAAGTCCCTTGCCAAACACGTCCGTAAAGTCCAGTTGCGCGCGCCGAGCAATCGCCGCAAAGTCGAATACACCCAGCAGACGCGCCGCACCGGCACCTTCGACCTGCACGAAACGCCCATCGCGCAGATCGAGCTCGGCACTGCCGTCCAGTTCGCTGAGCCTGAACGCCAACGGCGAGCCAACCCATCCCAGATCAGCACGCAGCGACAGCTGCTTGCTCGCAACGCTTCCCGCATAGCCAAATGAACCGAGTACCGGTGCGATGTTTGCAGCCTTCAGCAGACCGAAGAAGCGTGTGCTGTCGCCACGCCCATCGCGCCGCCAGGTCAGGCGCGCGTCATCGAAGGACAGCCCACGCAGCACACCCGTGGCACCGCGCAACTCAATGCCGTCGGCGACCGGTTGCAGATCGAAGCGCGCGTGGCCGAGCAACTCGTCACCGTAGTACAACGCAGTCACATCGACCGACATCGGCGGGAAGTCCTTGATGCGCCACTGCACCAACGGGTCAGCCGTTGCCTGCGTGGACTGACGCGCAAGGAAACTGCTCGTCGTTGCCCCTGCGGGCGTCGGATCGCGCGGCAGCCGCACGCGGTGCAACGCAAGATGCATGGGCCGCTGGTCCTTGTACAGATCGAGCGCGCCTTCGAAGTCCCGTTGGTCGAAGTCGACCCGGTAACGGCCGCCCACACTGCGCACCGACAGCCGCGCATCCGGCAGATCCAGATCGCCCAACAGCACGCGGCCCGGCACAAGGTCCGCGCGCACCGACAATCCGGCGCCTGCCTGCCCCGCAGCAATCAAGCCGGCCCATGCAAGCACGTCGAGCTCGCGCGGTGCGCCAACCACCAGCAAGCCCGAAGCAGGCGCGCTGTCCGGCGCACGACCAAAACCCACCGCGCCACGAATCAGTTCGCCATCACGCAGTTCGCCACGAAACGCAAGCACCGGGTCGTCGAACGACAACTGCACGCCCTGCGCGCTGCTGCGGAGCTGGAAACGACCGGGCCTGCGTGTGCTGCCAATCTTCGCCAGCGGCGCGGGCAACAACAGACCGAAGCCCGCAAAGTCGGAACTCATCACCAATGTGGTGTTCTGCTCACGCGCAGCCGTGCTGATACGCATATCCGCATTCCACGCGAAGCTGCCCGTCGCTGCCTTCGCGACCGGCCATGGCAACCAGTTCTGCAGCCACGCGCCATCACCCGCGCCCACAGCCGCAAAGCGGATCTCCGCCACCGCAGCAGGTGCAGTTGTGCTGGCAATGCCAAAGCGCACAGGTCGGCCATGCAACTGGCCCTGCATACCGCGCGAAGTCACCTCGGCCGGGTAGCGATAGCGCAACGGCCCGACGAGTCGGTCAAGGCGCACATGCAGACGTGGGTTATTCAGTGACGTGTTGCGATGCGTCGACTCGATGGTGAAGTCGTGACCATTGCCCTCCAGTGCAATACGCCCGACCAGCGACAGGTCGAACTCACCGGCACCATCCCACTCTGCGAGCCACGGCAGTTGTTTCTGCACCGGCGACTGGCGCAGGAAACTGAGCAGATCCGCCAAGCCCGTATGCGCGGCCAGTACAAGACCAACGTGTTTATCTTGCGGCAGCACGGCCACTTTGCCCGCGCCCAGCTCGATGCTACCGGCCCGGCCGCGATGAATATCGCCGAACACCCGCTGATCGCTGATCACAACGCGTGCATCGAGCCCCGTCAGTGCCGGCCAGTCCGGCTGGAACTGCAGCGACATGTCCCCGACATCAAGCGCAAGCTCTACCTGCGAACGCCGGCCCGGCTGCGGTCTGGCGTAGCTGTGCAACGCAACCTGAGCATGCTGCAGTTCACCTTTGCCAATAGCCGTAGCGAGCCAGCGATGCAACGGCGGATCGAGCACGTGTGGAAGATACCGGCGAATCGCCTCCGTCCTGCCTTCGCGGACGTCGAGCAGCAGTGCGAATGCCTGCAGCGACGGATCTTGCGGCCGATACAGGCCGAACCGACCCACGACTTTCATGTCGCCGCTGTCGCCCGTCAGTACGCCGCTGTGCAGGGTCAAACCATGCGCGTACCAGAAGTCGATCGGGCCAGCCAGGCTGACGCCGGCAAACGGCTGATAGAACAGATCTGGAAAGCCAAGTTGGAAACGGCGACTGAGAAACTGCAGACGGCCGCCGAGCGAATGGCCAGTCACTTCAACATCCGCGCCGCCAATCCCAGGCGAGCCACGATAGGCCGTGAGATTCAGGCCATTGATGGTCGCGGCGTAGGAAAACTGTTTGCCGAAGTGCAGCCGCAGATCGTGGATCTGCGCACGCGGATTCAATGCCACGAGCCAGCTGTTCACGGCCTCGGGCAAAGCCGCCGAGCGGGCAATAGGTGCAATCAATGATTCGATGCGGAAGTCCGGTAAGCGCGCGAACCACGCAAGATCGCGCCGCGCGAGCACCGCGCCGGGCAAGGCGAACAACTGATCGTTCAAGCGCAGTTCGAGATTCGGGAACCACAGGTCATAGCCGTCGCCACCGCCGCCGCGTATGTCGGTGCGTCCGAGCAACGCCAGTCGACCACCTGCACCGCGCAGCTGCACGCCGAACTGGGCACTGCCGCTGACCACCGATACACCGCGGCTGACGCCCACCTGAATGCGTGCCCGATTCTCAAGCACATCGAGCCACACGTCGTTCATGCGCAGTACGCCTCGAAGCGCAGGCAAGCCGCGCAAGGACAGCGACATGCCGCCGTTGCTCACACCGAACAACGGATTGCCATCGAGCGAGTAGTCCAATGCACCCGCGCACAGGCCACCGCAACGCAAGCGCACAAGCGCGCGATGATCACCGCGTTCATTCGACAGCTGCGCAGACACAACCAGTCTGAGCGGCGCTTGCGCATACGGGTAGAGCAACGCGGTGAATCGATTCACCGCGATGCGATCCGACTCCCACAGCAGATCTGACAACCGCTGTGTATCCGCGCTTGACCAGGGTGCGGGCTTTTGCGATTGCGGCACGTTCCAGTGACCGTCGTCCCGCTGGCGCAGCGTCAGTTCCGCATTTTCAAGCTGCATACGCCCGAGTACCGGCGTCAATCGCAGCACACTTTCCACTGTGTCCAGTTCCACTGCCGCAACCGCAGCGCGGAAGCGCATGCCCTCAGCCGTGCGCAGGTCCAAGCCCTGAACACGCACGTACGGCACCAGCCAATGGATGCCAAACGCTGCAGATGTCGCACGAATCTGCGTCCCTGGCAGCACAGCCTCTATCTGCTTGAGACGACCGCCATCTACCGCAAGCAGTGCCGCCAGTTGCCAGCGCAGCAGCAGCCCAGCAGCGGCGACCAGGCCAAGCAGCACAGTGCACAGCAGCAATCCGCGACGCACCCAACGGTAGCCGAGCAATGCACCCAGCTGGGTCACAAGCGCCTCATGGGCCGCGGCGCATGCGCCAGCGATTCGCGCCCGCAGCGCACGCTTTGTCGCTCATGCGCGCAGTCGCCCTTCACTTGCGCAGACCCTGCATCAGCACAATGTCGAACGACTCGTTGGAATAGCTGGGCTCCACCTGAAAGCGGATCGCGCGCTGCACGTCAAACGCCAATGCCTCGACCTGTGCCGCTTCTTCATCGAGCAGCCGATCGACGACGGCCTGCGACGCACGCACAACATAGTCACCGGGCGCTTCGCCGACGTGCTCAACCAGCAGCGCTGGCTCAACGTTTGCCGACCCGGCACGCCGACGCGCGTCGCGCAGGATGGCGCGGAAAATCTCGAAGCACATTGACTCCGGCGTCTTCTGCCGGCCGCTGCCGGCGCAGGCCGCACACGGCTCGCACAGCTGATGTGCCAGGCTTTCACGCGTGCGCTTGCGACTCATCTCCACCAGTCCCAGGCTGGATAGCCCTGAGAATCGCGAACGCGCGGGATCCTGCTCGCAGGCCTTCTCCAGTGTGCGCAGCACCTGCCGTTGATGCTCCGGATCCTCCATATCAATGAAGTCGATGATGATGATGCCGCCAAGATTGCGCAGTCGCAGTTGTCGCGGAATGGCGGCGGCGGCTTCAATGTTGGTTCGGTAAACGGTTTCCTCAAGGCTGCGCGAGCCCACGAAACCGCCTGTGTTCACATCAATCGTCGTCATCGATTCCGTCTGCTCGATGATCAGGTAGCCGCCAGACTTCAGCATGACTTTGGGATCGAGTGCGCGCTTGATCTCTTCTTCAACGCCAAAGCGATCAAAGATCGCCGTGCTGTCGCGATGCAGCTCGATGCGCGGCAGAAACTCAGGCAGGAACTGCGTGGCAAACGCGCGCACCTTGGCGTAGGTTGCCTCGTCGTCCACGCGTACAGCGTCGATGTTGGCGCCCACAAGATCGCGCGTAATGCGGATGTGCAGCGGCAGCTCTTCGTAAATGACCGACGGTGCCGCCGCATAGCCCACACTGCCGCTGATCATCGACCACATGCGCGTGAGAAACAGCATGTCGGTACGCAGCTCATCGTGCTTCGCGCCATCGGCGGCCGTGCGAACAATCCAGCCCAGCTCGCGCGCGGGATGGCCGCTGTCGCCGACGCCAGCCCGCAACTCTTCCTGCAGTTCCGCCAGACTGCAGCGCAGCCGCTCGCGCTCTGAATCGTCTTCGATACGCTGCGACACGCCCACGTTGCTGGCGAACGGCATGAGCACCACATAGCGCGACGCCAGCGCCAGCTCCGTCGATAGCCGTGCGCCCTTGCCCGACAGTGGATCCTTGACCGCCTGGACCAGAATTTCCTGGCCCTCGTGCAACAGGTTGCCAATGTCGCGGTCGGCGTCTGCATTCGCGCAATGCACGGGAAAATGCACATCGCGTGCGTGCAGAAAGCCTGGGCGCGCCAGGCCGATAGCGACAAACGCAGCCTGCATGCCGGGCAGCACCCGCAGTACGCGGCCCTTATAGATGTTGCCGGTAATGCTGTAACCACCCGACCGCTGCAGATGTACTTCCTGCAACACGCCGCCGTGCAAAACCGCTACGCGGGTTTCGAACGGATTCACGTTGATCAGCACTTCCTCGCGCACTCTGCGGCTCCCTGAACATCAGTTGTCTAACCCAGCTGCTTCGAGTCAAGCCGCTACCAGCTTCGCAAATCAACAACAACAGCAACAATACTGCTGCAACAACACAGATCACGCGTGCCCGCGCTGCAAGCCGCTCAACACATGCACGCCCGCGCGACGCAGCATGGCCTCTGCTTCAGCAACAGGTAAGCCCATCACGCCGGTGAAGCTGCCCTCAATGCGCGCAGCGAATATACCGCCCACACCCTGGATCCCGTACGCGCCTGCCTTGTCTCGCGGCTCTCCAGTATCCCAATATGCCTCTGCTTCCGACTGCGAAACTGCACGGAAGTGCACTGTCGTCGTAGACAGCGCGCTGTCGATGCCAGCAGCACTGACAACCGACAACGCTGTCAGCACACGGTGTGCCCGTCCCGACAGCCGCGCGAGCATTGCCAGTGCATCGCCCCGGTCTACCGGTTTGCCGAGTACGAGGCCGTCGATGACCACGATGGTGTCGGCCGCCAGCACCGGAAGGCCGCCAGCCTGCACCTCGGGCCGCTGCCAGATCGTGCGAGCCTTGGCCTCAGCCAGACGCTGCACATGATCAATCGGCGTCTCAACGGGTAACTGCCGCTCATCGATGTCCGCGGCCAACACCTGCACATCCAGACCCAGGGCTTCAAGCAACGCGCGCCGACGTGGCGAGGCAGAGGCAAGGATCAAGCCATTGGCGCCACGGCCAGCAGCCGGGGTCCCTCCTGAGCGGGTCACGGGTAAATCTCCACGCCGCGACGCAATCGGCCCAGCAGGAACGCGACCACCGGCCACAACACCAGGCTGGGCAACAGCCCGCCCCAGGTTGCGAGCCCTACGGAACCCCTGACTGGAACGCCCGCGATCCAGAGCAGCAACTGTTCCGCAGAGATGGCCAGCAGCATGAGGCCGCCGACGGCCAACCCCTCCTGGACCAGGCCAAACATGCGCAACGGCACCGCGCCCCGCCACGCGATCGCCGCAACCAGCAGATACGCGAGCGCATGCACGCCCAGCGGTGTCT
>CAMAVY010000121.1 GCA_945861675.1 Klebsiella pneumoniae | reverse complement strand
GCCGAAGCGTGGTGGCGATCATCCCATCCCCATCATGGTGGGGGGTACCGGCGAGCGGAGAACGCTGCGCACGCTGGCAATGTATGGCGACATCATGAACGTCATTGCCGGCCCCGAACGCGTGCGGCATCTGTCGGAAGTGCTCGCGCGGCACTGTGAAGCCGTTGGCCGGGATCCGGCGGAGATCCGCAAGACGGTGCACGTGCCGATCCGCATCGTGCGCGACGAGGCCAAGGCGAAGCATCTGCGTGGCGACAATGCCTGGTCGATGATCGGCTCACCGCAGTACGTCATCGATCGCATCGGGGATTTTCTCGCCGTTGGCGTTGACGAGTTCACACCGCAGATCCGACCACAGCGGCCTGAGGTGTATCAGGAGCTGGATGAGGAGGTGCTGTCTGCGTTCGACTGACTGAATTACCGCGCGGCCCGAAACAACTGACTGCCGCACAGATCAACCATCCCTTGAGGCCGTATGTACCCGAACCCACTCAAGCAGAAGATCAAATCCGGACAGCTGGTGCTCGGCACGATGCTGCCTACCCACGACATCCGTATCGCCGCTGCGCTGGCCTACGCCTGCAAGGCCGACTTCATCTGGCTGGAACAGGAACACTCGCCGTTTGGTCCGCGCGACCTGGAGATGATTCCAATCCTGCTGCGTCAGCAGGGCATCGCGCCGATGGTGCGCGTGGCATGGAACGATCCCGCATTGATCAAGAAGGCCTACGACGCGGGTGCGGTGTCGGTGATGATTCCGCAGGTGGACAACGTTGCGGAGGCGAAGCTCGCGATCGAGTACTCGAATTACCCACCCGTTGGCACCCGCGGCATCTCGCCACATTGGGTCGGGCTCGCAGGTCTGGACTTCATGGAAGTGGTGCGCACCGCCAACGATGAAACCGTGACGATTCTGCAGATGGAGTCTGTGCAAGCCTATGAGCAGGTGGACGAGATTCTTGCGCTGCCCGGCTTCGATGTGCTGCTGGTGGGGCCGATGGATCTGTCGGCATCGATGGGCATCACTGGCCAGCGCGACAATGCCAGGCTGCAGGCGATCATGCAGGAACTGCCGAAACGCGCCGCAGGCACGGGCAAGGTCATCGGCACGACGCTCGGCAGTCCGGCAGAGATGCGGCAGAAGATCGAGTGGGGCTACAAGTTCCTGAATCTCGAGAACCTGCTGGGCGCCGGCATTCGCTTCGTGAACAACGAGTTCAAGGAGTATCGGGCAATGGTGGGGCAGTAGTTCGGCTATTCGGGTGCGAGGGGCCGTGATTGTCTGTCGCAACCTCCTATGCCGTTGCTGCGAGTCAAAGCCGATCCAAATGGACCGTTGACGTATCCCGGCGGGGCCGGGATACGGTGAAGAGGCTATGGGCTCGTGGTGCCGTGTTGGACCTTCGCTCTGCCGGCCAACCCACAACCTTCAACTCGTTCGGCGCAATGCCTTCGCGCATCTACGCATCTGTAGGCCCGATGTGGGCTCGTTCGGGTCAGCGTTCGCATGGCGAATTCCAATTGCCCCACGAACGTGAAGGAACCTGAACATGCTGCATACCGACTTCCGTCCAAACAAGACCGTGCGCTGGCACGCCTGCGCGCTGCTTCTGTTGCTGAGTGCCTGGGTGGCGCCGTCGGCGTTCGCTGATACCGATCACATGGATCGCGACCGCGATTATCGCGGCCACGCTGCGGGTCCGGTGTTGCCGGCGACCGCGCGGCCATTCGGGATATCACTCACCGATGCTGCGTCGCTCACGGGTGTTTTCAATCAGACGGACCACAGCGGTCCCGTACCGGCCATCGCGCCGCGCATACAGATGTTGTACACAACCGCTACCAACGCCTTTACCGTCGGTCGCGGCGATGTGCTGTATGTGCCGTTGGTGTGGAACAACAACGTCCCCGAGATCATCGGCGACTTCCCGACCAACCCACGCAGTCGTCGCCAACTGTTGAACTACTGGTTTTCGCAATCGCAATTTGGCGTTACGGCGATGGAATTTCGCGTGGATGGGCGGCTTACAACGCTTGGCGGCGGAAACCTGGTCCAGGTGGAACTGCCACCCACGGCGGACACGTCGCCGCTGTATTACCAGACGGCGGCGGCTTACATCGCGGGGCTGCGCCCGGGGGAGCACACGATCGCGCTGCACTTTCGCGCGACGGGCGATGCGCTCCGCAGGACGAATGTCGCGCAGTACTTTCCTGACGGCGTGTTCGAGTTCTAACTTACCTACAGCGTCACAGTTCGTTGATTCTTCCACCAGGAAAGTGACGCTTGCGCGTGCCCCGCCGGCCTGCGGCGAAACTGTGCAAAGGAGAAGCTGATGGCCCGCACGATCTGATTGTTCGTGCCATCCCTCCGATGGCGTTCGTGGCCCTCTATCGATCATGTTGGCCGCCGGCCAGGGCGAATCGCAAGCGCCATTGCCCTCTCGTTGGCGCTGGTAGCGGTGCCCGCTGGCGCATCGAGAGGCGCAAGTCGCGATGTGCGGGTGTCGGCGGCGCCACAGGCAACCAACGCCGAAACGTCGCGCGAGATGGCGACCGGCCGCGGGGCCCTCGAGGTCGGCACACTTGCACAACTCAGTATCCAGTTCTGGCGTTGGCTGGACTCCGTTCCAGCGGGCGGCGACCCGGTGAGTGACACAAGGGAAGCTTTGATTTTTTGGAGTTTTCCGTGCGGCACCCCCCCCCTTCGGATTCGCCGGATGTGCCGCCATTTTTCATGCATGAAGTGCAGGCCCCTTAACCAGCAGAGAGGGCGAGCAGCGCTCCATGCTCCGATCTGATTCGGGAGCGGGAGCGGATAAATCAGCGCAACCGTCGCCGCCCAGCGAGGCGATCGGGTCGGCGGCTGCTCGGCAGGGCGAGGCTCGCCGCGAGGCCTGCCGCAAGGCTGGTCAATGCTGAGGTAAACGCTTTCAATCACGTGCCGCCGGCACATAGGTCTCGGCAGGTCGGGCAGCATGCTGGGCGCCTGTTTGAACGCAGCGGAGTACCGCCAAACCCATTGGAGAGATGTCCATGTCTGAAGCCATAGACCTGCGCAATGTTCGCGCGCGTGTATCCCCCGAAGAGTGGCAGGTGCGCGTAGACCTTGCCGCGGCGTATCGCCTGGTGGCGCACTACGGCTGGGATGACATGATCTTCACGCATCTGTCTGCGCGTGTGCCTGGGCGCGAAGATCACTTTCTGTTGAATCCGTTCGGCATGTTGTTTGAGGAGGTGACCGCCTCGAACCTGGTCAAGGTGGACATGAACGGCACGCTGGTAGACGGCACGAATCAGTTCATCAATGCAGCCGGCTTCACAATTCATAGTGCCGTGCACATGGCGCGGCACGATGCCAACGCGGTGATGCATCTGCATACGAACGCGGGCGTCGCGGTGTCGTGTATGGCGGATGGCCTGCTGCCGCTCAATCAGCATGCGATGTTCGTACATCACGATGTGGCCTATCACGGCTGGGAAGGCGTTGCGCTGAATCTCGATGAGCGCGAGCGGCTCATCGCCGATGTCGGCAACAAGCATCTGCTGATGTTGCGCAATCACGGCACGCTGGCGCTGGGTGACAGCGTTGCCAGCTGCTTTCTGCGTCTTTACTACCTTGAGCGCGCCTGCGCGATTCAGGTGGGCGCCCTGGCTGGCGGCGCGCTGCATCCCATCACGGACAGCGCGGCCGGGTTCATGCGCAACCAGATGGGCCCACCGCAGGCGTGGGCGGGCATTGGCGCGATTGCGTGGCCGGCCCTGTTGCGGTTGGTACAGCGGCGCTTGCCTGGCTTCGACCAGTAGGGGCCGCCAGTTGCAGGCTCGTGGGCGGTTGTTTGCGGCAGTCATAGGGATGCCCGGCGCACGACCGGACCGTGGAGTTGCCGTCGGCGATCTGGATACCGCGATGGCTACTGGCTTTTCGTGCTCCGCGTGAATCCAGATTGGCGTGTTCCGCGCACTTCCAGGTACCTCTCTCTGCTCGCGGAGTGCGCGCATGCTCGATGCATGGTCAATCTGGACGGCGATTGCCTTCTGGACGGCCCTGGGCGTTGTGCTCAGCGTGTGGATCTACACCTCTGCGCAAACGCGCAAACGCGCAAGCGGGCGTTGGCCACGATTCAGGCGGCCATCGAACGCGGGCACTCGCTTGACGCTCAGACGGTCAGGCTGTTGCTGGGCGAAGCGTCACCTGCCGACAAGCGGCGCGATCTCCGGCTGCACGCGTATGTCTGGTTGGCCCTGGGCGCGGGTTTTCTGATCTTCGCGTTGGTCGGCTTTGCGCATGTGCATGGTGTCTTCGCCGGCGTGAGTGCCATCCTCAGTTGTCTCGGCCTCGGCTTGTTCATTGCCTCGCGTCACGACAGCGGATCCGACGCTGACTCCGATGGCTCGAACTGATGCTGGCGGCGCGCGCGCAAGCCTGGCCAGCGTGGCGGAGGATGCCGTGATCGAGCTTGCCCGCGCCGGCAACATCGCCGCCTTCGAAGAGCTGATGCGCCGTCGTCAGGGCCAGTTGCGTCAACTGCTGCGGCGGCTCTGCGGCGATGCCGCGCTTGCAGACGATTTGAGTCAGGAGACATTTGTGCGTGCGTGGCAGTCACTGTCATCGCTGCGCTTCAAAGAGGCATTCTGGCGTTGGCTGCGGCGCCATTGCCGCGCGCACGTGGATGCAGCACGCCCAGCGCCAGCGACGCACACTGATCGCGCAGTTGGATGACGTGAGCGAGGTTGCCGGGTCAGTGCAGGACGACAGTCGCGACCTCGATGCGGGATTGGCTCGGCTTGCGCCGGCGGCGCGAGCCTGCATGGTGTTGGCGTATCAAGCGGGCATGTCGCATGGCGAGATCGCCGAGGCATTGAAGCTGCCGCGCGGTACGGTGAAGACGCACATCTCACGCAGTACGCAACTGTTGCGCCAGTGGTTTGGCGTGCAGAAGCAGGAGAAGCAGGAGAAGAAGCAGGGCATGCTCGATCCTTTTCTGATCGCGCAGTTTGTGCGCAACGAACCCCCGCCGGATATGGAAGCGTTGATCGTCGCGACCGTGCGGCGCGTGCACAGTGCCAGACGGCGGCGCTCAGTGCTGCGCGCCGTGATGTTTCTGTTGGCCGCGCTGGTTGGAACTGTGCTGGCGAACAGTGGCATGTTCGTGCAGGAAGTCGTGGCTCTGAACACGACGCTGGCAGGGCTTGGGCAGGTGCTGGCGTTGCCCTGGGTCTGGGCGCTTACCGTGGTTGCGCTGCTCAGCGGTCGTACACTGGCACACGCCGGGCGAGGCGACCTGCACCAGGTACCCCTTTTGCCATAGCCGCCCCACTGTCACATCCGTCCCGGCCGCGCGCCGCCTGATGGGCGAGTGACGCCCCATGCGCGTTGAGCATGGCGATGAGACCAATCAGCATTAGACAAGGCCGCTGGCGGTCACGAACTATTGCCGACGGGCATGCGTGGCATGTATGAAGACTTGGGGAGGGCGGCGGTTCAACGCGGCGCTGTGGTCGCCTGCGCTTCGCCGGGAGGCTCGGCATCGCGGTGCCACGAATGCGTCGAGCATCCGGGACTCGCGCTGCGCTTGTGGCGCGCCCGCCAGGACCGGCTTTCTGCGTCGCGCTGCGGTTGCGGGGAGCGTTTTCGCCGGGATCGGCCATCCAAACACTCAAGGGGCACCTGTGAAGAAGAACAGCGCACTCGCCAAATGGCGCGCGGGAGAGCAGACCATCGGCGGCTGGCTGTCGCTGGCCAACACACATACTGCTGAGATGATGGCGAACGCCGGCTTCGACTGGCTGTGCGTGGACCTGCAGCACGGTCTCATCGACTACACCGACTTGCGCAACATGCTGCCCGCCATCTCGACGATGGATGTCACGCCCATTGTGCGTGTGGCAGGCAACGACCCGACGGCCATCATGAAGTGCCTGGATGCTGGCGCGATGGGCATCATTGTGCCCATGGTCAACAATCGGGCCGAGGCCGAGCAGGCAATCGCGGCCTGTCGCTATCCGCCACAGGGGCTGCGCTCGTTCGGGCCCATTCGCGCAGCGATGGTGGGCGGCAAAGGCTATGCGCAGGAAGCGAATGACGAGATCGCCTGCATCGCAATGATCGAAACGAAGGAAGGCCTTGCGAATCTCGAGTCCATCGTGACCACGGAAGGATTGGGCGGCATCTACATCGGGCCGTCGGATCTCGCATTGGCCATCGATCTGCCGCCACGCGGTGACACTGATGATCCGAAGCACATGGCAACGGTGGACCGCATTCTGCAGTGCTGCAGGAAACACAAGGTGCCGGTCGGGATACACACCGGTGGCATTGCCTATACGCAGCGTCGGCTGGCCGCCGGCTTCAATTTCGTGACGCTGAATTCCGATGCCGGATTCATGGCCACGGCGATGTACGCGGAACTTGCGGCGGCACGCGGCGCCGTGAAGAAGGAACGCGAGAACACCGGCTACTAGTCATCCACTCTCCGGCGCGCCGCTGATGCGCGCACGCTGCACTTGGAACCACGCGCACATGAGCAAGAAGAAGGTCGGCGTTCAACTGCCGAAGCAAGCACAGAACCAGACCCTCGAACAACGTTATGGCCTTGAACTCGAAGGCTTGAGCAAGGTCGCCGACATCATCGAGATCCGTGCAGACACACCGGCGGAGTTTGCCGCCGGTGTGAACGACGTGGACGCCATCGTCACCTCCTGGGGTCTACGCATCGACAAGCAGGTGATCGACAGCATGAAGAAGTGCGTGGTGATCGGCGTAGGCAGCGTCGGTGTGGACATGGTCGACGTCGAAGCCGCCACGGCCGCAGGCATCGTTGTGACCAACGTACCTGACGTGTTCATCGAAGAAGTGGCCGACTACGCCATGATGTTGCTGTTGAGCGTGTCGCGTCTCACGCCACTGATGGCGCGCATGGCCAGAGAGCCGGGTCAGTGGTATCAGGCTCGGCCGATCCTCTCCCGTGTGCCACGTGTGCTGGGCCAGACGCTGGGATTGTTTGCGTTCGGCAACGTGGCGCGTTGCACGGCGCGGCGAGCGAAGGCCTTCGGCATGCATGTCATTGCGTTCGACCCCTATGTCAGCGAGTTGGAGATGAGCGCGCTGGGTGTCGAGCCCGTCAGCTTTACGGAACTGCTGGCGCGCAGCGATTACCTGTCGGTGCACGCGCCACACAACGACGAGACAGAACACTCGATCAATGCTGCAGCGTTTGCAGAGATGAAGAACACGGCGATTGTGATCAACACCGCGCGCGGGCCGATCATCGACGAGAAGGCACTGATCGAGGCGTTGCGCAGTGGTGCGATCGCAGGCGCGGGGCTGGACGTGCTGGAGCAGGAACCGCCTGCGCCGGACAATCCCTTGCTCAGCATGGAGAACGTGATCGTCACGCCACACGTGGCGTCGGCCAGTACACGCATGCGCCCCGAGACACGGCGCCGTGCCGCGCGCGAGGTGGCACTGGTGTTGCGTGGGCGGTGGCCGATGAGCTGCGTCAATCCGACGGTACTGCCCAAGGTGCCGTTGGAGCGCTGGCAGCCTTATCCGATGAGCCGCGGTCCCAACAGGTAAGCTGCCGGAGCACCCGCTGGTGTGCCGCAGCGTTATCTGAGCGCACTGACTTCCTTGACCACATACACAGGACATTGAACGCATCATGGTCACGACACAGTTGTTCGATCTCACGGGCCAGGTGGCTTTGCTGACCGGCGCATCCAAAGGCATGGGCCTCGCGATGGCCGAGGGCCTCGCCGAGCATGGCGCCAAAGTGATGTTGTCGAGCCGCAAGCTGGATCAATGCAAGGCCGCGGCCGATGCGATAAATGCGAAGTGCGGCGCCGAGCGCGCTTTCGCACATGCCTGCAATGCGGGCTACAAGGAGCAGCTGCAAGGGCTCGTGGACGCCACACGCCAGCAGATCGGTCCCATCGACATCCTGATCGGCAATGCCGGCGTCAACCCGTTCTACGGCCCGATGTCGGAGATCAGCGATGAGGCCTACGACAAGATCATGTCCACCAATGTCAAGGCCAATCTCTGGCTGGTGAAGATGGTGGTGCCCGACATGATCGCGAAGGGGCGCGGCTCGATCATGATCACGTCGAGCACGGGCGCGTTTTCGTCGTCGTTGACATTGGGCACGTACAACATCTCCAAGCTGGCGGTCATCGCGCTGGTGCGCAATCTGGCGGCCGAGTTCGGGCCGAACGGCGTGCGCGTGAACGCGATCTGTCCCGGGCTCATTCGCACTGACTTTGCACAGGCACTGTGGGACAACCCGGCGGCAGAAGCGCGCGCCAACCAACAGATTCCGCTGCGCCGCCTGGGCGAGGCTGACGACCTGAAAGGTCTGGCCGTGTTCCTTGGCAGTCAGAGCAGCGGCTACATCACGGGTCAGGCGCTGACCGTGTGTGGTGGCTCGAACATGTGGAGCTGAGCCCCGTGAGCGCAAGCAGTCCATCAACTCGCGCACCATCGACCCGAGCAGAGGCCATTGCCGCGCTGACGCAGCCCGGCGAACCCTATGCGCTCGAAACGGTTGTGCTGCAAGGCGTTCCATATCGTCGATTCGTGAATGCTCCGCGTTCATTGCGCGAGTTGTACGAGCAGAACCTGAGTGACAAGACGTTCGTGGTGTTCGAAGACGAACGCCTCACGTTCGCCGAGGCCTATCGTGAAGCGGCGCGCGTTGCGCACGTGCTGACGCAGCACTACGGCGTGCGCAAGGGCGACCGCGTGGCGATTTCGATGCGCAACTTTCCAGAGTGGATTCTGGCCTTCAAGGCTGCCACCTCGATCGGCGCGATCGCGGTCGCCATGAACTCGTTATGGCAGCCCGATGAAATGGAATACGGCCTGAAGGACAGCGGTGCCAAGGTGCTGTTCGCTGATCAGGAGCGACTGGATCGGCTTGCACGTTGCTCGAGCGACCTCCTGGTGCAGGTGATTGCGGTGCGTCCGAGCGGCACGCATGCAACGGCGAAAGACCTGAAGGCGTTGCTTGCGTCAGTACCGCAGGTTGCCATGCCTGCAGCAGACGTCGGGCCGGACGACGACGCAACGATCTTCTATACGTCGGGCTCAACCGGGCATCCGAAGGGTGTGATTGCCACCCATCGCAGCGTCCTGACTGCGTTGTTCTCCTGGGAGCTGGATGGTCGCGCCGGTGCGCTGCTGGCCGGCCTCGAGCCGCCGGTGCTGCCATATCAAGCTGCCGGGCTGTTGGCCGTGCCGCTGTTTCATGCCACGGGTTCACACGCGGTGTATCTGCAGTCGTATCGGAACCAGCGCAAGCTCGTCAGCATGTACAAGTGGGACCCGGCGCTTGCCGCCGAACTCATCGAACGTGAACAGATCTCCTCGGTGACTGCGCCGGCGGCCATGACGGGCGACCTCGTGCGCGAAGCGCAGCGCACGCAACGTGATCTCAGCTCGTTGATGTCGGTGGGTGGCGGCGGCGCGCCGCGTGCTCCCGAGCAGGTGAAGCAGATCGAAGCTTCGTTCACGAAGGCGCTGCCTGGCACGGGCTGGGGCATGACGGAAACCAATGCCATCGGGACTGGCATTGGTGGCCTCGACTATCTGGCGCGCCCGGCAAGTTCCGGTCGTTGTTCCGCTGTGCTCGAACTCAAGGTTGTGGACGATAGCGGCGCGTCATTGCCTGCAGGGCAACGCGGCGAGCTGCTGGTGCGTGGGACGTCCATGTTCCATGGCTACTGGAACCGGCCCGAGCTGAATGCCACGTTGTTCGAAGACGGTTGGTTCCGCACCGGCGACGTTGCTTATCTGGACGACGAGGGTTATCTGTTCATCGTCGATCGCATCAAGGACCTGATCATTCGTGGCGGCGAGAATATTGGCTGCGGGCAAGTAGAAGCGGCATTGCTCATGCATCCGGATGTGCACGAGGCCGCGGTGTATGCGGTGCCCGATGAGCGTCTGGGCGAAGAAGTGGGTGCCACGGTGTTCGGCAGTCCAACGCTCGATATGCAGGCCCTGCGCGAATTCCTGAACGCCCATCTCGCGCGTTTTGAAGTGCCGCGCTATCTGCTTCCCACGGCATCGCCTCTACCGCGCACGGCCTCGGGCAAGATTCTGAAGCGGCAGATTCGTGATGATGCCGTGGCGGCGCTGACGCGCGCATCGGGCGGGCAGGGTCAGGCATGAGTTCAACGGCTGCATCGTCGGGCGCAGCGCTTCCAGGCTACGACGTGCCGGCTGTGGAGGCCTGGATTCAGCAGCACGTAGCGTTACTGCAGACGCCCTGCAGTTGGACGCGCCTGGAGGGCGGGCACTCGAACTTGACTTATCTGCTGGTCGATGCGCGCGGCACGCACGCTGTCATTCGCCGGCCACCGCTCGGTGAGCTATTGCCGAAAGCGCACGACATGGCCCGCGAGTGGTCGTTGATCAGCGCACTGGCCGATACGCCTGTACCCGTCGCGAAGGCGCTCGGTTTCTGTGCGGATACATCGGTCACCGGCACGCACTTCTACGTGATGGGCTTCATCGACGGCCACCCGTTGTACAAGGCCGACGACACCCATCGATGGTTGCCGGAAGCACTTCGACCACGCATGGCGCACGCCTTCATGGATGTGTTGGCGGACCTGCACGCGGTCGACCCCGCAGCTGTTGGGCTGGGCGACCTTGGTAAGGCCACGAACTACGTGGGCCGCCAGGTGAAGACCTGGTATCGCTCCTGGACGGCTTCGATTGCGCCGGCACAGTACGACGACCCGCGCGCGCATCACCTTCAGCAGCTGCTGCTTGAGCACGCACCGCAGCAGGGCCCTGCGCGCATCGTCCATGGCGACTATGGCGTACACAACACATTGGTCGGGCCGGACGGTGGAATCGCGGCCGTCGTCGACTGGGAAATCTCGACGCTCGGTGATCCGATGGCCGATCTGGCCTATGCGCTGAACTTCTGGCCGGATCCGACCGATGCGTTGCCGCCAAAGCCGGACAGTGCGACTGGCGTGCCCGGTTTCCCAACTCGCACGGCGCTCGCGGCGCGCTACGCCGCGCGCAGTGGCTGTGACCTGACGCACCTCGACTATTACGTTGGCTTCAATCGCTGGAAGTCCGCGTGCATCAATCACGGCGTGTACGCGCGCTATATGGAAGGCAAGAAGAGTTCCGAGGGTGTGAATCTGCAGGAGCTGCGCGACAGCATTGATCGCGCGCTCACGTTGTCCGAGCAGGCCCTGGCGCGGGCAGGCATTGGCGCGGGCATGAGTTAGCGCAAACACGCATCAGCCTGCGGGCGCAGCAGGCACAAACGAATCCTGATCAACTGTCTTTTTCCGAGGAAATACTGTGGCCAACGAATACTCCATCGTAGAGAAGTCGAATCACGTCATGACCGTGCGCATGAATCGACCGGACCGGCTGAACGCGCTGCATCCGCCGGCCAATGCCGAGCTCGGGCGCGTGTTCGATGAGTTCGCGGCCGACGATGACCTGTGGGTTGCTATCATCACTGGTGAGGGGCGTGGCTTCAGCGCCGGTAACGACCTGCGCTACCAGGCGGAAGGTGGTGCGCGCGTCGCGACGCCAAGCGGCTTCGGTGGGCTGACGTCGCGCTGGGATCTGACCAAGCCGGTCATCGCTGCCGTAAACGGCGTGGCAATGGGTGGCGGCTTCGAGATTGCGCTGGCCTGCGATCTCATCATTGCGTCCGACAAGGCGATGTTTGCGCTGCCGGAACCCAAGGTTGGTCTGGCCGCACTTGCGGGCGGATTGAACAGGCTGCCGCGTCAGATTGGTTCGAAGCGTGCGTTGCACATGATCCTGACCGGCCGCCATGTGAGTGCGGCGGAAGGTATGGCGTTGGGTTTTGTCAACGAAGTGGTGCCGGCCGAGCAGCTGATGGCGCGCGCGCAGGCGTTGGCCGCGGAGATTCTCGCCTGCTCGCCGTTGTCGATTCGGGCCAGCAAGGACGTGGTGTATCGCAGCCTCGATGCGAACTCACTGCGTGAGTCGATGGAAGCCAGCTACGACTCCGTGAAGGCGCTGGTGAAGAGCGAAGACTTCATTGAAGGCCCCAAGGCGTTCTCCGAGAAGCGCGCGCCGAACTGGAAGGGGCGCTGAGCACGCGGTCGGCTCCTACCAGCCCAAGTTGATCCCCTCAAGCCACCCGTTGGGCAAAAGACCCGGAGAATTACGCCATGAGTGCAACCCAGATCGACACCAATACCACCGACCTGCTGGCCTCGCTTGAGGACGGCGTTCTGACCTTGACGTTGAATCGCCCCGAAGCGCGCAACGCGATGTCGGGCGCAATGACCGACGCGCTGGCCAGGCAGCTTGCCAGCGCGGAGTTCGATCGCAATGTGAAGTGCATCGTACTCACCGGTGCGGGCAAGGGCTTCTGCGCTGGCGGCGATGTGAAGGGCATGGCTGCGCGTGGCGATGGCACGGTGGGCGACAACACGATCGACGCGGCCATACATCGCCAGCGCGTGAATCAGCGCGCCACCGCAGGCAAGTTGTTCAAGATGCCCAAACCCACGATTGCTGCGCTGCCGGGTGCTGCTGCGGGCGCCGGTCTTGGGCTGGCCCTCGCCTGCGATCTGCGCATCATGGCCAGTACGGCCATTCTGACGACGGCGTTTGCGCGCGTTGGTTTCTCCGGCGACTACGGCGGCACGTACTTCCTGACCCAGCTCGTGGGTTCGGCCAAGGCGCGCGAAATGTACTTCCTGTCTGATCGTGTCAGTGCCGATGAAGCGCTGCGTCTCGGTTTGACCAACTGGGTATGCGAACCGGACGAGCTGGCGGCAAAAACGCGTGAGATTGCGTTGCGGCTCGCCAACGGCCCCACAGTGGCGTACCGCTACATGAAGGAGAACCTCAATCGTGCAATGAGTGGTGATGTCGACGATTGCCTCGATCTGGAGGCAACCCACCACGTGCACACAGGCCAGACCGAGGACCATCGGGAAGCCAGCAAGGCGTTTGTCGAGAAGCGCGAGCCGGTGTTCAAGGGTCGGTGATCGTGAGGCCGGGCGCACGTATGCGTTCGTCCGGTTCGTCCGCTGCTTGTTTTGCCCGATGTTCAGTCAGGACCCGCATATGAAAGTCGTACAAGCCATTGCCAAGACCTTGAAGGCCGAAGGCGTAGAGATTCTGTTCGCGTATCCCGTGAACCCGCTGATCGAGGCTGCGGCGGCAGAAGACATTCGTACCGTGATCGTGCGTCAGGAGCGTGTTGGTCTGCACATGGCCGACGCGTACTCGCGTGTGTCGTCCGGCGACAAGATCGGTGTGTTCTGCATGCAACACGGGCCGGGTGCGGAAAACGCATTCGGCGGGGTCGCGCAGGCCTATGGCGAGTCGGTGCCTATTCTGGTCATTCCGTCCGGCTATCCACGCCGTCTTGCGCACTACTACCCGAACTTCAACTCCACACTGAACATGAAGCATGTGACGAAGTGGGCCGAGCCTTTGACAATGGGCAAGGCCATTCCCGAAGTCATGCGTCGCGTGTTTTCGCAACTACGCAATGGCCGGCCGGGCCCCGTGCTGCTGGAAGTGCCGGGCGACGTGTGGAATGAGGATGTGCCGGACAACTGGGTATACGTGCCGAGCTTCAAGTCGCGCAGCGCGCCGGATCCTGCCTCGATCATCGAGGTTGCCAAGCTCTTGGCACAGGCTGAACGGCCCGTGATCTATGCAGGGCAGGGTGTGCACTACGCGCGCGCCTGGGATGAACTGAAAGCGCTGGCCGAGGAATGGAACATTCCTGTGACCACGTCGATTGAAGGCAAGAGCGCATTCCCCGAGAACCATCCGCTGTCGCTCGGCAGCGGTGGCCGCGCAAACCCGCGTGCGGT
The DNA here is from genome assembly GCA_945861675.1 of Klebsiella pneumoniae. Classification (GTDB taxonomy): domain Bacteria; phylum Pseudomonadota; class Gammaproteobacteria; order Pseudomonadales; family Azotimanducaceae; genus CAMAVY01. The sequence goes on along the minus strand of CAMAVY010000121.1, from coordinate 437 downwards.
GAAGACGTTCCTCGGCGAAGCAGACGTCATCTTCGGCATCGGCTGCAGCTTTGCACTCACGGGCTTTGGTGTTGCGATGCCACCGAACAAGACCATCGTGCATGCAACGCTGGACCCGATGGACCTCAACAAGGACGTGCCTGCGCAGTATGGCCTCATCGGCGATGCACAGCTGACGCTATCCGCGCTGCGTCAGGCGATGTCGGGTTTGAACAAAGCGCAGGCCAACGCCCGCAGTCAGGTCACGCAGCGCATCGCCTCGATCAAGGAAACCTGGCTTGGCGAATGGCTGCCGAAACTCACCAACAACGCAGCGCCCATCAACCCCTACCGTGTGTTGTGGGAACTGAACAAGCTGGTCGACAAGAACAAGGTCATCATTACCCACGACGCCGGCAGCCCACGCGATCAGACCACACCGTTCTGGGAAGCGACGG
>CAMAVY010000120.1 GCA_945861675.1 Klebsiella pneumoniae | reverse complement strand
GGCAGATGTGGCGAAAGATAGACGAGCAGCAGCCCAACCGTTGCTGCCCAGCCGAGGTTCAGAAACAGATGTAGGCGGATCGCCAGTGTCATGAACGGCTGAACTCACAGGTGTTCGTCAATGCCGGCCAACCTGTGGCCGATCGCGGCGGAGTCCGTCTGGCTGTGCAGGGTCGAGGATGGCCCCTCGGGCGCGAGCCGACGCCAGGTGCCCTGGGGGTCCTGGCTACACTGGCATCTGGACGCGCATCGGGACCGGGAATGTCATGACAACATGCCAGCACATGAGGATGTCAGTCAGGGCACACCAGGCAGCGCGTGGTCGACTGCGCAGCACATGGATGCCGAAACCGCCCCGCGCACGCCTGCGACGAGCGAGCGGCTGAGGCCGTCGTCGCAGGGTCGTGCGCGCGTCGTCGTTGTACTGCTGATCGGCCTCGGCTGTGCGTGGTTCGTTCGCGCGCGAGGTCGCAGATATTGCCTATGCGCGAGGGCGTTACATCGCCGAGTCGGCGGCGCAGACCAGTGCTACCGCACAGCGTGTTGAACATGCGTTTCAGCGGCTCTACGAAGGTCTGCGCTCGATGGCGCACTTCGCGGCAGCCGCAGCGTCGGAGCAGCGCATCGCTGACCTCGATTTCCCGGCAGCTGGGGACCCCGAAGTCATCACTTGCGATAACACCTGAGTCAATCCGGCAGCGCTACCCGGAAGCGTCGTTGGGTGTGCTCGCAACGTCGCTGATCTACTCCGAGGCGCGCGAACTGAAGATCAATGACGACAGTGCGCCGTGGCGGTTGTGGGCGACTCGCCCTGGCGCAGATTTATGGAAGCGTTCCGACGTTCAGGCCGCTTAACGCCTGGCCGGCACTGCCTGCGTGCCGGTGCTCCTGGTGACGATTGCGCTGCTTGTGGGGCTGCGCTGGTTGAGTTCCCGTCAGGCGCGCATCGCCGAGCTCGACCAGCGCGTGCGTGAACGCACCAGCGTGCTGGAGCTGGCCCGTGATGCAGCGTTGGACGCGGCCCGCGCCAAGGCGCAGTTCCTGGCCAACATGAGCCACGAGATACGCACCCCCATGAATGGGGTGCTGGGCGTGACCGAGCTGCTCCTGCGCAGCGATCTGAATCCACGGCAGCGGCACTCTGCCGACGTGATCCATGGTTCGGGCGAAGGCCTGCTGGTGGTCATCAACGACATTCTCGACGACTCGAGATTCGAAGCTGGCGCGTTGCTGCTGGAGTCCTTGGATTTCAACCTGCGCATGTTGATCGAAGATACGTCCGCGCTGCTCGGCGAACGTGCACACGCCAAGGGTATCGAGCTTGCCTGTGCGTGGTCGGCTGAGGTACCCGAGTGGATCAATGGCGACCCGCATCGGCTGCGCCAGGTGTTGGGCAATCTGCTGGGCAATGCGGTGAAGTTCACGCAGGCCGGCGAAGTTGCCCTCACGGTGTCGTTGCAGCCGGTCGCTGCTGGCGTTGCATTGCAGTTTTCGGTACGCGATACCGGCATTGGCATGAGCGAGGCCGAGCTGGCCGATTTGTTTCAGCCATTTGCGCAGCCTGACAGCTCGACGAGGCGCGGGTCTGGCGGTTCCGGACTTGGCCTGGTGATCGCGCAACAGATTGTGCGTGCGATGGGCCGTGAGCTCGAACTGCAGAGTGCAAAGGATGTGGGTACGTGTGCCACGTTCACGCTGCTGCTGCGTGTGGCCAGAACCACCACAGACACGGGCAATGCCGCGCCCGACGCATTGCGCGGCTGCACTGCGTGGAGTCGATCGCGCCGAACATGGATGGGGTCGAACTTGCCCGGCGTTTTTGCAGCGACGTTCGCGTCGCTGACCTGCGTCTTGTGCTGCTGACGTCAGGCGGCGCGCGCGGTGACGAAGCACGCGCATTCGCAGCCGGCATGAGTGCTTTTCTGAGTAGGCCTGTTCGGCAATCGGAACTGCTGGGTTGTGTGTTGACCGCCTTGCAGACCGAGGACGCCCGTGCAGCTGATGAGCGCGCGCCACTCAACGCACAGACGACGGCGCCGATAATCGTGACAGCGTCGGGGCATGCATCCGTGCCCGTCGCCGCGGGTGTCGCGCTCCGGGCGCTGATGGTAGAGCACAGCCCGGTCAACTTTGAGATCGCGGAGTTGTTGCTGGAGGCCCTGGGCTATTCGGTCGAAACGGCGCACAACGGCGTGCAGGCGGTCGCGCATGGTGGTGTTCCGCGCAGCCGTTTCGACCTGGTGTTGATGGATTGTCAGATGCCGGAGATGCATGGCTACCTGGCGACCCGCAGGATCCGCGAGTTGCAGGCGGGTGTTCAGCCGCGGCTGGCCATCGTTGCGCTGACGGCAAATGCGTTGGGCGAGCACCGGGATGCCTGTCGCGCGGCCGGCACGGACGACTACCTGGCCAAGCCCTTCAGTCAGGCACAGCTCGAGGCGACAATGCGGCGCAATATGCTCGGCCGATAGGCCGCGCAGTGTCCGGTACTTGCAGCACGCACCGGAACGAACGTATGGCTGTGTATGCTCAAGGCTGCCCGCTGGTCTTGCGATCGGCATCAGCCGTTCCATGGGATCACTGTGAGCTGAGGATGAGGATGAGGATGAGGATGAGGATGAGGGTAAGTTGAGCACGGGCCTGATTGCGTTGCTGGACGACGTTGCCGGCCTTGCGCGCGTCGCGGCGGCCTCGCTTGATGACGTTGTGGGCCAGGCTGCAAAAGCCGGGTCCAAGGCGGCAGGCGTTGTGATCGACGATGGCGCCGTGACACCGCAGTACGTGGTGGGCTTTGCGGCCGAACGTGAGCTGCCGATGGTGGCGCGCATTGCCATCGGATCCCTGCGCAACAAGCTCCTGATCCTGCTGCCGGCGGCGTTGCTGCTGAGTGTGGCGGCGCCTTGGGCCATCACGCCATTGCTCATGGTCGGCGGCTTGTTCCTCTGCTACGAGGGCGCGGAGAAGATCTACGAAGCGCTGTTCCCGCATGCAGCGCACGCGCATGAAGCCAGCGCGCACGGGTTGGTGCCTGCTGCAGCTGCCGACGTTGCGGGGCCGGCAGCTGCGCAGGACATTGCTACGCCGCAACTGCTCGAGGACATCAAGGTTCGCGGCGCGATCAAGACAGACTTCATCCTGTCGGCGGAAATCATGGCCATTACGTTGGCGGCTATTCCCGAGGGCGCACTCTGGATTCGCGCGGCCGTGTTGGCCGTGGTCGGCGTTGGCATCACGCTGGGTGTGTACGGCGCCGTTGCGCTGATCGTGAAGGCCGACGATCTGGGCGTGCTGCTGGTCCGGTCAGGTGCGCGCGCGGCTGGCCGCCCGTTCGCAGCGCTCGCAACGCTGACAGGGCGGGCGCTTGTGCAAGGCATGCCTGTGTTCCTGCGCCTGCTTGGAATTGTTGGCACGGCGGCAATGGTCTGGGTGGGCGGCGGTATCCTGCTGCATGGGTTCGAACAATATGGCGTGACCGCGCCGGCGCACGGTGTACATGCGTTGGCCGAACTTGCGGCTGCGTCGATGCCGGCGCCCGCTGTTGGTGATGTTGTGAACTGGCTGGTTGGGGCGTTTGGCGCAGGCGTGGCAGGTTTGCTGGCAGGGGCATTGACCATTCCCGCAGTCAGTCATTTGATTGCGCCGCTGTGGTTGCGCCTGCGCGGTGCCGCTCACGCGCGATGAGGCTGGGTTACGCGGCACACTGCGGCAGCATGGCCGCGCGGCGCCAATGCAGCCGGGATCCACTTCCGCTGTTCTTTCGCTCTACCTCCCTTCGCGCTCCGACAACCAGATGCCCGCAAACACCAGCGCCAGGGCCGCACCGTGATACCAATGGAACTGTTCGTCGAGAAACAGCACTGCGAAACCGGCGGCGAGTACGGGCACCAGATTCACGAACAGCCCGGCGCGCCCGGGGCCGATGATTGCCACGCCGCGGATGTACAGCAACTGGCCGAGCAGCGACGGAAACAGTCCGATCACCGCGATCAACAGCCAGCCGCGCGGGGTCGGCCACAGCAGTTCGCCGGTCAGCCACTCGAACAGCACAAGCGGCAGCGACGTTGCGAAGGCCGCTGCCGCCAATACGGCAAAGAACGCCAACGGCGAAACGGCGGGGCGAGATCGCAGTGCGACGGTGTAGCCGGCGTACAGCAGGCTGGCGCCAATCATCAGCAGATCGCCGGTATTGAACTGCGTGTTGATGAGCCGCTGCCACTGACCCTGCGATGCAACCAGCAGTACGCCTGCGATTGCGGCCAGCACACCGACGATCTGCAGCGGCGTGACCAGCACGCGAAAGCGCGCAAACGCGAGCAGAAAGATGAACACCGGCATCACGGCCTGAATGATGCCAAGGTTCACGGCAGTCGTATGGTGCGCAGCCACGTAGAACAGCGCATTGAACAGGGTGAAGCCGAATGCGCCCATGGCAATGATGCCTGGCAGACGCGGACGCAGCACCGGCCAGTCCTTCTTCAGCGGAACACGAGCAAAGCCCGCCAGCGCCAGCAGTACCACGCACCAGCGCAGGCTGACCAACGCCATAGGTGATACCTGATCGACGGCAAGGCGTGCGAACACTGCGTTTGCGGCCCAGCAGACCGAGGTCGCGGTCAGCAGCAACCACGCAAAGGGCTTGGAGTCGGTGCGCGCCAATGCAGGGCTGTTGGTTGCGATGGGTGCGATATCCGTGGAGCTTCGTGATGCACGGCACGCGCATGCGCTCAGTGCGGCGTGCTTCGCTGCATCGGGCGAGTATGGCTTGCGCCCAACAGCAAGAGAATGCGCGGAGAAGCTGCCGCGCCCCGACTATTCGAACGCAGCGGGCGCATCCCGCAGCAGCGAGCAACGCTGTGCATCCAGGTCGTCGGCGGGTGTTATGCAGTTGAGCATGCGCACGCGGCGGCGTTCGGTCCCTGCGACGAGTGACACTGCGCCACCGAACCGCGCTTGGGTCACCTGTACCAGCGCATTCCGGCGCAGACGCGAGCGCGCGCCGCCGACGTCTACCCAGGCACTGCCGTCACTCAGCCGGAAGTAGTACTGGTCCACGCTGATCGCATGACGTGCGACAAGCCGTAGCGGCAGCGCGGGCGAGGCGAGCGGTAAGGTCGTGTGCGCTGTTGCTTCCTTGGACTTTGTCGCTGCGCCTGCAGGTGCAGCGCACGCATGCGACGCGACGAGCATGACCAACGCGAGGCAGATACTCGAGCAAACGCAGCTTTGGCGGCGCCGCCTCACGGCGCAGGCGTGTAGGTGAGGCCGACGAACGCGCGCCGGGGTTCGCCTGGAAAGTAGCGTTCGGTGCCAAACGCAATGTCGGCGCGGTCTGCGTATTCGCGGTCGGTCAGGTTCATCACGCGCGCGAACAGCGACAGTTCGGGGCTCAGCCGCCAATCGCCACGTAAATTGATCAGCGTGTGGCCGGGATAGTCGGCGGTGTTCGCCGCATCGATCTCGTAGGCGCCCTGGTAGATCAGTTCGAGCTCGGTGCGCAAGTTCTGGATAGGCGTCCAGCGCCACTGCGCACTGCCCAGCCAGCGGGGCGCGGTGTCCTCGTCGTTGGCTTTGCGGATAACTTCACCGCCGGTGATGTTGCGGTTGAAGTCGTACAGCAGCTTCGAATAGGCGAGCGCCAGGTCGAATTCGAGATTCAGACCCTCGGGCTTGAGTTGCACGCTGAGCTCCGCGCCGGCGCCACGGGTTCGGCCATCGCTGACGTTGAAGCCGGCGGCGTCGCGCAGAATGAAGTGCTGCTTGCGTTGCCAGTAGGCGACCAGGTCGATGTGCCCTGCGCCTGCAAAGATCTGTTGGCTGGTGCCAGCTTCGATGGCGTACAGCCGTTCGCTGTCGAGGTCGGCCACATTCTGCCTGCGCTGCAGCCGATACAGTTCCGTTGTCTGCGGCGCGCGGAAGCCGGTGCTGATGGCTAGGTGGCTGGCGTTGCCGGCGGCACTTTCGTAGCGAACGCCCAGCCGGCCGGCCCAGTTGTTGAAATCGTCTTCGCGATCGGCGGGACGATTGAACAGGCAGCCGCCGAACCCGCATGCGGTGCCATTGGCACGCAGGTTTCCGTCGCTGATGTTGTTCGCATAGTCGTAGGCCAGGTGTTCAAAGCGTCCGCTGTGCACGATCGACAGGTTGTCGTTGAGAGCGAATTCGCCGTCGTAGAACAACGCGTACATCAGGCTGTCGACCTCGTAGTCGTAGTGCACGCCGACCGGGCGGATGCCAACGGCAGCGTCGCCGCCGGTCGCAGGTCTGGCCTGTATCTCGGCGAGGTCGCTCATTGCCCGCTCGATCTGCGCGCCAACGCGAACGCTCAGCGCGCCCAGCTCAAGACCTTGTGTGCCTTGCAGACCGGCCGACGTCTGGCCATTCCGTTCGAGCGGCTGACCCAGCAGAAAATGTTGCAGGAAGCGCATGTTCGATCGCCGCACGTAGGCATCTACGTGCAGGTCGTCGTTCTGCCATTGCGATAGCGCGCGCGCCGACCATGCATCGCGAAACGCTTCGGGATTCGGATTGCCGTCGTTGACGTCCGAGTGCCTGTAGGCGTCGTGGCCGGTGACGAAGCCGCCGGTCTCCTGATTGAGATTTGTACCGCTTACGTAGTTGCGCACCTGCCAGTCGCCCAGTGTTGCGCCATGACTGATGAGCAGTTTCTGTTCGCCGAACCCTGTGTCATCGCGCCAGCCATTGGTGCGTGTGCCAAGCGCGTCAATGCGCAACGATTGCGTTCCATGCTCGCCTGTCAGCAGCGGTACTGAGGCGCGCAGCTGCCCGAATCCCCAAAGTCCTGCTTCAAGTTCGTAGCGCTGTGTGCTCGGCTCGGCGGGATCGGGCAGGCGCACATCGATAGCCCCATGCAGTGCATTGCCGCCGTACAGTGCACTTGCGGGCCCGCGGACCACCCAGATGGCATTGGCCAGCTCGGTTTGCGCCTCGAACAGTCCGTTGGCATTGCAGGTGCTGTGCGGGCGGATGGAGACGCCGTTCTCGAGCAGCAGAAATGCGCCGCAGGAGCCCGCGCCCGTGAGCACGGCCGAACGGATTGCGGTCAGATGTTCCTGGCCTGATCCCCGCGATACGAGTACGCCAGGTACGCGCAGCAGCAATTCGTGTACGTGTTCAGCGCGTGTCTGTGCAACGACGCTCGCATCGAGGCGGGAGCCACTCCCGGAACGTTGCAGGGCATCGAAGCGATCGTGCACAACCACTTCCTCGATGGCCGGCGCCGGTTCTGCCGGCGCTGGCGACGCCGTCGCAGATTCGTCGGCAAGTGCCGCCGTGCAGAACAACATCGCAACAACCCAAGCTGCTGCGCGCGTGCGCGCATGCACAGGCGAACTACAACGCTTCATGGATTCACCGCGGGTCCGGCGGGGCCTGCGGCTGCAGCCTGACCTGCAGCCGCCCCGGGATCGATCCCCTTGTGCATCTGCTCGGCAAGTTGGCGCGCAATCGTGAGCGCTTGTGCGCGGCCCACTTTGCCAATCTCGATGAGATAAGTGTCGCCGACCACCAGCGAAGGGATGCTGCTGATGCCGCTGTTCTGCTGCGCGCGCTGTGCGGCGCGCAGCCGCGCGCTGACCGGGCCGGAATTCAACATGCGCAGAAACGCGGGCGCGACGATGCCGTGGCCGTCTACGAACTCTGCCATGGCCTGCGGCGTTTCCAGACGGCGGCCCTCCACGTGCAGTGCGTTGAATATCCGGCTGTGGTTGTCCTGGAGCGCATCTGCAGCTTCCAGTGCCAGGTAGGTGCGTGCCTGTAGCTCCTGCTGCAGATTGCCGAACACCACAGGCGTGCGCTTGAAGGTTGTGCCCGGTGGTAGATCGTTGCGGAAGTCTTCGACCTGTGGATCGAAGTCCTTGCAGTGCGGGCAGCTGTAGGAGAAGTACTCCACGATGCTGATGGTGTCGCCGGCGGCCGGTGCCGGTGCGTTGCCGATGCGTGTGTAGTCCTCACCGGCCCTGGCGGCGCCGTCGAACACACCGAGTGCATACAGAATTCCGGCGCCGAACAACAATGCGATGAAGCCGCCGAAGCCCCAGATGATGTTGCGCCGAGTACGCTCGATGACGCGCTCATCCACAGGCGGAGCAGTTTTCTTGTTTGCGGTCACGGGTGCGCCTCGCAGGACCTTACGTTGCGCGGAGTCTACCCGTGCAGGCGCAGCCGTTCGACGCGTGTTGCGCCGGGTTCGGGGCTGGGGCCGGCGGCAGTGCGTTCAGCCAGTGGAGGACAGCGTCATTGTTCAGGATCGGCTGCATGGGTGCGTCGTCGCGAAAGTGACCGGCGTGCAGATGACCCTGGCGCGCCGCGACCTGCAGATACTGAAGGGCCTGTTCGGCCTGCCCTTGCGCGGCGAGCAGCAGTCCGGCGGCGGTCATGAAACGGGTGCTGCGCCAGTCCGCCGCATGCATCTGCGCGAGCAGGGCGCGCGCCTGCGTTTGCTCGTCGGCGCAGCGCGGATCCTGCGTGCTGCCACAAGCACGCACCAGGAATCCGCGTTATCTGACTACCGCTGACGGTGCGTGAAGGTACTGCGCGCGCCTTCAGGCGCGGCGTGCGGCGTTCCGCTGGGCAGGATCGAGGCGCAGTCCACCTGCGCTGGCAGCTGCCCGGGTCGATGCGGAAGCGGTGTCGCGGGAGCCCGTTGGCACGCGCTCGATGATGTACCGCGTCAGGTCGGTCATGGCGGCGCGCGCTTCGGGCACCAGGCGCGCAAACGCCTGGAACACGTGCGGCATGCCATCCCATTCACGAAACTCAAGGTCTGCGCCGGCCGCACTGGCACGCGCCGCGAACAGCCGCATGGCCGGTAACAGCAGTTCGCGTCCGCCTGCATGCATCAGCAGCGGCGGCAGATTTCGGAACTCCAGCTGCGCTGGCGAGATGAGTGGGTCCGAGGCCGCCGTCGTACCTGCGTACAGTGCTGCGGCTTCGCGAATGCGCGCCGCCGGCAGCATGGGGTCCTTGCGTACATGGCGCGCGGTCAGATCGTAGTCCGCGCTGAGGTCCAGCCAGGGCGACAGCAGCACTGCGGCTGCCGGCATGGGCAGACTGCTGCTGCGGATCTTCTGCAGTAGCGCAAGCGTGAGGTTGCCGCCCGCAGAGTCGCCCATCACAACCAGTTGGCCGGGTGCCTGACCGCGGGCGAGCAGCGCCCGGTAAGCCGCTTCTGCATCCTGCAGTGCTGCCGGGTAGGGATGTTCAGGGGCCAGCCGATAGTCGATTGCCACTACTTCGGCCGCAGCATGCTGCGCCAGTTCGGCGGTCAGCCCGCGATACATGCGCGGTGAGCCGACCAGAAAGGCACCGCCGTGCAGATAGAGCACGGTGCGCTGGGCGTCGGAAACACCGGCGGCGCGCGTCCACTCGGCGGGGATGCCGCCAAGCGCATCGGCCGTATGCAGGATGTGTTTCGGCAGCGGCTGGCGGCTGCCCATGCTGTCGAGATTGGCGCGCATCGCGGCTACGTCGCCCACGCTGCGCCGCGCCATCGAGCGGCGCACGGCCACTTGCAATGCGAGGTTCAACAGGCGGCCCTGCCAGCTGGTGCGGCCGGAGGCCATCTGTTTGCCGGGTGCGGGAGAGGCGGTCGGAGACGCAGTGAACATGGCTTCAATCACGGTAGAGCGCCGGCAAATATCTACGTCGGCGCGCGGATGTACAAGTCGGGGGCCGTTAGCCAACGGCGCGCCGCTGCCGCGCGGCGCCAGACCGCGGCGGGCGCGTTGGCCTGCGGCGGCTGCATCGGCAGATGGACCGTGAAGCGGGTGCCTTCGCCCACTGTGCTGGCCACGTCGATGTGTCCGCCATGCTTGCTGACGATGCCGTAGGACGGCGACAGGCCCGCGCCGGTGTCGCTGCCTTCTACCCAGACCCAGTTGTGTGCCGCCGCGGCGGGCGTGGACGCATGCGCATCGTCAGCGGCACATTCGCTGTCGAGCACGGCGCGGATATCTACCGCTGCACCGCCACTCACAGGCACGCCCTGCGCTCCGCTGCGCGAATCATTCGAATTGCTGCGCGTACCCGTACGGATCGTGATGACGCCATGCTCCTTGACCGCCTGTGCCGCGTTCATCAGCAGATTCATGAACACCTGATTCAGTTGTGCTGCGATGCACGTGATCTTCGGCAACGTGCCGTATTCCTTATGCACGTCGGCGCGGTACTTGATCTCGCTATTGACAATGTTGAGTGTGCTGTCGAGGCCCACATGCAGGTCGGCTGCATCCCGGTTCAGGCGGCCCAGGCGCGAGAAGTCCTTCAGCGACTGCACGATCTCGCGCACGCGGTTCAAGCCATCCAGCGACTCGGTCACGAGATCTACGGCATCGCCGCGCAGAAATGCAGGATCTGCCTGCTGTTTCAGGCGTTCGATCTTCGCGGGCACGCGGGAATCATCGCTCAGATGCGCAACCGCCTGCTCGAAGCTGTCCACCAGAACGATCAGCGTGGCCACGTAGTTGCGCAGCGAACTCATGTTGGCGTTGACAAAGCCCATCGGATTGTTGATCGCGTGTGCGATGCCGGCCGCAAATTGGCCGAGGGATGCCATCTTCTCGGACTGCAGCAATTGCTCCTGGGCGTGCTGCAGGCGCGCGATCAGCTGCTGCTGCTGTTGCTCGGTCTGCCTACGCAGGGCCTCTTCCATGGCGTTGCGATCGGAGATGTCGGTGAGCGAATCGAGCACTTCGATGGGGTTGTTGGCGTCATCGCGAATCAGTCGCAGGCTGTCGTGCATTCACAGATAACTGTCGTCGGCGATGCGGAAGCGGTACGCGTAGGTCCGCTGACCTTCACGAACATCATCGCCAGGCTGGAAAAGATCTGCCCGCGGTCATCGGGGGAACGTGATCGAACCAGAAGTTGGCGTCTGCAACGACGCGCTCGGGCGTGTAACCGAGCACGTTCAGCGGGTTGGCGCTGACATAGGTCCAGCAGCAGTCGCCCGTCGGTACGCTGCTGAAGATGATGGCCGGGGTGTTGTCGATGAGGTACTTGAGACGGACGTCGGACACCATGACGCCCGAGGCTGCGCTGGGGCCACGGCGGCGGGCGCTGTTGCATGCGGATCGCTCACATCTGGCGAGTCCCAGAGTTCGTCGAGTTGCCCCATGCCCGAATATCTCGTTGCGCGGTTCTATTGCGCGATGCCTCGTGCACAGGGGTCCTGCAGTCGGGCCCCTAGGCCCGGGACCCCGTGCCACGCTAGGCTTGCCGGCTGACCCGCGCCGCGAGCGAAGCTGCGGCGTGGCTTGCCTCACCTGACTTCGGAGACGTTCATGAAGCTCGGCATCATTGCTGGATACTCCGGCAAGAAAATCAACATTCCGATGGACACCATCAAACACGCCGAGAGCCTTGGCTATGACTCGGTGTGGACCTCGGAGGCGTACGGCTCCGATGCGGTTACGCCGGCAGCGTGGATTCTCGCCAACACCACGAAGATTCGCGTGGGCACGGCCATCATGCAGATGCCCGCACGCGCACCGGCCATGACGGCGATGACGGCAATGACGCTGGCGCAGCTTTCCAACAACCGCTTCATTGTGGGCCTGGGGGCATCGGGCCCGCAGGTTGTCGAGGGCTGGCTTGGTGTGCCGTACGGCAAGCCCGTGACCCGTCTGCGCGAATACATCCAGATCATGCACAAGGTTTTTGCGCGCGAGGAAGCCCTGACACTCCAGGGCGAGGAATACCAGATTCCCTATACGGGCGCCGGCTCGACGGGTCTGGGCAAGCCGCTCAAGAGCATCATGACCGTGGAAGAAGCGCCGAAGATCTATGCGGCCAGCATCACACCGGGCGGCGTGCGCGCGGCGGCGGAAGTGGCTGACGGTTTCTTCCCGATCTGGATGAACCCGGAGAACTTCAAGGTGTTCGAGAAGCCGATCGGCGAAGGGCTGCAGAAAGGCGGCAAGACGTTGGCCGATTTCGATGTGGCACCGTTCGTGACCGTGATCATCAACGACGATGTGGCCTCGGCCATGCAGATGATCCGCGGCAACATGGCGCTCTACATCGGCGGCATGGGCGCGCGCGGCAAGAACTTCTACAACGATTACGCCAGGCGGCTGGGCTACGAGGCCGCCGCAGAGAAGATCCAGGATCTCTATCTGTCGGGTCGAAAAGATGAAGCCATGGCAGCGGTGCCGGCCGAACTGATCGACGCCTGTCATCTCGTGGGTTCGAAGGATCGCATCAAGGATCGTCTGACGCGCTGGAAAGAAGCGGGCAAGCGCGGCGAAGTCGGCAGCATGCTGATTGGCACCGGCCAGAAGGAAGCGCTGGAGCTGATTGCGGAAGTGATGCTCTGAGGAAGATCTGTCCCGGCACTGCACCCGCCGGGAGCGTGTCCGCAAGCGAGTCCGCGCGCCGATCGGCGCGCCAATTGGCGAGCATGTCCATGCACTGCCACACATGAGGTCCGTGCTGGGCGCGCTTGCCGCGCTGCTGCTGTCGGCGTTCCTGCTGACCATGGGCCACGGACTGGCCCTGCTGGTCATGCCACTGCGCGCCGAGCTCATTGGTTTCTCTGCCTTTCAGATCAGTCTGACCGGGTCCGCCTACTACGGCGGCTTCGTCCTGGGCTGTTTTCTGGCGCCGCGACTGATCGCGCGTGTTGGCCACGTGCGGATGTTCGCCGTGCTGGGGGCGGCACTCATCGTTGTGTTGCTTGCGCTGTCGCTGGCCGACGCACTCATGACGTGGCTTGTGTTGCGCGCCGGCACCGGCATTCTGATGGCCGGGCAGTTCATGGTGCTTGAGACCTGGATCAACGAGCGCGCCACGGCGGTCACACGTGGCCGCGTGCTGGCTATCTATGTGCTGGCGACGCTGGGTGCCAACACCCTCGGTCAGCTGCTCGTGAACGTGGCTCCGGTCGCGGCGGCGGACTTGTTCATGGTGGCGTCGATGTTGATTGCCGCCAGCATCATTCCCATCGGTCTTACTGTCGCCGCGCTACCCGCACCGTTGCGTGACGCGCAGGTGCAGATGGGTTTGCTGTGGCGAATTGCGCCGGTGGCGTTTGTCGGCGCAGGTATTTCGGGCTTCGTGACGGGTGCCTCCGGTGGTATGAGCGCAGTGTTTGCGCGCAGCGTGGGTTTGGATGTGTGGCACGTGTCTGTGTACACCAGCGCCATCATTGCGGGTGGTGCGCTGTTCCAGTATCCGATTGGTCGTATCGCCGATCACGTGGACCGCCGATGGGCGCTGTCCGGTCTGTTCGTCGGGCTCAGCCTGATCTCGGTGCTGGCGATGCTGGTGACCGTCCGCTATCCGCTCTGGTTGCCGGTGGTGGGATTCTGCTGGGGCGGCATGGCGCATTGCATCTACGCGTCCGCGCTGGCCCACGCCAACGATCGCGCGCCCCTGGGTGAAATCGTTGGCATCGGTGGGGCCATTCTTGTGATGTGGGGTGTCGGTGCGATTGTCGGCCCGTTGGGCGCATCGCTATTGATGCAGCAGCTCGGGCCCATGGGCTTTTTCGCCTGGGCGCTGGCGTCCGGCTGTGTTGCGCTGCTGTTTGTGCTGGCACAGTCGCTGCGGATAGTTCCGGGGCAGTCACCAAAGCGTGACGCGGGCGGCAGCGTCCACGTCTCCGTTGCCTTACCCGATCGAGATCGTGGATGAACATCATGGTTGAGATCAGCAACAAGCGGCCTGCAATGGCGCGCGCTCGGACAGCCCGGGTGCTGTCACGGTTGGCCGCCATTGTGCTGACTCCTGTGCTCACTCGTGTGCTGACTCCTGTGCTGATAACTGTGCCGCTGCACGCGGCGCCAGTAGATCTGCCTGCACTGGTCGATTCGCTGTCAACGCGTCATGGACTTGTGCAGCTTGCCGTGCTGGCCGGCTGCTTGCTGGTGCCCTGGGCGATCGTGCGTGTATGGCGCGGCAGCGACGCGCCGGAGCCGGATATCTGGTTCGGCGCGCGCATTGTCGATGGTGTGTTGTTTCAGCTGCTGGCGTGGTGCTCGGTACTGGCGGCCAGCTGGGCGCTCGAGCGCATCATGCGGGTGCCGTTGCTGCATATTGCCGCGCCCATCCTGCTCAGCCTGGCCTTGATTCGCGCCACTGTGCTGGTGCTGCGCATGGCCTATCCCGAGTCGCGCGGTGTGCGCATTGCCGAGCGCACCTTTTCATGGCTCGTATGGTTCGCGGCCGTACTCTGGCTCACGGGCCTGTTGCCAGTATTGCTGCGCTTCATGGAGTCTGTGCATTGGCGTCTGGGCGGCAGCGACATTTCGTTGCGCAGCTTGCTCGAAGGCAGCCTCACCGTGCTGCTGTTCATGCTGTTCATGCTGTGGCTGTCGGCGCTGATCGAACGGCGCCTGATTCTGGGCGCCTCGGAAAACCTGTCGGCG
>CAMAVY010000119.1 GCA_945861675.1 Klebsiella pneumoniae | reverse complement strand
ATGTGGCCGTAGCCACCATTCGCCCTCGTCCGTCGCGTAGTTCGCTACGCAGAAACACCACCGAACCACCCCGGTGTGCAATTTCGCCACGCGCGCTGAACAGCCCAGGTGGAGCAGCTTCGAGGTAACTCACCTTCAACTCCAGTGTTGGCGGGCTGTAGGCAAAACCGCTGCAGAGAATGACGCACTGCGCCATCACACTGTCGAGCATGCTGGCAACGATGCCGCCTTGAAGGCCCATCACATGACCCCATTCCGGGCCGACAGCGAATGTCATGTCCAATCTGCCCGCCTGCAGATCGAGCCGTTCCACATCACCTGCGAACAGACTCAGATACCGGGGTGGTTGTTCCCGCCAGCGCAGAAACAAATGTTCCGGATCGCCATGGGTGAGCCACAAGTCGGCATTCGCGGTCGCAGAATGCCCGCTCACTCGTGCACCTGCGTACCCGCACTACTCGCTGAACCACCGCTGCCCGTTGCACCTGAGGACTTCACCGTAAATTCGACGATCCCAAGCGCGCCGAACACCGCGCGGTAGTGCCCTGGCTTTGCGGGAATCATGCCTGCCAACGCGCCCGTGATGAGCAGCTGCCCGGGGACAAGCGTGTCGCCTTGCGCCAGTCGACTGTTGATGAGCCAGCGCAGCGCATTGCGTTGCCCACCCTGCGCGGTGCGGCCAACGCCTTCTGCAATCTGCACATCGTCGCGCGCCAGCCGCACGCGCAGGTCGTCGAGAATCAATGCGGAAAGCACGGGTCGGCGCGCGCCAACGATGAACTGCTGCGCAGACACATTGCTGGCAATCACATCTGCCAGCGCAGGCGGCGCAACGAAATTCAAGTTCGGCAGTTCAACAGCCGCAATGACCTCTGCGACGTATTCGAACGGGTCGTCCGTGGCCGCAAGCGGTTTCGTAACTGCGCGGCCAAGCACGTAGCCCACTTCCAGCTCGATCATCAGCTGATCGTCGGCGTCCAACTGCACTGTGGCGCGGCTGCCAAGCCGACCACTGGCAAACAGTGCGCCGGAGATCGAGTCTGCGGCGCCAAAGCGCAGCCGCCCTGCAGCGTCCGTCAGCCCTGCCTTGAAGCCCGCCACCGGCGACTGCTTCAGCAGTTCGCTAATCACCGCGTGCTGAATTGCGTATGCACCTTCGATTGGCAGTGCGTTGTCCACGTCGGGGTAAGGACTACTGGTCGACGCAGCGAAAACGATCTGATGAACGAGCGCGGGCTGAGACAGCGAATGCGTTGTGCCCTGAGGTCCTTGTTGTTGGACCGGTGTCTGCGGTTCGGCCCCGGCCAGCGGCGCAGACGCAAGCAGCATGAGCACTGCGCAAGCCTCAGTGCAGGCCATCACGTGCCTCCAACTGCCTATCCAACTCATGCCTGCCCCCACATTGCCGCCTCCGCGTTGACGATCCGAAATTCACAATTCAACGTTCGCGCCCGATGCACCGATTCCTTGTGACACGTGTCTGCGCACAACGATCATGATTTTCACAACCCTCGTTCGCGCGGTGCGCAGATGTTGCACGCTGCGAGCTGGCCGCGCGAGTGCAGCACGCAGGCGCGCACGTGACGTACCATGGGCCACGTCCTTCCTTACGGATCACCCTATGGCAATGCACGCGCGTCAACGTCGACTGCTCTTCCCCCGCCTGCAACTCCTCATCCTGCTTGCGCTCAGCAGCAGCGGCTGCGGCTACAACAGCCTGCAGACGACCGACGAAGACGTGAAAGCCAGCTGGGCCGAAGTGGTGAATCAGTACAAGCGCCGTGCAGATCTGATCCCGAATCTTGTCCGCACCGTCGAGGGGTTCGCCAAACAGGAGCGGGACGTACTCATCGGTGTGACTGAGGCGCGCGCCAAAGTAGGCACCATGCAGGTCTCGCCGGATACGCTGAAGGATCCGAAGGCATTTGCGGACTTTGAAGCGGCGCAGGGCTCACTGTCCTCCGCGTTGAGTCGCCTCATGGTCGTCTCGGAGCGCTATCCCGAGCTGAAATCCGATGCCCGCTTCGGCGAGCTGCAGTCACAGCTGGAAGGTACCGAGAACCGCATTGCAGTGGCGCGCAATCGCTACATCGATTCAGTAAAGGCCTACAACACGGTGGTGCGCAGTTTTCCCTCGAACCTCACTGCGAACATGTTCGACTTCGAGGTCAAACCCAGCTTCACCGTTGCCAACGAAGCAGCGATTTCCGAAGCGCCTGAAGTGCAGTTCGGGCAATAACACGAACACCTCACGCGCGCTGCGGCAGCTGACGCTGATGCACGGATCGCAGATGCGCAGGTCGCAGATGCGCAGGTTGCTGTTGGTGGTGCTCGGCCTGGCACTGAGCTGGGTGTCGGCGCTGTCCATCCGCGCGGAAGCGCTGCAACCTATCCCTGCGCTCACGACACGCGTGACGGATACGACGGGCACGCTGTCGCCGGCGACCACGGCGCATCTGGAGCAACGCCTGGCGCAGTTCGAGCGCACCAAAGGCAGCCAGGTGGCAGTGCTGATCATCGCCACCACACAGCCCGAGGAGATCGAGCAGTACAGCATCCGCATGGTTGAGGCCTGGCGACTCGGGCGCGGCAAGGTCGACGACGGTGCATTGCTGCTGGTTGCCAAACAGGACCGCAGAATGCGCATCGAAGTGGGCTACGGCCTCGAGGGCGCGCTGACCGACGCGATGTCCAAGCGGATCATCCGCGACACCATCACGCCGATGTTCAAGACCGGCGCATACGAGGCCGGCATTACGGCCGGCGTTGAGGCGATGTTGCAGGTGATCGGTGGCGAGCAACTGCCTGATGCCCCGCAGTCGCCACAGGAAGATGGTCAATCGAATGTCATCGGTGCGCTGATTGCCGCGTTCATTGCGGCGGCAGTCCTGCGCACGCCGCTGCGCGCCATGTTTGGTCAGGGCTTGTCACTCGTCGGATGTGCCGGCGTGGCCTGCGTCGTCGGCTGGTTCATGACGACGAGCCTTGCGGTGATGGCCCTCGCGGCACTGGTGGGTCTGGTGGCCAGCATCACGGGTGGCGGCGGTGGACGCTGGGCAAGTCGGGGTGGCGGTTTCGGCGGTGGCGGTTTTGGCGGTGGCGGATTCGGTGGCGGAGGCGGCGGTGGCTTCGGAGGTGGTTTCGGTGGTGGTGGTGGCGGCGGTTTTGGCGGCGGCGGAGCTTCAGGGAACTGGTAGTCATGCAGCATCTACAGCCAGATATCCGCAACTGCTTCAACCATCAGGCATCGATCTGCACGGCGCCACACGCTGCAGTTGCACAGCATTCAAACCCTGCGCAGCCATCAAGATCGAAACGCGGACGCAACGGGAGCTGTGACACATGCGTTGGCTGAGGCATCTGTTCACCACGCGCTGGCAGATGCGCCGCGCATACGCGACGAACACGCTGGATGCCATCGAGGCGGCCGTCGCTGCATCTGAACAAGTGCATCGCGGCGAACTGCGGTTCGCCCTGGAGGCCGCGTTCGATCTTCCGCAGTTGCTGCGCACACTGACGCCGCGCCAGCGGGCAGTGCAGGTCTTCACGGAACTTGGCGTGTGGGACACCGATGAGAACAACGGCGTGCTGGTGTTCGTGCTGCTCGCGGAAAACGCGGTTGAGATCGTCGCTGATCGAGGCTACGCAGGCCTGGTCACAACTGAAGAGTGGCAGGCTGCGTGCATGTTGATGGCAGCCCGGTTTGCCAACGAGGATTTCGCGGGCGGCGCCCGGCTGGGCATCGAAGCACTGACGACTCTGATGGCCCGCGCATTTCCCGGCAACGGCCGCGATCCGGACGAGTTACCGAATCGCCCGCACCTGATGTGACGGCCGCGCAGCGGCCTGTGTCAGCGCGCAATCATCACCTTGCCAGCCAGGTAACGGCTTTCACACGCGTAGGTGGACAAGCCCAGGCTGGTCGCAAGCGTGCGCACCGCTTCGCAGGCCGCAACGTCCTTGTATGGGCCGACCGTCACCTGTCCGGCCGGCTGTCCCGGTGCTGCGAGCAGCGGTCCGGGGTTGTTGAGGTTGAACACGGCGACTTCGCCGTAATCAGGCGCTGGATCCATCTGCGCTTCTGCATTGATCGCCGCGTCGCAGCCCGCGCGGCGGGGATCAGCCGCGTCTGCACCGCGATGATCAATGCCCGCACAAGCAACGTGCGTCAGGATCGACGCGTTGACACGCGCAAGCAGCGGCGACGGATCCGAACTGCAACCGGCCAATGCCACACCGCCAACCAGCAGCAGAACGAGCCGATGTACGTGCCTTGTGATTGATGTCGTCATGCTCATCCCATTACTCCTCGCTCATGCGTATGACGTGTCCCACGCGGGTCGCGACGCGGCCGCGCTGACGAACGTTCGGGCGTTTCCGGTCCGGCTAGTTGCCGAAATCCCAGCTCTCGCCAGCGGCGTAGCGCTTCAACACCGACTTCGCGATGAGGATCTTGTGCACCTCATCCGGACCGTCGGCGATACGCAGCGTGCGCGCACCCAGATACATGCCCGCCAAAGGATAGTCGCCGGATACGCCTGCGGCGCCATACACCTGAATTGCGCGATCAACCACGCGATGGTAGGCCGCCGGTACAAAGACCTTGATCGAGGAGATGTCCACACGCGGGTCGGCACCGACCTCCATCTTCTCAGCGCAGTGAATGGTCATCAGACGCGCCGATTGAATGTCCATGTACGAGTCGGCCACGAAGCCCTGCATGAATTGCTTGTCCGCCAGCTTTTCGCCGCCATGCACTTCGCGTTTCGTCAGCCGATCTACCATCAGGTCGAAGGCGCGCCACATCGAGCCGATCGAGTTCATGCAGTGATAGACACGCCCTGCGCCCAGGCGGTCCTGCGCAGCCTGGTGCCCCGACCCCGTCCGGCCCAACTGGTTTGCCTTCGGCACGCGCACGTTGTCGTACACGATCTCGCAGTGCGACGAGGCGCGTCCCCACACAGGCACACCACGAATGATGTTCACGCCCTTGGTCGCCTTGGGCACAATGATCTGCGTCATCTTGTCGTTCTTGCCGCCCGGATCGTTCTTGTCCGAGGTACGGCACATGACGATGTAGAAATCTGCCGCGTAGCCATTCGAGGTGAACCACTTGTGGCCGTTGATGACCCACTCGTCGCCTTCTAGCACCGCAGTGGTGGTGAGCGAGCGCGGATCGGAGCCCGGATTGTGCGGCTCGGTCATCGAGAAGCCGGATTGCATCGTTCCTTCAACCAGTGGCTTCAGCCACTTCTCCTTCTGCTCCGGCGTGCCGTAGGTCACCAGAATCTTCTGGTTGCCCGAGTTCGGCGCAACCGCACCGAACAGCGAGGCTGCGCCAGGCGAGTACGACAGCACTTCGTTCATGTAGGCGTGCTGCATGAACGACAGCCCCATGCCGCCGTATTCCTTCGGTAAGTGCGGCGCCCACAGGCCGCGCTTCTTGACCTCGTTCTGAACGTGCTTGCGCAGGTCGCGCGCCAGTTCGCCGGCCGCAACCTCGTTCTGCGAGTTCGCTGAATCCTCGACCACGCCCCACAGCCTGCCCTCGTTGGGCAGGATCTCGCGATTGATGATGTCGGCCGTGGCCAGACGGATCTCGTTGACCTCGTTGTCCAAGGTCGGCACCGGCTTGACGTTCATCCCCATATTGGCCTTCCCCTTGACGTGTTCGGACACCTGGTGACGCGACATGCGGCACCTTGCTGTGTAGCGGCGCGACATACAGCGCCCGGATTGTTGGCGCCGTTCTGAGCGACGCATTGATCAACAGCGTGGCGTGTGCGCGCTGCGGGCGCGCACGACCATCGATGCCGGAATCTATGCGTAACATCCATGCGTAACAAGGCGCGGGGCATGCGTAACAAGGCGCGGGGCATGCGTAACAAGGCGCCGGGCATGCGTAACAAGGCGCCGCGCGCCCATCACCGTCAGCACAGGCGCGCGGCCGACACGCGTGTGGACAGAGGCCCGGCGAGCCAGTCGGCAAGCCTCTTGCGTGTCTATAATCCCGGCCAGTCCCACGCCCTCATGTACTCGTCTTATGGGCGGTCATTCCTGCGAATTGGAGCCAAAATGAACGAACTGACCTACCCATGGGATACGCATCCCCCGCACGGCACGACCCGCGAGGTCGCACCGGGCGTGCACTGGCTGACGATGCCCATGGGCGGCTCGCTGACCCATATCAACCTGTACATGCTCGAAGACCACGATGGCTGGTACGTGGTCGATACCGGCCTTGCGAACCGCGAGACACAGGATCTGTGGCGCCAGGTGTTTGCCTCGGTGCTCGATGGCAAGACCGTCAAAGGCGTGATCTGCACGCACATGCACCCGGATCACACTGGCTGCGCAGGCTTCATCACCGAAGAGTTTCGTGCCCCGTTGTTCATGACCCGCGGCGAGTACTACCAGGCCCGATCATTCTCGGGCAACGGGCCGTCGCATCACAGCACATGGCAAGGTCGCGAATTCTATCTGCGCGCCGGCATGCCGGCCGACTATCTGGAAACCCTCGCGCAGGCGTTTCAGATGCGGCGCGACGATGGCTACGCGATGCCGGAGACACCCGGCAGCTATCGTCGTCTGGAAGATGGCGACGTACTCATGATCGGCGACCGCGAATGGCACATCGTGGTGGGTTCAGGGCACTCGCCTGAACACGCCTGCCTGCACAGCCGCAGCCTGAAGATTCTGCTCTCCGGCGATCAGATTCTTCCGATCATCACATCCAACGTCAGCGTGCACCCCAACGAACCCGAGGCGAACCCGCTGAAGGTCTGGATGGAGTCCCACGACGATTTCCTGGAACGCATTCCGGCCGACACCCTGGTGCTTCCGGCACACAACCTGCCATTCCATGGCGCGCGAGCACGCCTGCGCGAACTCATCGCGCACCATGAGGACCGGATGCTGGCCATCGAAGAAAGTTGTGTCGAGCCACAAATCGCACGCGATCTGCTGCCGGTCTTGTTCAAGCGCAAGCTCGACTCGCGGCAGATGATGATGGCGCTGGGCGAAGCCATCGCCCACCTGCACCTGCTCATGCACCGCCAGCGTATCGAACGCGCGTTGGGCGACGATGGCGTGTATCGGTTTCGCTCGATCGACCCGACGCTAGCGCAACGCTCCAATCCGACGCGGCACGATGCGCCGGACGACGGCCCCATCATGGTGTAGCGGCTCA
This sequence comes from Klebsiella pneumoniae, assembly GCA_945861675.1. Classification (GTDB taxonomy): domain Bacteria; phylum Pseudomonadota; class Gammaproteobacteria; order Pseudomonadales; family Azotimanducaceae; genus CAMAVY01. The sequence continues at coordinate 7,328 of CAMAVY010000119.1, read as the reverse complement.
GCCCGAAGCCGGACCTGCGCCCACATCCAACCAGAACGTGCCCTGCGCGTTCCTGCGCACGTGCCCGGCCGTTGGCGCCGCGAAATGGGTACCAATGAACAGCACGCCATCGTCGGCGGCCCGGCTCAACATGTCGCTACGCGTGTCCTGTGCGGCACGGCTGTCGAAGTCGGCCGGGCTGCACCAGTCGACGCGCTCCATCTGGCACGGGTGATGTAAAGCATCCCCGGTGATCAGCGCCTGCTGCCCGCCAGACCGGATACGCACCGAGACATGTCCGGGCGTATGACCCGGCGTCGACTCGAGGCTGACCTCGGCGCACACATGGTGATCCGCGCCGACCATGTCCATCAGACCCGCATCGAGCACCGGGCGCACTGAATCCGAGAGTATCTGCGGCGATTCGCCAGATTGCTCTCCGTTCCAATAGCTCCATTCGGCCTGATGGATGAGATATCGGGCGTTGGGAAATGTGGGTTGCCAGGCACCGTCGACGAGCATCGTGTTCCAGCCCACATGATCGACGTGGAGATGGGTGCACAGGACGGTGTCGATGGACTCGCGCGGATAGCCCGCCGCCGCAAGGTCCGCCAGGAAGTTCGTTTGCAGATGACTCCAGTTGGCCATGGTGCGCGGCTTGTCGTTACCGATGCAGGTGTCGACCACGATCCGCCGACTGCCCGTGTCGATCACAAGCGCATGCACGCTCATGCGCAACTTGCCTTCGGGCGTGCAGAAATGCGGTTGCATCCACGCCATGGGTTTGCACGCATCGGGCGTTGCATCGGGAAGGATGAAGCGCGATCCGCCCGTTGCTTCCAACTCGACCACCCGCGTCACTTTAACGGCGCCAATCTGCCAGCTGATCATTGCGTGTTCCGTCGTTGCGGTTGCTCGACGGCAACCTAGCACTGGCCACCAGAGGAGGCCAGTTCTTGCCGTGCGTACCGGCAGTTCGACCCGGGTGCTCTGACACCGTCATCCCTGGCAACAGGTTAGTCGGAGGTTCGCCCCCACGGGAAACTACCAACGGTCGGAGTAAGGCGACACGTAGCTACGTCCCCAGGAGTCGTAGCACACCTGTACGGGCTCCGAGTAACGGCGGCCCCAGCGGTTGTAGCGCCAGCGATAAACCACGCGGCAATCATCGCGATCTGCATAGCGGTCATAGCCGTAGCCGCGATCATATGCACCCCATGCCCAGGGGCTGCCCAGATAGACGCCAACGCGATAGCGGTCGCGGTCGTGATCGCGGTGATTGTCGCGGCGGTGGTCGCGGTGATTGTCGCGGCGGTGGTCGCGGCTGCGGTCATTGTCGCGGCGGTGCTCGCCATTTCGATCCCAGTTGCGGTCACGGTCGTCGCCGCGATCACCGCGATGATCGGCGTAGCGGGCGCGGTTACGTCCGCCGTCCCGGTCGTCCCGACGGTCATCGCGGACCACGACCTGCTGTCGGTCTCGATCATTGTGTTCGACGCGACCAGCATCGCGGCCGGAGTACCGATCCCCGGCGCCGCCGTCGGCGCGGTCTGCCCGACCGTGCCCGCCGTCCACCCGATCCTGTATCTCGGAACGGAGCACCCGCGGCGGATCGGCGAAAACCGAGCCCGCTGCAACACCCACAAAGATGGCAAGGGAAACCGCCACTGCAACTGAACGCTTCATGCGCAAACCCTCAAGAAAGGACGCTGACCGTAAACCGAATTCAGCCTGATCCAGCGGGACTGAACCAAGCCTGAACACGCCGTTCAGACAACAGCCAAAGCGCGACTCGCTTGAAGCATCGAGCACCGCTCGAATGAGCCAATCGTGGAAGCGGAAGTTCGCTGCCAACGGCAGCTGATTGACAAGCTTCACGTAAGCCCTGGCCACCACAACCCAATCGAACGCGCAGGATTCAGTGTCGTATGCTCATCAGTTGACACTTGCACCATCTACTAACTGTTGGCTAGCGGCGCGCGACACCACATGGTCGTTAGCATCAGGAAAAAACTCGATAGCGCATCACTTGCATACAACTAGTTCAAGATGTGCTTTTCCCACGCCGACAGCAGCGCAATGGCGCGACGACGTGAAGCAGAGCGAAATTGATGCACTGCACGAGCTGCTAGAACAGGTCCGCACAAGGAGACGTTAGAGAGATAACGATGTGTCAGTGCAACACGCGAACTGGGCACAGAACGAAAAAACGCTCAGAACACCGCGCGTTCAAGACGGTTGAGATTGCTGTCCACGCGTGCAACGTAACCCAGGCCCACGCTGCCGCGCGGGCCCCGAGCAACGCCTGTCGGCCCGGCGTTGTAGAACGCTAATGCGCAGTTCACAGCCCCGCAGTCATCGACATACGCAGCCAGGATGCGAGCGCCGCAATCGATGTTGTCGGCTGGATTGCGCAGATCGCCACGGCAGATGCCGGACCAGACGCCGGGCATGACCTGCGCCGGCCCCACTGCGCCCTTGGAAGACTTCGCATGGGCGTCAAACGTGCTTTCCACGTAGATCAGACTGGCCAGCAGTTCCGGCTGGATGCGATGGCGAGCCGCTGCGTCCAAGGTCCACTCCGCATAGCGCAGCGCGGTGGCGTGGTCTACACCAAAGGCCACGCGGATGCGCCCGGCAAAATTGCCAACCCGCTCGTCCCACACCACCTCATCGGCGGCCGGCAGTTCGAGTGCGTAGGTCTGCGTGTCGTGATTGGCGGATACCAGGCAGATCCAGGCAGTCATCACCATGGCCATGAATAGCCCACCCACCTCCAGCTGGATCATCAGCGGGCAGCGGCGGACGGCCAAGGCAACAAGTTCAAGCACAAACTGTCATCCACGAGGATGGCGAAGGGCCTGGATTCTAACGACGACGGCACCCAGGAGAACCCGGCGACCATACCGTTTAGTTATGCCAAAAGACCCTCGGCCGAGATCAAAGCAATTACTAACAGCACTAAGCCCGGTATGCCGTGTTCGGCACCGGACGCTACGCGGGGCTTGAACTGCTAAACCCTTTGCCAATGCGCGTGCGCAGACCGCGCGAAGCTCCGATGTGTACACATGTGGCACACGCTCGGGAACATGCGCAGAAGTCCAATGCTGCCTCAGGCCTTGTATTGCGCCCACGGATCGCGTACCGCGCAGATCTATTTCTGAGCAATCTCGTGCGGCGCTCACTCCAACAAATGAAACGCGGCGCGCACCTCGCCAGATGCGTTAGTAGCGTTCGCTCGCAAGAGCACAACGCAAATGCAGCGATTTGGCCCGAGTTCTGCCGCACTTTGCTCAGCTCGGCTGTGACTTCGGCAATTTGAAATTGTCCCAGCTGACAATGTGCGTCGGCGCAAGCACGAGCCATCGCCGGTTGCGTCCACCTGCCGTCGCCGAATTCGCGGGCGGGTCATCAACGGGCGCACGTCCATGCCCGCCGTTGTACTTCCGTCCCATCTGCACGCGAACCTCTGCAAGAAAAGGATCTGCTGCTTCTTCTTCAGCTGTCTCCAGCACCTTTGCGTTGCCCTGCAACATGATTGCCTGCAGTTCGGGGAACTTCACATTGCGATCAACGATGACTGTGCATGCAGGATTGCGCCGCACATTCACCACTTTCTGGCCACGGCCGAACAGATAGAGGCATCCACCGCCCCAGCCGAACCACATCGGCGTCAGATTGATCCGCGCCTTGGGCCCGATTGTGGCGATGCGCATGTTCCACTCGCTGGCCATGAGCTCTTCAATCTGCGCTGACGAAAGCGCCAGTTCACGAGGCAATGCCATGTTGGTTTCCTCAGCCAGCGCGCAGTTGCGCAATCATTTTCCTGCGCTCGTCTTCGTCCACGAACGTGAAGCCGCCTGACGTGCGATCAACGAACGCGCCATAACGCGCAAGCGTCTGCGGCACGATGTCCTTCGGTTCGCCCACCACGGCAAACTCGTTCAGCACGGCATCGCTGATCAACGTGCCCATTTCCTGCCAGCGCCCTTGCTTCGACATCTTGTTCAGCTCTGGCTGCAGTTCTCCGGCACCAATCTCATCGAGCACGCACTTGTACGCAGGTGTTGAGCCATAGAACGCGATGCGTTCCTTGGCCGCCTTCTTGGCCGCCTCGAACTCTGCCTCATTGCGGCCAGACACCACGAAGTTGGAATACGAAAGCTCGAATCCCGCCCGCGTCTTGCCTGCCTTCGCAAGGCCCCGCTCGATTGCCGGCAACGTCACGTTCTTGATGAACGGCACCGTGGAGAACGGGTGGATGATCATGCCGTCGGCAACTTCACCGGCCACCTCGGTCATGTGCGGACCCACTGCGGCAAGAATGACCTTCGGCGCACCGTAGGGATTGTTCTTGGGCGTGAATGCCGGCGTCATCAGCGTGTGCCGGTAGAACTTGCCCACAAACTGCAGCGGCGTGCCGTTGTACCAGTTGTCCCAGATGGCGCGCATCGAAAGCACCATTTCACGCATCTTGCCGGCCGGCGCACCCCAAGGCATGGAGAAACGCTTCTCGATGTGCGGCTGAATCTGCGAACCCAGGCCGATCGTAAGCCGACCCTTAGAGTACGCCTGCAGATCGTTGCCGATGTTCGCCAGAATCATCGGCGAGCGCGCAAAACCCACCGCAATCGACGTCGCGAGTTCAATCTTTTCGCTGTGCTCTGCGGCGATCAGCAAAGGAAAGAAGGGATCGTGGTTCATTTCGGCCGTGCTTGCGCGGTCGTAGCCCGCTGCTTCCAGCGCTTTGATTGCTGCCGGCACCTTAGTCAGGTCATTGCCCAGTCCAGCGTCAACTTTCATGTGATTGCCTCAATAAGACGAATTGATAAGTGTGAATAAGCAGCAAGGCCCGTGCCGGGCAAGTACCAAGAGAGCGGGCGACGTTGCCCACGCAATGGCGCGTTTCCACGCGCCCATAGGGCTACATCACGCCAGTTCACGAATGATCTGAATGCGCGCGTCGCGTGGAAGTGTTGCGTAGGCCACGCTGGTCCGATCGACCACATCGCCATAGCGCGCCTTGACCGCCGCAGCGATCTTGCCGGGCTCAGCGACAACAGCGAATTCGTTGAGAATGTCGTCGGTTATCAACGTACCCATTTCGTCCCACTTGCCTTCCTTCGACATCAGGTTCAAACGCGGCTGCAGTTCACCAGCACCGATGCAGTCGAGCACACCCTTGTATGCGGGCGTGGAGCCATAGAACGCAATCTGCTTGCGCGTGGCGATAGACGCCTTGCGCTGCTCCTGTTCGTCTCGGCCTGTGACGACGAACACGGGGTAGCTGATCTGAAAATCCGTACGTGACCGACCGCTCGCATGCAGACCGGCCATGACCGCAGGCATGGTCACCTCGCGCAGATATTTCTCAGTGCTGAACGCGTGCGCGATGATGCCGTCGGCAACCTCCGCGGCAACCTGGGTCATCATCGGCCCAACCGCAGCAAGCAGCACCTTCGGTGCCCCGTACTGCACCACGCTGGGGGTGAAGAACGGCGTCATCAATGTGTGCGTGTAGAACTTGCCACGGAACTGCAGGCGCTCACCGGTACACCAGGTATGCCAGATCGCGTGCAACGCCTCGATGTACTCGCGCATCCGTGCAGCGGGCTGCGACCAGGGCATGGAGAAGCGCTTCTCGATGTGCGGCTGGATCTGCGAACCCAGCCCGAGCACGAATCGCCCCTTGGAGAACGCGTTCAGATCGAACGCCGAATAGGCCGTGACCATCGGACTGCGCGCAAACGCAACGGCAATACTTGTGAGCAGCTCGATTTTCGACGTGCTCTGCGCAGCCAGCAGCAAGGGATAGAAGGGATCGTGCCCCGTTTCCGCGGTCATGGCCCCGGCATAGCCCATGTCCTCAAGATCCTTCGCCTGCTCGGCAGCCGTGTGCAGATCAACGCCAATCCCGCCATCTACGCGCATTTTCATTCCTCCCAAGTGGTCCTGGATTCTATGGACCCTGGGCAGCCGACCGCCAGCGCTGCTTTGTCCTGCAATGGGCAAAGCACAAGATCACGCACCTCACGATTCGGGAATGTCGATCATTGCCGGGGCCGGGATGGGCTTGAATTGGCACGCCTGTGCGTCAATTTAGACTGCCGCAGATTCGGTGCCCGACCGCGCGCTATGGATGATCGCCGGGCAGGGACAACCGTTTGGCACTGTATGAAGAGCGGCATGAGCAGTTGCATGAGCAAATCAGCAAGAGATAGGAGCACTGACAGATGATGCGAATTGCGTTGTTCCTGGCAACCAACCTGGCCGTAATGCTGCTCGCCAGCGTCACCCTGTCGCTGCTCGGCGTAAACGGGATGCTGGCCGCAAATGGCGTCGATCTCGACCTCGGCTCACTGCTGGTCTTCAGTGCCGTGTTCGGCATGGCCGGCAGCTTCGTCTCGCTGTTGATGTCGAAGCCAATGGCAAAGATGAGCACCGGCGCGAAGGTAATCGATCAACCGCAGAACGAGCAGGAACGCTGGTTGGTCAACACGGTGACCGAGCTCGCGCAAAAGGCCGGCATCGGCCAGCCCGAGGTCGCGATTTTTCCGGCTGCACAGCCGAACGCATTTGCCACCGGCTGGAACAAGAACTCAGCACTCGTGGCCGTATCCACCGGTTTGCTCGAACACATGCGCCGCGAAGAGGTGCATGCCGTGCTTGGCCACGAGATCGGCCACATCGCCAACAACGACATGGTCACCCTGTCGCTGATTCAGGGCGTGGTGAACACGTTCGTGATTTTCGTTTCCAGGATCGTGGGCTACTTCGTCGATCGTGTGTTGCTCAAGAACGAACGCGGCCTGGGCATGGGCTTCTATGTCTCCAGCATGATTGCGCAAGTCGCGCTCGGCTTCTTTGCGAGCATGGTTGTGATGTGGTTTTCGCGTTACCGCGAGTTTCGCGCCGACACGGCCGGCGCAGAACTGTCCGGCCGCCAGAACATGATCAATGCGCTTGAACGGCTTAAAGGCGGTCAAACCATGCCCGATGAAATGCCACAAAGCATGGCCGCGTTCGGCATCGCAAGCGGCAAGCGTGGCGGCCTGATGGCACTGCTCAGCTCGCACCCTGCACTGGATGACCGCATCGCCGCGCTCAAGGCACAATCGATGCCCTGAGTCGGATTAAATCGAGCAGGGGTAAATGCATGCAGACACAGCGCCCACACAGCACAGTTCTCGCGGGCGCCATCGGCGTACTCATCGTTCAGTGCCTCGTGCACGGCCCGGCCGCATATGCGGCAACTGATCCTGCCGACGCCCGGCCAGACCAACACGCAAATCCAGTCCCGCGGGCCAACCAGGGCCCGCAAGCCGGTACGCGACAAGCGCCACCGACGC
>CAMAVY010000118.1 GCA_945861675.1 Klebsiella pneumoniae | reverse complement strand
GCTCAAGTCGAGCGCAGCAAGCCGCACCCGCCGGCTTGCGGAGGTACGTTCGGAGCCCATGGCGCCCACGTAGAAGGCGTCCGTCTTCAGTGCTTCCATCAAGCCCATGTCGTCGATACGCGGGTCATGGGTGACGGTGACGATGGCGGTGCGCGCATCGTTTCCGTGCGCACGGACGGCGTCATCGGGCATCATGGCCAGCGTTCTGGTTCCGGCGACTGCCCATTGCGTAAGAAGATGTTCGCGTGGGTCACAGATGGTGACTTGAAAATCCAACGCCTGCGCCATCTGCGCCAGGTAGAACGCCACCATGCCGGCGCCGACGACGAACAATTGATGTCGCGGACCATAGGTGTGCTCGAGCGTCGTCCCGTCCGCCTGCTCGCGCAGGACCAGCGGCGTGAACGCATCGCGGGCGCGAACTTCCATCGCGCCCGTGTCGAGGTTGACGACACGCGTGATGCTGCGTCGTGCTTCGAGGGCGGCGCAGATCATGTCGAACTGGGCGATGGATGCGGGGTTCGGCTGAACCGGCTCGATGGCCACGTGCAGATGCCCGCCGCAGGGCAGGCCGAGGCGCTCGGTGTCCTCGGGCGCGAGACCGTACTTCATCAGCATCGGCGCATCGAGCGCGAGCTGGCCGCCGCGCAACTTGTCGAGCAGATCGTCCTCGACGCAGCCGCCGGACAAGGACCCCACGACCGTGCCGTCGGTGTGACAGGCGAGCAGCGAGCCTACGGGACGCGGCGAGGAACCAAATGTTTGTACTACCGTACACAACCAGCCAGATTGTCCCGATTGCAGCCAGCGCTGAACGGCCTTCAGAACTTCCAGATCCACTGCTTGCATGATTCCGCCTCGGCCAGTTGCTGTCCGACCGTGTCAATTCCTGCGAAGCGTCGAGTCTACACGGGGAACATGTGACGCAGACGAGCAACCCCGTACTTGCGCTGCGCGCACGCGCCGATGTCGATCTGTCCGCACTGACGGATACGCTCTGGCGTGAGCAGACGCCGCATCGGGTCTTTACGCAAGGCGACGAACAACTGCTGTACGTGCTGGACGAGGCGACCGCGGCACGCGTGCGGGCGGCCGCCGCCGACCTTGCAGGTGCGCCGCCGCGCAGGTCCGGGTCTGATCCGTCGGATGCGTGGCTGCCGAATGCGACAACAGTGCTGACCTGGGCCAAGCGGGCGCCCGTCACGAGCGCGGTGATCGTACTGGCGTTGTTGTGCGCGCCGATCTCGCTGTGGGGAGAGCCCGTTGCCTGGTTGTATGCGCTGTTCATCGTTTCGCCTGTGGGATACGCACCGCCCGGCGACTGGATGATGGCCCTGCAGCAGCTTCAACAGACGCTGGCTGGCGGCGCGGTCTGGCGGCTCCTGACGCCTTGCCTGCTGCACTTCTCATTGCTGCATCTGGCAATGGATGTGGTTCTGTTCTGGGAATTCGGCCGGCGCATCGAGGGTGTGCTTTCCGGCGCAGCCACGCTCAGTGCGATTGTGTTTATCGGCGTGGCATCGAATGTGGGGCAGTTCGTCATCGGCGGGGCATCGGAGTTCGGCGGTTTGTCGGGCATCGTCACCGGGCAACTGGGCATGATCCTGATGCTGGGTCGGCGTTCGTCTGCTGATGCATTGCGGTTGCCGAGTGCGATGTCGATGGGCCTGCTGCTGTCGCTGGTGGTGATGAGCACGGGTGTTACCGAGTACTTCGGTCTGTACATCGCCAACACTGCACATTGGGTCGGCCTCGCCGCAGGCGCGGCCATCGGTGTGCTGTGGCCGATCCGGCCGTCACCGCAAGTCAACGCTTCATGACGCGATGAACACGCCGGCCAGTTTCGAAGGCGCGTTGGATGCCTTGCAACCCGAGCAGCACGACGACGGCGACGTGCACTACACGCTCTGTGTCGGAGGTCATCGGCTACCACTGTCCATGCTGCTCGGACGGCAGGTCGCGGTCACCGGTCTCGGCGGCATCCTGTGCGTGAACTGCGGTGCGGCCAGTGCCACGAGTCACGGTGGCGGCTACTGCCGCAGCTGTTTCCTGATGCTGCCGTCGTGTGATCACTGTTTTCGCAGCCCGGAACGTTGCCACCATCATCTGGGCACCTGCCGCGATCCGGCGTGGGGCACGCGCGTGTGTATGGCGAACCATGTGGTCTATCTGGCTGAGACCTCTGGCGTGAAGATCGGCATCACGCGGCCCGGGCGTGTGGCGCAGCGCTGGTCGGAGCAGGGCGCACTGCAGGCCAGACCCTGGTTGCTGGTGCGCACCCGGCGAATCGCAGGGTTGGTGGAAGCAATTCTGCGGGCGAGCTTGAGTGACCGCACCAACTGGCGGCAGATGCTGCGCAAGCGTCAAACATCGGAAGATCTCAAGCAACTGGCCCATGCAATGACGCAGCGACATGGCATCGCGCTTGAAAATCTGCGCGCCGAGTTTGGCGTGGACGCGTGGCATGCGATCGACGACGCCACGACCTGGCATGCACGCTATCCACTGCCGGATACCGGCGCACCATCGTTGAGCGCGCTCAAGTTGCAGGGTGTGGGAACGGTAGTGCAGGGCCGGGTGCTGGGTGCCAAGGCGCGTTATCTGATCCTCGATAGCGGGGTGCTGAATACCGCCAGCCATGCAGGTACGCTGGTTCGGCTGCAGCTGGACGTGGCACGTGACACGCGCGGCCAGAGCGATCTGTTCGGCTGAGTTCTATAACTCTGGGCAAAAGGAACAAGCGATGAAAGACGGCCAACCGGTCACGGTTCAACGTGCCGCGTACACGGCGCCTTCGCATTGGATCGACCAGATCGATCTGCGCGTCGAGCTGGACCCTGCAGACACACGTGTGCATGCCGAGTTGCAGGTGCGCCGCAATCAGGAACGCAATGAATCCGCGTTGCGCCTCGATGGCGTTGATCTGGAATTGCTCGAGATCAGCGTGGATGGCCGTGTACTTGCAGGCAATGAGTATCAGGTCGATGCCGAAGGCATGACGCTGTTCGGGCTGCCCGATGTGTGCACGTTACGTTGCACAACGCGAATCAGCCCGGCGACGAATACTTCGCTCGAAGGTCTGTACCAGTCGAACGGGATGTTCTGCACGCAATGCGAGGCCGAAGGCTTCCGCAAGATCACCTACTACCTGGATCGCCCCGATGTGATGGCGCGCTTCCGCACCACGCTGGTGGCAGATGGCGGCCGATTCCCAGTGCTGTTGTCCAACGGCAATGCCGTAGCGCGCGACGTGCTTGCCGATGGTCGCGTGGCCGTGACTTGGGAAGACCCGTTTCCAAAACCCGCGTATCTGTTTGCGCTGGTCGCCGGCGACCTTGCGCTGCTGGAGGGCAGCTTCCGCACGCAATCGGGTCGCGATGTGCGGCTGTGCATCTACAGCGAGCCACACAACATCGGCCAGTGCGACTACGCCATGGCAGCGCTGCAGCGCGCGATGCGCTGGGACGAGGTGCGTTTTGGGCGAGAGTACGACCTCGACATCTTCATGATCGTTGCTGTCGATCACTTCAACATGGGCGCCATGGAGAACAAGGGCCTGAACGTGTTCAACACGAATTGTGTGCTGGCGCGTGCAGACACCACCACCGACGACGGCTTCCTGCGTGTCGAGGCCGTGATTGGCCACGAGTACTTCCACAACTGGTCGGGCAATCGTGTGACCTGCCGTGACTGGTTTCAGCTGAGCTTGAAGGAAGGCTTCACGGTCTATCGCGATCAGGAGTTCTCGGCCGACGTGGGCCATCGGGCGCTGAAGCGCATCGAAGACGTGAATCGGTTGCGCACCACGCAGTTCCCGGAAGACGCCGGCCCCATGGCGCACTCAATTCGCCCCGACAGCTACATCGAAATCTCCAACTTCTATACACCGACGGTCTACGAGAAGGGTGCGGAAGTTGTGCGCATGCTGGCAACGCTGCTCGGCGAGGCGGGCTTTCGCAAGGGCAGCGATCTTTACTTTGATCGCCACGACGGTCAGGCCGCGACCTGCGAAGACTTCGTCCGCGCGATGGAAGACGCGAACGTTGTAGCGCTGACGCAGTTCCGCAACTGGTACAGCCAGTCGGGCACACCAGTGCTGGCGATCGAAGCGCGTTTTGACGCTGCGGCCAAGCTTTGTCGGTTGGAGATCCGGCAGTTGCGTGCACTGGGTTCAGCAAACGCAGGTAGTGCGGTCACGGCACCGCTGCCACCGTTGCACATTCCGCTGGCCATTGGCGTGCTGGATGAGAGCGGCACTGAATTGAGCGTCATTGGCGCAGCCGATGCTGCTGTGCCGCAGCAGGGTCGCGTGCAGATTGTCGGCGGCCAGTTGCCTGTGCTGATCCACGGTTCGACGGCAGTGCTGCAGTTGACGGCTGCGACTGAGGTGTTCGAGTTGCGTGGGCTGTCGGCCGCGCCGGTGCTGTCGCTGCAGCGTGCGTTTTCCGCACCGGTCAAGATCGAGTATTCCCGCAGCCTGACTGAACTTGCGTTCCTGATGCTGCATGACACCGACGGCTTCAGTCGCTGGGACGCTGCGCAGCAGTTCTACCAGCAGGTGCTCGATCGCCACATCCGCGAACAGGTGATCGAGCCTGCGCTGCTGAATGTGGTGCGTGCGTTGCTGCAGGCAGCGCGCACGTCAACCGGGGAAGGCGAACAGAAGGCGATCATTGCAGCGATGCTGACGCTGCCGTCCGAGCAATTCCTGTGTGAGCAGTACGATCCCATGCCGATCGATGCCGTGCATGCGGCGCATGAAGCCGTGCTGCAGCATCTCGCGGATGAACTCGCCGCAGATTGGCTTGCGGTCCATGTGCTTCATACGCACACGCACACGCATACCTATCGGCCGGAGCCGGCCGACATCGCAGAGCGCAGTCTGCGCAACGTCTGTCTTGGCTACATCGCACGCCAGGACAGCGACGCAGCGCGGGTGCTGCTGCAGACGCAGTTCGACAATGCCGACAATATGACGGACCGGCTGGCTGCGCTGCGCGCGATTGTCGACTACCCGCATGCGGCCGGTGATGCCATGCGAACGGCTGCACTTGCGCGTTTCCTGGACGAGTTCCGCCATGAAGCGCTGGTGTTGGACCTGTGGATATCGGTACAGGCCGCGAGCAGTCGTGCCAATGCGTGCGAGCGCATCCAGGCACTGGCAGCGCACCCGGTGTTCGATATCGGCGTGCCGAACAAGGTGCGTGCGCTGTACTCGGCGTTTGCCATCCGTAACCCTGTCAGCTTCCACGCGGCAGATGGCTCGGGCTATCGGTTGATCGCAGACGCGGTGCGCGCGCTCGATGCGCGCAACCCGCAAGTTGCTGCGCGGCTTGCGAAGAGCCTGTCTGTGTGGCGACGCTTGCCTGCGGCCCGTGCATCGCTATTGCGTGGGCAGCTGGAAGCCCTGGCTCAGCTGCCTGCGTTGTCCACGGACGTCTTCGAGGTCGTCACGAAGTCGCTGGCCGATGCCGCTTGAGTAGGTTCCTGATAGAGCGGCGGCAAGGTCGCCGCGACGCTTGCGCCCAGCCACTTACGTAACCGCTGCCAGGGACGGGCACCCGACGCGGCCAGTGCGCTGGCTGCCGCGCGCTGTGCCAGCAGCCATTGCCAGAACTCGGCGCCGTTCCAGTCTGGTGCGATGTGCGGAGCGTTGCCTGCCGCTGCGGACGCGTCGGCCAGCGGATAGCTTGCGGCGCGCAGCCGTTGCGCAACTCCAGCCTGTCGCCATGTGGGCGCATTGGCTTGAAGTGCTACCCATTCGGTAAAGGCGCGGTGCGCCGCGCGCGCATCGTTGGTCCGACAGGCGTCCGATAGCCGCGACCATTGCACGGCGGCCAGACGCGTTGGGCTATGCCGCATTGCGATGTGTGTGCGGCGTCGTGCGCCGAGCACGCGAACAGTGGCGCGGCCGGCGAGCCAGACCAGCCAGCTGATCGCAATGACAAGCACTGCGACGACGATTCCGCTGAGGGGCGGTGCTCGGAACGCATCGAGCCAGGCACGACCTGCTGCTGCGTGCTGCGCCGGTGCATCACGTGCTGTGCGCGGCAATACTGAACGCGGATCAGGGGGCGCCGCGCTGCCCGTGATGACGAGGGTTCGCTGCGGCAGCGTTGCGCGCCGGATGCTGCCCGCATTGACGTCCCACCACAGCAGTTGAACGCCGGGCAGTGTGATGCGGCCAGGATGCGTAGGTATCCAGGTGAACTGTTGCGTGCGCGTACCCGTGATGAAGACGCCGTCGGTAGATTCCTGTTCTGTCGCCGGTTCGCTGTAGAAGCGCGTGCCGGCGATAGCCTTCCACGGCATGGGCGGCAGTACGCTGTTCGACAGCCCTTCACTGCTGATACGCACAGTGCGCATGATGGGTTGGCCGACTTCCAGATGCTGCGGCAGGGTCCAGCGCTCATCGAGTTGCACATGCTGCGCGGGCAGCCATGCTGCAGATGATGGGAAGTCCGCGGGCTTCGGCAGGATGTGCACGCGAATGGGTTGTGAGCTGATTCGTGCGTGTCTGCGCCCGCCGTCTGGCTGGGAAATGCTGGCATCGACGCCAACGGCTGGAATGACCAGTTCACCACTTTCTTGCGGAAAGATGGCGAAGCGCTGCTCGTAGACACCGTAGGTCACGCCTTCGATCTCCGTGCTGTCCGGGGCAGGTGCGGTCAACGGCTGCACGATGGCGCCGGGAATGTCTGGCAGTTCCGGCAGTTCGCCGTAGACCTGAGCATCGCCGTTGTACAGCAGTCTTCGGGTGTAGGTCAGCTGCCCTTGTACGTAGGCGGTTGCGGGCGTTGTGTGGCTCTCGAAGCGCGCGGCCTTTCCGGTATCCGCGCGGGCCGAGGCGCTGGCGGGATCATCAGGTCGCGCGCTTCCGGGCTGGGTATTGCCGGTTTGCGCATCGCCTACGGTGATGCTGACTGTGGTCGTGCTGTCTGTTCCCCAGCGCAACGCAGGAATCGTCAGTTGGCCGGTGCGCTTTGGCAGCAGCCGCAATTGCACGGTGCGACGGCGACTGATCCGTCCGTTGTTGATCTGTACCTGACTCGTCTGCTGCGAGGCCATCACCTGGAAGTCCTGTTGCAGCGCGGACAGATCCGGCGCGGCGGCCGAACCGTCGTAGTCGAGGTTAAGCGTGAGGCTGTCGCCGGCGTTGATTGTGGTTCGATCGACCTGCAGCTTCAGCGTCGCCTGTGCAGACTCGGTAGATACGAGCAGCAGGAGCAGCGCCACGAGACTCAGCAGCGCTTGCGCAGACATGCGCGGTGCTGCGCCTGTGGTGTTCACCAGGGGCGGTCCGATGGGGTGGGCTGCTGGCCGTTGAACATCCGTTGGCCAGTTTCCATTTCGAACTTGTTGCGCAACAGCGCGCCGGGGCGATCTGGCACGCGCCGCAGCCATTGCTCAGTAGCGCGCCGTTGTTCGTCGCCGGTGGGTGAGCGGCTTACCTGTTCGCGCTGCTCGCGATTCTCTTGCTGGCTCGTGTCCCGCTGCGCGTTGCGTTGGTCAGGCTGCTGTCCTTGTGCGCGGCCTGGTTGTTTCCCGTCGGTACGCTCAGGTTGTTTCCGGTCTGCAGGCTCAGGCTGTTGTCCTGGCTGCGATGGGGTCGACTGTGACTGCTGCTGTGCAGTCGAGCGCTCGCCGCCTTGGCGCTGCTGGCTGCCATCATGCGCGGAGGGCTGCTGCTCGCGCGCGCGCTGCAGGCGCTGCAGCAACGCTTGGTTGAAGCGCGCGTCGGCGTGCTTCGGGTTCAGTTGCAGCGTGCGTGCGTACGCGGCCAGTGCCTCTTTGTAGTGACCGGATTTTGCGAGTGCATTGCCCAGGTTGTACTGGCCATCGGCGCTGGGGTCCTGGCGGAAGATGCGTGCGGCAGCATCGTGTTTGTTGCTGCGATACAGCGCGGTGGCGCGCCACTGCGGCGACGTGAACAGATTAGCGGCTTCGTCGGGGCGTCCACGGGTGAGCGCCTGCATGCCCTGCTGGTCGCGCCGCCACCACAGGTCGGCCCACACATTGCCGCGCGCTGTTGGCCAGTCGGCTGCATGCGCGGTCGCCGGCGCGAACATGCACGCGAGCAGCAGAAGCGCAAACACATCCGGGCGAACGACGACGCCACGACGAAATGCGTATGCGCAGCATGGCAGCAGCAGGAGTACCAGCCAGTAGCCCTGGTCCTGCCACTGCAGCACCTGCGACTTCTCGTCGTTCTTTGCATTGTCGTTGGCGTTCACGTCCATTGCGCTGGCCAACAGCAGGCGCGTGTCAGCGTCGTCTGCGCGCGCAGTGACGTAGGCGCCGTCGCCCTGTCGGGCGACTTCGGCGAGCCGCTGAGGATCCAGTCGTGCAATGACAGTGGTGCCTTGCGCATCGGTCAGGTTGCGCTGTGGCGCGCCATCGAATGAGAGCGGGATAGGCCCGCCTTGCTCCGTGCCAATGCCAAGTATGGAAATCGGGAAGCGCCGATGATCGACGCTCGCCAGGTCGGCGGCATTGACCACTTCGTCGGTCACGATCACGACTGAACCCTGCGTCTCTTCGCCGCCTTTGATGAGTGTTTGCGCCAGTTGCAACGCGGATGCGAGATCGGAACCGGGCACGGGCATGATGGCAGGCTCCAAGGATGCCAACAGGTTGGTCAGGGTGCGGGTGTCGTCGGTCAATGGGGTCACGATATGTGCGTCGCCCGCATAGGCGATCAACGCTGTGCGCCCGCCACTGAACTGCTGCACCAGATCGGTCACTTCCTGATGTGCGCGGGCAATGCGGCTCGGTGTTACGTCAGCGGCGTACATCGACAGCGAAAGATCCAACAGCACAATCAGCGCGCCGCCGGGTCGATGTAGTGGTGCTGGGGATCGTTGCCAGCTGGGACCACACAAGGCCAAAACCGCCACAGACCAGGCCATCGCGAGCAGCGTCAGGCCTGCAGCGGCGCGCTGCCACACGGCACGCGGCACGTCCGCCTCGGCGCGCAGGTGCACAAGCAGATGCGGGTCGATCACATTGCGCCAGGGATCTTCTGTGGCGCGTCGTCTGTACAGCCACGGGAGCAGCAGCGCCAAGGGTAGGAGCGCGTACGACCACGCGGGCCGAAGCAGATGAGGCACGAGGTCGTAGAGCGAAACATCAGGCATGCTGACGCGCTGCTTCTGGCGTCGAAGGCCCACGCGTAGTGAAGAGCAACAACAGCAATGCAATGGCGCAGGCAACTGCCAAGGGCCAGTGATACAAGGCAGTGACTGGTTGCAGCCGCTGGTCGTTCTGCGGCACGGGCTCCATCCTGTCGATGATCTGGTAGACCTCGCGCAGCCCCCCGCTGTCGCGCGCACGGAAGTAGCGTCCACCGGTTTTCTTGGCCAGTTGCTGCAGCGTTGCTTCGTCAAGCTCGGCCGAGGGGTTCATCAACTGCAGATCGAAGCCGAAGCCGCTGGGCAGCCGCAGCGTATCGGCACCAAATCCCACGCTGTGAATGCGCACCTTGTATTGAGCGGCGATGCCTGCGGCTACTTCCGGACGGAGCTCGCCGGCGTTGTTGGCACCGTCGGTGAGGAGAATCATCACGCGATCATTGGCCGGTCGATCGCGCAGTGTCTTCACGGCCAGTCCGGTGGCATCGCCGATGGCCGTCTTGTTTCCGGCAATGCCACTCTGCATCTCCAGCAGCATGTGCATCAAGGTGGCGTGGTCGTAGGTGAGTGGTACATACAGGAAGGGCGCGGAGCCAAACACCAGCAGTCCGATTCGATCGCCTGCGCGATGGTCGATGAACTTGTGCAGTACGAGTTTCACGGCGTCGAGCCGGTTCACCGGCTGCCCGTCGATCACCATGTCCTCGGTGTTCATGCTGCCGGAGATGTCGACGACCAGCATCAGATCGCGACCGCTGCTGGGCGCAGCGACGGCCTCTCCGGGTTGCTCGGGGCGCGTTGCAGCCAGCAATAGCGCCGTCCACATGCACCACAGCATGAACTGCTGCAGCGGATGCTGAACCGGTTTGGCGCCATGCTGTTCGCTCGCAGCCTGTGTGAGCGTTGGGAGGCGCGCCTGGATGGCCAGCGCATGTCGCGTGCGTGGGCGCACTGTGCGCTGCACAAGGTAAGGCAGCGGCCAGAGCACGAGCAGCCAGGGCCATACGAGTTCGATGTTCATACAGGTGTGTTCATCGCACCTTGCTCCGTGCACATTCTTCTACGCAAGTTATTCATTGCGCGTTGTTCATTTCGCGATGGTCATGGCGCGTTCGATGACAACCCGCAATCGCTTCAGGACATCTGCATTTGCGCTGGACGGCCCATCCGGATGCGTTGGCGCGAAGCGTTCGGCCAGTCTGCTCACGAGCCATTCATCGCGAACGCCAAACAGATGTTCCGGCAGTTGTTCTGCAGGCATTGCCGCCGCCTCCGGGTGCGTAAGCAAAGCCATACGGCGGAGCAGCACGGCGACGTCCTGCACGTGTGCTGGCGAATCCGTGCGCGTTGCAATTCGATCGAGCTCGGCCAACGCGGCCAGGTAGGGCGCGCGTCGTTGGCGTCGACGTCGCAGGTGCCTGCCGATCAGCAGCAACACGACGGCGCCGCAGACCATCACCAACCACCAGCCGGGCGCGGGCGGCCAGACGCTCACCGGCCCAGGTGGATGGACGTCGCGCAGTTGCTGGAGCTCGCGGCCCATGGGCATCGGTGCGGGCACGCGTTCAGCCCCGCGTTGGAGCAGCGGGCGAGCTGGCTGCTGTGAACTGCGTGTGGGGTGGCTGCAGCGCGCTGCGCTGCGTCCGAATTTTTGTGGCTGGCTCGTCGACGCATAACTCATCGACGCGCATGCGTGGTTGGCGTCCAAGTGTTGCGAGCTGCATCCGTCGCGTCGCCATGCGCGCTGCATAGCGTGCGCGCATTCCTGCATCCGCACTGTTGAGCGTCAGTCGCGTGTATCCGTCTGCGGCCAACAGCATGTAGTTGCCTGGCGGTGGCAAGACTTCCTCGAGTCGGTCGAAGACCAGGATGCAGTGGGTATCGCCGAGTCGACCAAGCTGCTGCAGCCGTTGGCTCGCGGTCGCGGTCATGTCGTGGAAGTCGCTGATAACGACCGAGCGGTGCCCTGCCCGCGTGTTCTGCGACAGCGCAGTCAGCAATGCGTCGATGCTTGGAGGTACGGGTTGATCGCCAGCAGTGCGCAACCTGGCAGTGCTGTCGGGGCGCGAACGTCGCTGTTCGCCTGCGGTCGCGGCCGTCAACTGAGCCACTTGCGCCAGGAGTCGCAGAATTGTTGCTGCACCGCGTTGCGGCGCAATGTTGTGAATGCCTTGGGCACTCGCGATGACTGCGCCCACACGGTCTTCATCCGCGAGTGCCGCCCAGGCCTGCAGTGCAAACAGTTCTGCAAGTGCGACCGACTTGAAGCGGTCGCGGCTGCCGAACGCCATCGGTGGGCGCAGATCCAGCGCAAACATTACGGGCTGTTCGCGCTCTTCGCGGTACACCTTGGTGTGTGCGCGTCCCTTTCGTGCCGTCACGCGCCAGTCGATATCGCGCGCATCGTCACTGGGTTGATAGGCGCGGATTTCCTCGATCTCCAGGCCGCGGCCACGGCGCGATGTGCGTTGCGCGCCACCCGATGCGGCCGTTCGGCGGGCACGATGTCGCCACGGGCCGCACTCTGCGCGCAGCCGCACCAGATCGTGCAGTTGGACAGTCGCGCCCAAAAGATGGGAAGGCAGATGGGAAGGCAGATGCGAAGGCATATGCGGCTCAGGGCGCCGGAACCCGGGCCAGCAATGTATCGATGATCTGATTCGCATCAATGTCGCCGGCAACGGCTTCAAAGGATCGGATCAACCGATGACGTAACACGTCGTGCGCCATGGCTTGAACGTCAGCAGGTGTCACGAAGTCGCGGCCCGCAAGCCAGGCTGCGGCGCGGGCCGATTGATCCAAAGCGATCGTGCCGCGCGGGCTGGCGCCGAAGCGCAGCCACGCGGCAAGGTCGTTGCCATAGCGCTGCGGTTCTCGCGTCGCGAGGATGAGTTGCACGATGTATTCCTCGATGGGCGGCGCCATATGCAGTTCGAGTAGTTCGCGTCGCACGCGTGCAATCGTCTGTGCACTCAAGGTGTGGGCGCATGCATCGTCGCCCTGTATCGCCTCGCGTCGAACCAGGTTGAGGATTTCGCGTTCCACGATGCCAGTGGGGTAATGCACTTCCACATGCAGCAGAAACCGATCCAGTTGCGCTTCGGGCAGCGGATAGGTGCCTTCCTGTTCGATCGGATTCTGTGTGGCCATGACCAGAAACGGCTCCGGCAGCGGATACATGCAGCGGCCGTAGGTGACCTGGTGTTCGCCCATTGCCTCAAGCAGCGCGGATTGCACCTTCGCTGGTGCACGATTGATCTCGTCGGCGAGCACAAGGTTGTGGAACACGGGGCCGAACTGAAACTCGAAGTTGCCGGCCTCCGGACGATAGATCTCGCTGCCCGTGATGTCCGAGGGCAGCAGGTCCGGCGTGAACTGTATGCGTTGGAAGCTTCCGTCCAGTGCGCGCGCCAGTTCCTTGATGGCGCGCGTCTTCGCCAGCCCCGGCGCGCCCTCGACCAGTAGATGTCCGCCCGTCAGCAGGGCGACCAGCAGGCGATGCACAAGCAGTGCTTGGCCAAGCACGCGTCCGTCCAGCCACGTGCGGACCTGGTTGATCTGAAGCTGATGTTCGCTTGCCATGAGTGTTCCGGTTGCGCGATGTCTCGCGGTCACATGTCCGGCTGGGACATGTCGTGTTGGCGCCGCTGCGCGTGTTCCTTAGTTCACCTGTCAGCAGTTCGTCTGTCAGGCGTGCATGCACCTGTCGGGTGTTTGCCAGGCGCACGCCGCACCCGACAACATGTGCGCTATGACCCTGCGTGAGTGCATTTGATCCCGCGCGCATGTGCCGGCAATTTAACCATGGGTGTGTCAGTCGTCGCGTTGTCCTGCGCGTACCAGTGCATCGTGCCTGCGGACTACACTCACTCGATGCCAACGCTCGTGTGCGATCTTGAACTCTCACCTGAGACCGTCCTGGCCGCCTATGGCGGGGCCGTGCGGTATGTGCAGGCGCGTTCGCGGGAAGGCCTGCAGATTCGCTTTCCGATTGGATTGCTGCGGCCATATGTAACCCGCGATGGTGTGCGCGGCACATTTGCGCTGACCATTGATGCAAGCAACAAGCTGCAACAACTGCAGCGTCTGTGCCCGTAGTTGCGTGACCCTTCAGGTACTCGCGCAAGCGGACGGTGCTGCCGGTAGACTCCGACCCACTGCAGTCGTCGGCGGCATTGCGTGGATCTCTATTCTCTGGCGCGTGCCGGACTGTTTGCGTTGGATCCGGAGCGGGCGCATAGCCTGACGTTACATGGTCTTGAAACGGCAGCCCGCCTGGGCGCGCCGAGGCTCTGGGCGGCGCCGCCGCCGGCACCCGTACGGGTGATGGGCATCGACTTTCCCAACCCAATCGGCCTCGCTGCGGGACTTGATAAGGATGGTGTCGCGATTCGCGGCCTCGCAGCACTGGGGTTCGGGTTCATTGAGATCGGCACGGTCACACCGCGGCCGCAGGCCGGCAATCCGGCGCCGAGGATGTTTCGTCTGCGTGCACGCCAGGCGCTGGTCAACCGGATGGGTTTCAACAATGCCGGGGTCGAGTCGCTGGTCGGGCGGCTCGCGCATTTGCGCTATGAGGGCGTGCTCGGCATCA
The DNA here is from genome assembly GCA_945861675.1 of Klebsiella pneumoniae. GTDB lineage: Bacteria > Pseudomonadota > Gammaproteobacteria > Pseudomonadales > Azotimanducaceae > CAMAVY01. Next base: position 871 of record CAMAVY010000118.1, on the reverse strand, counting down.
ACATCGGCAAGAACAAGGACACCCCCGCGGACCGGGCGGCGGCGGACTATCGGTACTGCCTGAACCGGGTCTATCCGTTTGCTTCGTATCTGGTGGTGAACCTGTCCTCACCCAACACGCCAGGTTTGCGCGATCTGCAGTTCGGTCGTGAGCTTGAGGCGCTTCTGGATGCCGTGCTTGAGGAGCGTGATCAGTGCGCGCAACGCTTTCAGAAGCGGGTGCCGCTGGCCGTGAAGATCGCACCGGACATTGCAGATGAGCATCTGCCCGCACTGGTGGATAGCCTGGTGCGCTTCGGCATCGATGCAGTGATTGCGACCAACACCACGACCTCGCGCGTGGGCGTCGAAGGTCTCGCGCATGCTGGAGAGGCGGGCGGCCTTTCCGGCGCCCCGCTGGCCTATGCAGCCGATCACGTGTTGACCAATGTCAGTCGCCTGGTGGCTGGCCGCATGGCCATCATCGGTGTGGGGGGCGTTGTGGACGGCGCGGGCGCGGCCCGAAAAAGGGCGCTCGGCGCGGATCTGGTGCAGCTCTATACCGGCCTGATCTACCGGGGGCCTGGCTTGATCACCGAAGCGGTGCGCGCATGGGCAAATGCCGGGGCCGCTCAAGCCTAGCCCGAGTTTGTCACGTTGCCGTGGCTTTCCGGGCCGTGCTGACGGCAAGCCTTTGTTTTTGCTAGCGTCCGCCGGCGAAGTCGGAATGTAGTGCCATAATATGTTCGTCCCAGGGGCCGCACGTCCGACTTTTCGTGCACCATCGCGTGCATGTTCATTCGCCGCACCCAGACACGAAGCCGCACCTCCGGCGAGCCCTACGTCACCCACCGCCTTGTGCAAAGCGAGCGCGTGGGCAATGCCGTCAGGCA
>CAMAVY010000117.1 GCA_945861675.1 Klebsiella pneumoniae | reverse complement strand
TGGGCGTTTCTGGGTGGCGTGCTGGGGTCATTCGTCGCCCCGGCGCGCGATGCCATGCTCAGCCGCGTGGCAGGACGAGACATACAGCGCGTGGTCATGCTGGTCACCGCCGTGCAGTTCGGCGTGCAGATCTTTGGTTTCGCGCTGGGTTCGATTGCGGATCGCGTGGGCCCAGCGGCGCTGATGTGTGTGCAGGCGGCGTGCATGGGGTTGTGTGCCTACACGACACGTTTTCTGCCGCGTGCGGAGGTCGCCCCGGTAGCGGCCAGTGTGCCGAAGCAGAGCATTGCGACACAGGTGCGGCACATGCTGCGCGACATCCTCGAAGGGCTGGCGATCGCATGGCGCTCGAAGGCAATTCGGCCAGTGATTCTACTGACGTTCTCGCAGGGTGTGTTCTTCGCTGGCGCGTACATGGTGGTGCTGCCGCTGATGGTGCGCGACATCTACGGCAGCGGCGCCACGGGCATTGCGCTGGCTTTCGGCGCCAACATGCTGGGCACCGTGCTGACCATTTTTGTGCTGATGTGGCGCGGCGGCATCGAGCGGCCGGGTCGCGCGCTGATCGTCGGCGCAATCCTGAGCTGCTGTGTGTTGTCGGTGCTGCACACCGAACTTCCGGAGTGGGTGTTCTATGGCGTGTCTTTTTTCTGGGGCATGTGTGGCGGCGTCAGCATGACCATGAGCCGCTCCATCGTTCAGGAGGCCGCGCCTGCCAGCCATCGTGCGCGGCTGATGTCGGTGTTCTCGCTTGGCATGATGGGCGGCATGCCGTTCGGCTCGGCGCTGTTGGGCTGGTGTGTCGGCATCGTTGGCGCGCGCAACGCGGTGCTTGTGCCGGTGTTCGGCATGGCCAGCATGGTGCTGCTGATTGCCATGAATTCGAATCTGTGGTCGGTCAGGCGGAGTCAGCCGGTTTCCGTCGCCGCGTAGTTGCAGTCGCTTTCTTCTGCTTTTCCGTCTTCTTCTGCTTTTCCATCTTCTTCTGCGATGGTGCGCGCTGTGCGAGCGGCATTGGGCGACCCAGCACAACGTCCGCGAGCGCAGGCCCCAACACAGCTTTCACGTCGCGCGGATCCAGCACGCGACCGTCGCTGCCGTGCACGGCAATGGCGGCGATCGGTAGCGCAGTCGCACGGTCTATGAACTGCAGGCGCGCGCCCTTTGGGTTCGGTTTGTGCCGGTCGCCCCACTGCGTCATTGCCAGCAGCACCGGCTGCAGGTCGTAGCCCTTGTCGGTCAGCGTGTATTCGAAGCGGCCGCCGTTGACCGCGGTGCGTTGCAGGATGCCCTCATCGACCAGCTGCTTGAGGCGGATCGTCAGAATGTTGCGTGCGATGCCCAGGCGCTTCTGAAACTCATCGAAACGTCTGCAACCGAAGAACGCGTCGCGCAGGATGAGCAACGTCCAACGCTCGCCAACAACCTGCAGCGTCTGGGCCAGCGAGCAGTTCATGTGTTCGAAGGATGTAAGTTTCATTTGGTCGGTCTGGCTTCCGGCCCAGCGCGCGGCGCCCGGTGTTGCGCGGATGGCGGTTCGCTGCTGGCAGCTTGCTGCGGTATGCGGAGTGTGTGGAGTTCGCGTTGCGTGATGCAACCATGTTGATCTAGATTCGCGGCGCCTGGAACGCCCAGCGGCCGCGAGACGGCAGGATCGTGCCACGCACCTAGCGGTTTGCTTCCCATCGCTCCATCCACTGTGAGGCTGCCTATGCAACCGCGCGTTGAATTCCATTTCGATTTCGGCAGCCCGAATGCGTATCTGAGTCATCTGGTGATTCCGGCGATCGAAGCGCGCACCGGTGTGCAGTTCGTCTATGTGCCCGTGTTGTTGGGCGGTGTGTTCAAAGCCACCAACAATGTGTCGCCGGCGGTCTCGCTGCAGGGCATTGCCAACAAGCCGGCCTATCAGGCGCTGGAGACCACGCGCTTTCTGCGGCAGCACGGCATTACGCGCTATGCGCGCAATCCGTTTTTTCCTGTGAATACGCTTGTGATCATGCGCGGCGCCGTGTTCGCGAAGAGCGCGGGCTTCTTCGAGCGCTATGTCGACGAGGTGTATCGGCACATGTGGGCTGAGCCGAAGAAAATGGACGAGCTTGACGTGGTGCATGCGGCACTGACGGAATCGGGCCTGCCCGCGCAGCAGATTCTCGATGGCATTGCGCAGCCGCAGGTCAAGCAGCAGCTGGTCAGCAATACCGAGGCGTCGGTGGCGCGTGGCGTATTCGGCTCGCCAAGCTTTTTCGTGGGCGACGAGCTGTACTTCGGCAAAGATCGACTGCGTGATGTCGAGGAGGAGATTCAGCGCATTCAGTCATCCTGAATCGGGCGAGCCTTGCAGCGCCCTTAACAGCATCCTTGCAGCGCCCTTGCGGTGGTCGTGCGGAGTGGGTTAGACACTCACGCCACACAGCGACTGTCGGGGAAGGAGAGCGCAATGCCGGTTCGCATGCCAGGGCGCGTCAGCGTCGAAGAGAATGTTGTGTTCGGCAATGTCGTATCCAGCCATGCCGTTGCCAGCCATGGCGGCGGTCGGGCATTGCACTGCGATGTCTATTCGCCGCCGGAAGACGGTGTGGGTCGCACAGCGGTGTTGCTGTTGCACGGCGGCGGCTGGCTGCAGGGCGACCGCAGCCAGCTCAAGGGCTATGGCATTCAGCTGGAGCGCTTTGGCTACGTATGCGTTTGCTCCGAGTACCGCCTCTCCCATGAGAGCAGCTGGCCGGCGCAGATCAACGATGTGAAGGCCGCCATGCGCTGGCTGCGTGCCAATGCGCTGCGACTCGGTGTTGATGAAAACCGCATCTGTGTGTCCGGCAACAGCGCCGGCGCCCACCTTGCGCTGATGCTGGCGGCCGCCAGGGATGGTGAACTCGAGGGTGACGGCGGCAATGCTGCGGTCAGCTCGCGTTGCGCGGCAGTGGTCGCCATATACCCGCCGACTTTGCTGCGCGTGGGTCACGCAGACGACGCCATCGGGAAACTGTTAGGCGGCAACGTTTCTCGTGCTGTGGAAGACGAAGCCAGTCCGTTGACCTATGCCCGCGCGGACTTCCCGCCGACCATGCTGATTCATGGCAACGCCGACACCATCGTGCCAGTCAGCGAAAGCTTTGAGATGTACAACGCGCTGGCGCAGGCCGGTGCGGCCGTGGAGCTGCATATCTATGACGGGGTGCCACATGCCTTCGACAGCGATGCTGAGTTCGGCCGTCAGGTAGCGGAGCTCATCGCGCTGTTTATTGATCGCAAGGTTCGTCGCCAGAACTGAGCCTTCAACTCGCGGCATGCGCCGCTGTCGTCCCGTGTTGCTGGAGCTGGCATGAATTCGAATGTCGAGTCAAAAAGCGAGCCCTCGCTCGACAAGATCGTGGACCCATTGCAGCACTCGGAGCTCAAGGCCAACGCGCAAGTCCCACTGCGTTCCTACTACGTGCTGGGTGTGCTGTTTCTGGTCTACGTGTTCAATTACATCGACCGTTCGATCCTCAACATCCTCAACGTGCCGATCAAGGCAGAGCTTGGCCTTGCTGATTGGCAGATCGGATTGATGAGCGGCATTGCGTTCGCTGCGTTCTACACGGTGCTCGGTGTGCCGATTGCGCGGCTCGCCGACACGCGCAACCGGCGCAACATCATTGCCGTGAGCTTGGCCGCGTGGAGCCTGATGACGGCCGTATGCGGGCTGGCGCAGAACTTTGCCCAACTCATGCTGGCGCGCATTGGCGTGGCAGTCGGCGAGGCGGGCGGCAGTCCGCCGGCGCACTCCATGATCTCGGACCTTTTTCCTGCGAATCGCCGGGCCACAGCGTTGGCGTTTTATGCGCTCGGCATTCCCGTTGGCACCATGTTGGGTTACCTGTTCGGCGGGTATTTGACCGACCTGCTGAACTGGCGGCAGGCATTCATGGTGGTGGGCTTGCCCGGTGTGCTGCTTGCGGTGTTGCTGGTTCTGACTGTTCGCGAGCCGGTACGCGTGCATGACAAGGGCGCTGTAGCGAGTACCGCCGATGTGCCGCCGGTGTCTGCGGTGTTCAAGGCGCTGTGGTCGCGCAAGAGCTTTCGCTACATGGCGCTGGGCGGCGCGTTGCACGCACTGGTGGGCTATGGCGTTGGTGCGTTCGTGCCGTCGCTGTTCGCCCGCGTGCACGGGCTGAGCATGTCCGATATCGGGCTTGCGTTGTTCTACCTCGGCTTTGCCGGTGTGTTTGGCACGGTGGCGGGTGGCTACTTCGCCGACCGGCTCGCCGTGCGTGATGTGCGCTGGTACGTGTGGCTGCCAGGCATCGCCACGCTCGTCTCGGTGCCGTTCTCGACGTCCGTGTATCTGTTGGACGATCCCTATCTTGCGTTTTGGATCAATGCCATTCCGGCGTTTCTGGGTTCCTACTACCTAGGCCCCACGTTCTCGCTGGCGCAGGGCATGGTGGGTCTGCGGATGCGCGCGCTTGCAGCGTCTGTGTTGCTGTTCATCCTGAACATCATCGGCATGGGCCTTGGGCCAGTGGTGGTGGGCTTCACCTCGGATCTGCTGAAGGCCTACACGGATCTCGGTGAGCTATCGATCCGCTGGGCGTTGGTCAGTGTGCTGCTGTTCAACGTGCTGTCGACAGTGTTCTACATGATGGCGGCGCGCGATCTGAAATCCGATCTTGGGCGGGCGCACGAGCTGCAGTAAATCGCACAGCGCAACGTGCTGCAGATCGCCCGCGTCCGTTCGCTTCAGCCCTGCCGCTGACTCAGTGCTTCAAACGCTGAAACACTCTTGCTCACGAGTTGCACGCTGTCGCGCCAGAACTGTGGCTGCGTAAGGTCTTTCACTGAGGCTCACGCCGCTGCGGGGATTCCAGACTCCCGTCGTATCGCCGCTTCCGCATCGCCGAATCGGCGTGCGCGAGCACGGCCATGACAGGCGCCAGCCTGTTGCGCAGCCTCAACGACTGGAGGCATTCGCCCACTGCCTCTGCCCGCCCAGCGGCTCGCGTAACACTCGGCACAACTCACACAGACGCCCTTTGATGTGCTCACGCTCATGGCAGGAGAGCAGCGACGAACTCCAGCGCCTCACGGGCAGAATGGATGCGAATTCCTCGAAACTCCACGAGTTCCAGCAGGTCGTGGTCGCGGCTAACTATAAGAGCGGCGCCAGCACCCAGGGCGCAGGCGAGCACGTCGTCGTCATCTGGGTCCCGTGTGGTGCGTGCGATGGGCTCCGCACGCACAACGGTGGCGAGTGCACGATAGCCGGACATCAGCTGCGCCACAGAGCTGCCGCCGGCCGCAAGGCGCACGGAGAACTTCGGGCGCGCGAGTACATCCTCAAGCTCCGCGAGCAACGCGGGACTGGTGAACAAGGAAAGCCTGCCGAACCGAGCGGCGGCGAGCACCTGTGCCGGGAGACCACCCCAGAGGAACGCAGAGACGACAGTATTTGTATCAGCGACGACGCGCACGTTCGGCTCGTGCAGCCGCAACCTCTGCTTCGATCTCGTCCTCGGTCAAGCCTGGTTCGCTGTTCGCAAGTTTGTGCATGGTCTCGAAAAGTCGATCGACCTCGATCTTGCGCACTGCTTCGCGTAATAGTGCTGCGATCGCCTCGTCCTGCAACAGGCCCGCAGACTGGGCTTGCCTTGCAAGTTCATCGGGCAGCGACAACGTGATGTTGGTCATGTAGGTCTCCACGAGGCACACCCTGATGCAGCGCGAGCGCGCAGCGAATCGATCGCCATCGGGCACCGCATCCCGGAGGCTCGGCCACAGTATGGCCCGGCAATAGAACATCTTGAAACGGGTTGCGGGGCACGCCTGTCGACATTCGCTCCGAGGCGTGGCCACCGAAGACAGGGTTCGTCCGCCTGGAAGACATGCCAGCCGTTCGGTGTCTGGCCGCTTTCTTCAGCGGAAGAGACAGCTAGTGGAGCGGCCGTTCAACGTCACTGCACGGCATGCCGCAAGGCAGCAGGGACCGCCAGGTTTCATCGCCGGCGTCTGCCTGTTGCGCAGCCTCTACGGCGGCAGAAACTCGACCACTGCACGACCGAGAGCCAGATGCGAGATCCTGCACCGTCGGTGCTGCTGTTCAACGTACTGTCGACGGTGTTCTACCTGATGGCGGGGCGCGATCTGAAATCCGATCTTGGGCGGGCGCACGAACTGCAGTAGATCGCTCAGCGCAACGTGCTGCAGATCGCCCGCTTCCGTTCGCTTCAGCCCTGCCGCTGACTCAATGCTTCAAACGCCGAAACACTCTTGCTCACCAGTTGCACGCTGTCGCGCCAGAACTGTGGTTGCGTAAGGTCGGCGTTCAGATGCCTGGCGGCCAGCGCTTCTGCACTCATGCGGCCGGTGTCGCGAAGCAACGCCTTGTAGGCAGGGAAGAAGTCTGCGCCGAGTTTTTCGCGCTGCGCGTAGATGCCCAGGCTGAACAGGTAGCCGAACAGATACGGGAAGTTGTAGAAGCTCAGGCCGCTGATGAAGAAATGCAGCTTCGATGCCCAGAACATGGTGTCGGGCTCAGCTAGCGCCTCGCCGTACCAGTGGCTCCACGCACTGCTCATCAGCTGTTTGATTTCCGGCAACTGCAGCGGCCGTTCGCTGCGTTGTTCGTAGAAGTTGCGTTCGAACTCGAAGCGCGCCGGAATGTTCAGAATGAACGCGATAGCGGCCTCGGCATCCTGCCAGGCGATGGCGAATGCCTGGGCGGGGTCTTGTGCCTGCGTGAGCAGTGCTTCGCGCACGATGGCTTCGCCGAAGGTGCTGGCGGTTTCCGCCACCGACATGCCAATGCCGCACTCGTCGTTCGCCAGGTCGCGCATGACCCAGCTGTGATACGCGTGGCCAAGCTCGTGCGCCAGCGTAATCACGTCAGACGTTGCGCCCGTGTAGGTCATGTAGATGCGCGGTGTGCGCGACTTCCTGAATGCCGTCTGATACGCACCTGGCCGTTTGGCATTGCCCACCGTGCCTTCGATCCAACGGTTGCGCCCCATCATCGTGACGAACTCGCCCATCTCCGGATCGATGCCTCCGTAGGTCCTGGCGATGAGTGCCAATGCGTCGTCGAAGGGGTAGACGGTTTCGCTTGCACCCGGACGTGTCGGCGCTGGCGCGCGGTTGTCCCACGGACCGTACTTTTCCTTTCCGTAGGCTTTGGCCTGCGCGAGTGCGGCACGCCGAGCCAACGGCGCTGCTTCTGCGGCGACGCTGAGCAGCGCATCGAGGGTGGCGCGCGTGATGCTGTTGGCATGCAGCGGCGCGTCGAGAAAGTGCACCGGTTTGCGCAGGCTGCGCTTGCGCACCATCTCCAGCCGCCAGCCCGCAATTGCGTTCAATGCCGCGGCGCAGCTTTCCTCGTTCTGCGTCCAGGCAGTGTTGATTGCCTGCCATGCGTTGCGACGAGTGGCGTCGTCCGGCTTCATCATCAGACCTGCTGCCGCAGCGAGGCCCATCGCGTGTTGTTCGTTGCCGACGGTCACCGTGCAGGTGGTGGTGGCAGAGAGCTGCGTGTACAGCTTCCCCCAGGCGTGAATGCCATCGGTGCTCAACGCCCCGACCAACGTTTCTTCGCCGAGGTTGAGCAGTTCGTGTCGTTGCGCGCGCATGCGCTCGACCTGCCAGCTCGAGGCGCGCGTGGCCGGGTCGTCCAGATAGCGCGAAATCGCGGTCTCGGGTGCAAGCTTCAGAAACTGGGCATGCAGTTGGGCAACCTCGGAGAGTTGCTTCGAGCGGCGCTCAAGTGTGCCTTGCAGTCTCAACGCGTCCTGATTGCGCCCGTCCACGCTGAGCAGACAACTTGCGTAGGTGCTGAGGTTGCTCAGGTGGGTCGTGACGTCATCGAGAAGCCAGTGGATGCGCCGGGCCAGTGCCAGCGCTTCCGGCGTGTCTGCAGCGGCCGCCGCGACTGTCATCGGCTGGTTGGTGTGGGCTGCAGCGAAGGCGTCGAGCGTTGGCGCCAGCCGGGCATTGTCCTCGGCGATGACTGCAAGCTGTGCGTCGATGTGGGCGAGATCGGTGGCGATGCCCGGGTCGCTGAGGTCGGTGTATTCGGAAGACAGATCCCAGGCTGGACCGGCGATGCTCATAGGGTGCTCATGATGACGACGCATGAATGGAAACCGCTGAAAAAGAAGCGGCAGAACGAGACGACGCGAGTGTAGATCGGTCGCGGATCACATGGAGATACCGGCACGCTCAGCTGCGGTAAGCCGTGCAGCGATTCACGCGCTGTTCGATTTCGTTGATGAGTGTCTTGTAACCGGCACCACCGACCCCGCCGAAACGGTGTTGCAGTTCTGCGTCGCTCATGCGTTCGGGCATATCGTCTGGGCGCGGTGCGATGCAGTCGAGGTCGTAGCGATGGATGATCCATTGCTGCATGGACTCGGCGCGCGCCGAGTCGCGGGCAATGGCCTCACCAAACAGAGTCCCGGCGCGGTCCATCTGCAGGTCAGCGAAAGAGAATCCGGAAGGGCCGTCGGCATCCAGTTCTTCCTTAAGCAGTCCGGCAGCATCGCTTAGCAATGTGCTTGAAATCTGCGTGAGCGCAGCGCTGACGAGAAAGTGCTTTCGCCAATCTTCGCGGCCACGCAACGACAGGCGGGCGTACTTTGCGTTCAGCGCTTCGAGGTCCGATGGCCGCTCGAAGCCGCCGACACTGGCGATGTCGTGATGTCCGAGCACTGTCGCCAGTGCAAGGATGGCGGCCTGGTTTTCACTGACTGCGTCCGAGTCCTCTGTACGTTCGCTTGCCAGTACGAAGGCCCGTCGAAGTGTGTCCTCGAATGCGTCTGTCGAATGAGGATTGTTTGTCGACTGGGTGCGCAGTAATCCATATTGCGCAACGATGCCGGCCTGGACGGTTGGCGAGGGTCCGAGCAAACCTCGCAAGGCGCTGCGCCCGTTCGGGTCCAGACGAATGGCCGAGTAGTTGGCGCTGATGCCCTGAGCATTGATCGTGAGTTGCTGCAGCGAGTTCAGCGCCGAATCTGCGGACGCATGGCGCGCGATGAGGTTGTAGACACTGCGCACGACAAAACTGCATCTGTGATTAGCAAGCGTCAGGCGGCCGACGCTCAGGTTGCATTGGTCGATTTGCAGTTCCGTCTTGCCCGACAGCACACCCTGCAGCTGCAGACTGGCATTGACGTAGCGCTTGCCACCGCCCAGTTTCGCGGGTGCCGGAACACTTACCGCTGCCTGCACCGCGCCATGCTGGGTGCTGATTTGCGCACGTGAGGCAGGGTTGAAAATGCTGACGCACCAGGCGAGCAGCATGTTCAGTTGCCGCGGCCGCAGATACAGCAACGTAGCTTGATCGCCCAGGCGAAATGGGTTGTGGATGCGCGCCAGTTCGACAAGGTCGCGCTTCTCGGCGGACGTTATCTGCGCGACCGGGAGCTCACTCGGCTGCTCGTCGAGCATCAAACTGCGCAGCATCAGAATGACGGTACCGATGACGATCAGGCACAGCAGCATACGTAGCGCAGCGCTACGCAATGCCGCCGGCATTGGAAGTCGAAGCGTGATGCCGAACACACAGCCCGTGAACGTGCCCAGGGTGATCCACGCAAGTTCCAACCATCCTGGCGCTGCAAATACGAATGTCTCTGTCGTGAAGATGCTGCCTACGGCAACACAGAACGCGGCCAGCAAAGTCGCGAGACACCAGCCAGTCAGAACGCGCACCAGCGTGCCGACGAACGCGGGTGTTTGCCAATTTCGCGTTCTCGTAGCGCTCCGGTCATCTGCCGTTCGATACAGGCTCGCGCTGGCAAACGCGCCCAGCAGCATGAACGGCAGCAGACTGATGAATGCGGCGACGAGCACGCTGCTGAGGCCGCTGGCGCCAAACCCGGTGAAGCGCAGGTTCAACACGGCGCTGAGGACCGGCGCTTCGTTGGCCGTCATGGCCGTCCAGACCACGAGCCCGATGGCACAGACAAGCATGCCGACCCTGCTTGCAGACAGGCTGAACATCAATCCGCTCCTGGTGCCGTGCCTTGCCGATCAGTAGACGAGCCGGACAGTGCCCGACGTGCGCTGTGGTTCAGTGAATCTCGCTGCTGTCTGCGATGGCTTTGCGCAGCCGTTGCAGATCGAACCCCGGCTCCTTGGAAGCACTGATCAGCACACGCTCCCGCCGCGCGATTGCGGCTGCGGCGACGGTGACCTTCTCCGCGACGTCGATCGGGATCACCACAGCGCCGTGTTGATCGGCATGAATCAGATCGTCGTGCGTTGCGCCCATGCCCGAAACGTTGACGGGTAGACCGAACGTGACCACGTGCACGAATGCATGCGACGGTCCGACGCGGTCGGCCAGGATCTGGAAGCCCTCTGCGATGTCGTTGAGATCGCGCACGCTGCCATCGGTCACGCAGCCCACGGCACCAAGCCCGCGATGCAGATGGCTGTTCACTTCGCCCCAGAACGAGCCATATGCGTGCTGCGCGCCATCCAGATCCTGAATCAGCATCATGCTGGGATGCTGGCCGCCTTCAGCAATGTAGGCGTAGTAGGCGTCCATATGCGCCTGCATGGCTTTGCCGTTGCGTGCGGATGGATGTGCGGCGCGGATGGTCGCAGTGCGTGCATAGCCAACCATGGACGGCAATTGCGGCCGCACGCAGACCAGCGGCCGTGTCGTGAAACCGTAGCCGCGCCGCTCAGGCGCGACCACTTCAAGCGCGTTGCAGACGGTCGGCGTGTCGAGCTTGCGCAACTCCGCGAGCACTGCGGGGTCGAGTTTGATCATGCTGGGTTGCCTGGATTGCAGATTTGAGCAAACAGTTCGAAGTACTCGGGAAAGGTCTTCGCCACGCACTGTGGATCGTTGATGGTGATGGCTGCACTGCCCAGCGCCGCGAGCGAGAACGCCATCGCCATCCGATGGTCGTCGTAGGTGTCGATGCTGGCGGCGCGGATCCGCGCGGGCGGTGTGATCACCAGGTAGTCGCGGCCTTCCTCGATCGTCGCGCCAAGCTTGCGCATCTCGGTGCTCATGGCCGCCAGCCGATCCGTTTCCTTCACGCGCAGGTTCCACAGGTTGCGCACCCGAGTTGTGCCGTCGGCAAACAAGGCGGCAACGACCACGGTCATGGCAGCGTCGGGGATGTGGTTGAGATCGAGATCGACTGCGCGCAAGCGATTGCTGCCGCCGCGTTCAACCTCAACCCAATCGTCGCCCCAACGCACCGTTGCGCCCATGGCCTGCAACACGTCGATGAAAGCAATGTCGCCCTGCACGCTGCTGCGCGAAACACCGTGAACGCGCACGGGGCCACCAGCGATCGCAGCCGCAGCAAGAAAGTAGGTGGCCGAAGATGCATCGCCTTCCACCAGCACATCGCCAGGCGAGCGCAGCGGTGTGGGCGTAATCGCAAACCATGACAGCGCATCGTCATGTTCGACAGGCACGCCAAACTGCGCCAGGGCCGCCAGCGTGATGTTGATGTAGGGCTTCGACACCAGTTCGCCTTCGACTTCGATGCGCATTGGCCCGTGCGCCAGCGGCGCCGACATGAGCAGCGCCGTCAGAAACTGGCTTGAAACGTCGCCGCGCACTTTGACCAGACCGCCGGGCAATCCCCTGGCCTGAATGCGCAGCGGCAGGTAGCCCGGTTCGCCCAGGAACTGGATGTCGACGCCAAGCGGCGCCAGAGCGTCGGTGAGGTCGCGAATGGGACGCTCGTGCATGCGTGGGTCACCGCGCAGCACATACCCGCCTGTGCCAAGACACAGTGCGGCCGTTAGCGGCCGGACTGCCGTACCTGCATTGCCGAGGTACAGCGCCAGATCGGACGCGCCGGCGTGTGTGAATGGGCCGGCAAGCCCCTGTACGTGCAGCACCTCGCCTTGGCCATCGCTGTGCGATTCCGATCGCATCGCAACGCCCAGCGCCTGCAGTGCTTCGCGCATGCGGCGCGTGTCGTCGCTGTCCAGCAGGTTGTGCAGCCGTGTTTCGCCATCGGCCATTGCCGCCAGCAGCAGCATGCGATTCGAGAGGCTTTTGGAGCCAGGCAGTCGGACGCTACCGCGCACCCGCTGAACTGGGCCGAGGGAAAGGGCCTGCGGAGCAGAGTTCGGATCGTTGTTCAATGTGGTCGGGGCCGGTACCGGGGCGGGGATCAGGGTCAGAGCGATCGCTGAGCCGCATGGTAACGCCTCCTAGTTGCCACCGGGTTCTGCGGGCAACTCGCCACGAGAGCCAGCGTGGTGGTTACGCCGGTGACGCCAGGGTGGTGCACGAAGCTTGCCGGCCAGCTGCTTGCGCTCTTCGAAGCTGAGCCGGCTCGCAAGCTCAACCATGCCGTTCATGCCAACAGTATCCACTTCGCGCATGTGTACCTGCATGCCGACGAGTGCGCGCTGCAACTCGGCACGGTCGAGTTGCGGACGCGTCAAGGCCTGTTCCACATGCGCCTGAGTGTCGCGTATGGCACGCAGATGTGGACGCATGTTCGAGAACGTCTGCCGCAACACCGGACGCAATTCGTCCTGACGCACCTGCGGCAGGTCGTCCAGCAGCCAGGACGCTGCCATCCGCGGGCCGCCCAGATGTGCCATCGCCATCGGCGCCATGAATGGCGGTGGTCCGCCGCGAAACATCAGGCCTCCGACGAAGCCTGCCACCAGCAGATTCAGCAGTAGCGAAACCCCCAGCAAGATGCGCAGCCCACGGCTCATCAGTTGTGCTCTCCAGAATCTGTGCTGAACTCGGCGGCCGCGACGAACGGCGCCAACATCGTCTCGTCGGCGTAGTTCGCATCAACGCTGCTGGAAGCGTCGGGCACGGTCTGAACCAACGTGCGCTCCAGCAGGCCGTATGTTTCGCCGACCTCACTCGTCAAGCCGGCAAGAAAACCAAACATCAAGGGCAGCACCGCGGCCCACGCGAGCGCGTAGCTGCGCTGCCTGCGCGCGCGGGTCGCATGCGGCACAACGGCATGGTTCGCAACGTGCTGTGATGGCGCTTCGATCTGTTCGCCCGGCTCGCCCTGCCTACGCTGGTGGACGTGCGCGACCTGCGGCAGCGACTGAACACGCGTCTGCAATGACTGCAGCAGGCGCTGTGTGCGCAGGTCGTCAACGGTGCCGTGCGCGCGATCAATCTCGTCCAGCGCGGCATCGACTGCCGTGGCATCGGCAAAGACGGCGGTCAGCTCAGGGTCGTGTGCCAACAGCGTGGACAGCTGCTGCGCAGGGATGCGTTCAGACGCGGGCCAACGCGCGGGGTCGGTGCCGTAGCTGCTGAGCAGTTGTTGTATGCGGGGGTGTTTCATTCAGTTGTTCCTGGTCGCCAATCGGCGAGCTGCAAACGCAATGTTCGACGGCCGCGCGCCAGCAGCGACTCCAAAGCGTCAACGCTCACGGACAGCACGTCGGCGGCTTGCTGGTTCGTAAGGCCCTGGTGAAAACACATCACCAGCGCGGAGCGCTGACGCTCGGGCAGCGCCGCGATGGCCAGATCGAGTTGCTTCCCAAGTGCGGCATTGCTGATCTGTTGGGCGGGTCCGGTGCCTCCGCTCGACGGAAATGGGTCAGTTGCGCCGCTCCGTGCTTCTTCTGAAAGCTGATCAATGGCGTTGTTGTCCATGCTGTCGGTGCGCTGACGTTGCGCCTGACGCAGTCGGTCCATGCAGAGGTTGTGCGCAATGCGGTACAGCCAGCTGCTGAAGCGAACGCGATCGAGCTGCCATTGCAGCGCGTGCTGCCACACGCGCAGAAGCGTTTCCTGCGCCACATCGTCGGCGTCATCCGGTTGGTGCAACAGACGCTGGGCAAAACGCTGCAGGCCGCGTCCGTGTCGCCGGACCAGTAGCTGGTACGCAGCGCGGTCACCCTGTTGCACCTGCGCCATCAGCTGCTCGTCAGGCGGCGCTTGCGCCGCGGCCGTCGCACCGTCTGAACTCATCCACGTGCTCGTTGTGCGCGCTGCGACTTCAGCCGCGTGGAGCAGCACGATGCGGCCCGCGCGCCCGAAACTCGTCGCCGCTGACCTTGCCATCGTGATTGCTATCGAGCGCCTGCACGCGCGCCTGCATCGGCGGGAACTCCGTTCTTGAGAGCACGCCGTCGCCGTCGCGATCCATACGCTTGAAGCCGCGCTCCAGCATCTCGTCGCGCCGCACTTTGGCGAGGTTGGCGAACTCGCCTGCCGTCAGACGACCGTCTTTGTCTGCGTCGAGGCGTGCAAACAGCGCCAGTTGCAGTTCCTCGCGACTCGGCCGGCCGGCGTGACCCACGGCATTCTGATTGGCGTCGTCGTCATCGCCTGGGGGCAACGCATCCTCGAACGGCGGCGGTGGCATACCCGCGTGGCCGTCCGGCATTGGTCCGTCAGAGCCCTGCCTGTGCATACGGAAAGCGTGCATACCGAAAGCGTGCTTGCCGCCGTGACGTCCACCACGCCCGCCATGCCCGCCATGCCCGAACGCCATGGGTCCCGCGGCTGCGAGTTCTGCCTGGCTGATGTGTTGGTCTGTGTTGCTGTCGATCCGATCGAAGACTTCAGTGGCATGGCGCGCGGCTTCGTTCAGGTCGATCTCTTTGTGCCCCCGCCCGGCTTGATGTGTATGGGTATCTGGATGTGGATGCGCGTGCTCAGGCTGCTCAGATCGATTCGGCGCATCAGCGGCCAGGCTTGCTGCGGTGAGCAGCGTCGCGCCACCCAGCAGCAGGGCGGCGATCAGGACCGGGCGGTTGTTCATGGGAAATCTCTT
>CAMAVY010000116.1 GCA_945861675.1 Klebsiella pneumoniae | reverse complement strand
AAACGCCTTTGTCCCATGCACAACGCCCCAGAAGTTGATGTTCATCAGCCACTCGAAATCGTCGTAACTGAGCCTCTCAACCGTATTGCTGACTGAGACGCCGGCATTGTTGAACACCAGATTTACCTTGCCGTGAATGCGTGCCACGTCGGCCGCGAAGCGCTCCACGGCGGCGCGATCGGCGACGTCGACGAGGTGGCTCGACACCTGGACATTCGAGGGCCGAAGCAACGCTGCAGTCTCATCCAGCGAGCCCTGGCTGACATCGGCGATTGCAACAGCACAACCACGCGCAGCAAGTTCGAGTGCGAGTGCACGGCCCATGCCGGATCCTGCACCGGTGATTGCCGCAACTCTGCCCTTGAACTGCTTCATGCATCTTGGCTCGACCGGCGTTGAGCTGATTCAAACACGCAAATCAGCGGACGCCCACCAACGGCTGAAGGTGTGCCGTTGTTCGGCAGGCACTTCCTTCGCTGCGGTGGTACTGGCCTTCAGGGCCTTGCGTAGCCAGGCGAGTCGTCGAGCTTGGGTCGTCGTGCGCTTGCCTGCTCGATGTCGGCACGCAGGGTTCGCGCCGCGCACATGTAGTGATATGCAGACCACAGGTTGGCCAGCGACATGATGCTCATTGCGTACTTCAGTCCATCGGCGCGGGCCAGTTCCAGGGCAGATCCGTGTACAACCAGGTTGTCGCGGATCATGTCGCTGAACAATCCCGTGAGCATGGGGCCCAGGCCGATGCCGATGAGATTGATGATGAACATCAGCAAGGCACCACCGACCGCACGTTCGCTGACGCCCATCAGCTGATGCGTGGCTGCGACGCTCGGCCCGAGATAAGTGGCGCCCAGCCCGATGGCGGGGATCATCAACACCAGCACCATCCACTGCTGCGGCAACAGCAACGCCAGCAGCCACACCGGTAGATTGATCAACAGGGCAACGGCCGGCACCCACATCTGATAGCGCGGGTCGCCGCCGTTGCGCTGGCTGTACATGTCGCTGAGCTTGCCGCCAAGGTAGGTGCCTGCGAGGCCGCCGGTCAACGTGATGATGGCCAGTGCAGTACTTGTCTCCGTGATCGACATGCCGTGCGAGCGCATCAGGAACGCCGAGTAGTAGCTGTTCAGGCCGTAGCCGACCAGTGCATGCAGGCCCGCAGCAAATGACAGGTGCCGGAACGAGGGCAGTGAGTATAGCTTGCGCAACACCAGCATCGCCGCGGGTGGTGCGCTGGGCACATAGCTCGCCGGTTCTGAGAAGCCGCGTGGTGGTTCGCGGAGTGTGAGTTTCAACAGGACGGCCACAGCCAGACCCGGCAAGCCGACCACGTAGAACGCAGCGCGCCAGCCGTAGGCCTGCGCAACGTAGCCCGCCGTGACGAAACCGAAGAACTGCCCGAGATACACACCGAGCGAGTACACCGACATTGCTGTGGCGCGCCGCCGCAACGGAAAGTAGTCGCTGATGATCGAATACGCGGACGGATTGCAGCCCGCTTCGCCGACACCCACGCCAACGCGGGCGAGAAACAGCTGCACAAAGCTGGATGCCTGCGCGGTGATTACGGTCGCCGCGCTCCACACGACCAGCGCGGCAGTAATGATGTTCACGCGGCTGTGCCTGTCGGCGTAGCGCGCAATCGGCAGACCCAGCGTGGCGTAGAACAACGCAAACGCAACACCGCTGAGCAGGCCGAGCTGCAGATCGCTGAAGCCGAACTCAGTGCGGATCGGCTCCATCAGTATCGACAGCAGTTGTCGATCGACGTAGCTCAACCCGTACACCAGGAACAGGATGAACAGCACGTAGTTGCGATACGCGTGCGTGGCAGTGAACCCGGTCGGGTTCGGGGAAGACTCGGAAGACATGTATATGGGGTCTTGTTGTCTGCGCGTCGGACCGTGCCGGCGCGCGACGCGTGGCTTGCTCGCGCTTCACGCGACTTGCTTGAGCTTTACGCGACCTGTTCGCGCGTCCAGCGCCGATGTGACGGCCCGCCCGGCCCACGCAGTGCGCCCGCGTGCTCCGGGTACACCGACGCCGTGTACAGATCGCCATGCGCATCCATCGCCATCTGATGAATGTAGATGGCAATGTTCTCGACGCGCTCCAGCACTTCGCCTGTATCTTCGTCCAGCACAACGAGATTGCTCATCTTGTCGCTGGCATAGATGCGCCTGCCATAGGTGGCGAGGCTGAGCGGCGTCACGTGCGTCCATTCGTCGATGTAGTTGCCGTCGGCGTCGAGGCGCTGAATGCGATGCACGCAACCGGGTGTGGGCTTGGTCCGGTGTTCGGCGATCTGGCCGCGCACCGTCATGTAGTCGTGGAAGTTGCCGCCGCACAGGTCGGCAACCAGCAGCCGACCCTTGCTGTCGATGGTCAGTGCATGTGGCGTGTTGAACTGCCCTGGACCGCGGCCCCAGCCACCGACGGACTTGATGAACTCGCCTTGCGGCGTGAACCACACGAGCCGCGAGTTCCAGTAGCCGTCTGCAACCACAATGTTGCCGTTGTCCTGCAACGCGACTGCAGTAGGACCATTGAAGTGCGTTGCATCGTCGCCCCACTGGCCGAACGTGCCCAGCGTCAGCAGCAGTTCGCCGTTCGGGTGGTACTTGCGCACCACATGGCCATCACGGTCGGTGGTCCAGAACATGCCGTCCTTTTCGATGTACAGCGTGTGTGCGCCCAGGGCGAAGCCGCGTTCATCGGACCTGCCCCACTTGCCGAGAAACTCGCCAGCACGGTTGAACATTGAGATGCTGCTCTTCCCCATCCGATCCTTCATTGCCAGCGGATGCGCAGCCCAGTGTTCGATGTCGCGCGTGAAGAGATAGATCACGCCCGCAGCATCCACGGCTACGCCTGAGCCCATTTCGAACTGCATCCCGTCGGGATACTTCGGCCATTGCTCCGCCAGCGAGTAGCCGCTGCGTGGATCTGCGGATGCGGTGTGGTCAGCGACGTCGTGGGACACGCACATGGTTTGGAGTTCCGGCTATGGAGAGTGTGGTTTCGTCATAGAGGTAAGGCACGCCCGCCGCGCAGCAGACGGCCTGGCAATGCGCCCGTCGCCGCGCCGTTCTCAAACGTCACTTCACCCGCGCACACCGTGGCCCGATAACCTTGTGCCGTCTGGATCAGCCGCTTGCCCCCGGCGGGAAGATCACGAACCAGTTCCGGCGCGTCAAGCTTCAGCGCTGCATAGTCGATGATGTTGCAGTCGGCGCGATAGCCCGCTGCCAGCACGCCGCGATCCAGCAGACCGTACACACGCGCGGTGTCCTGGGTCATCTTGTGCACCACGAATTCCAACGACATGAGTGGGCCGCGCACACGATCACGTGTGAAGTAGGTGAGCATGTAGGTGGGCACGCTTGCATCCACGAGTACGCCGCAGTGCGCGCCACCGTCGGATAAGCCAAACACACTGCGCGGATGCTCGATCGCTGCGCGCTGACCTTCGAGGTCGCCAGGATAATTGCCGAACAGCACCAGCAGCGGTGTGCCTTCGGCCATGACATCCATCATGACTTCGATGGGCGATACGCCGCGCCGCTTGGCAACTGCGGCCAGGCTGTCCTGCGGGCCCGGCTCGTAGCTCAACGCCGCGTCCATTGGATAGATATGTGGGAAATCCGTAATCATCTTCACCGCATCACGATTGCGCGGCAGGATCGGCTGCTCGCTCAACACACGCTGGCGAAACGCAGGGTCGAGCAATGCCGCCTTGCGTTCGGCGAGCGTCCGCCCGTGAATCTCCCGATAGGCCGGGAACTGGCGCATTGGATTGATGGTGCCGTCCAGCGTCATCAGGATGGATGCCGGCCGTGCACCGACCTGTGGCCGCAACGAAACGCCTTCGCTGTGCAGTTTGTCTGCCAGTTCCCAGACCGGTCCGGTACCAGCGGCGCTCAGCGTGGTGACGGTGCGGCCGGTGGTACGCGCAATGTGCTCGATCCACTGCAGTTCCGCCGGGTCTTTCAGCCAGTCGGAGATGATCTCGATGGTGCCGTGATCAAGGCCCTCGAAGGCGCTGCCGATGGCCATCATTTCGTCGGCAGAGGCATTGGTGCCGGGGACGACGCGACCTGTCTTGTCCACATGCCCGTAGAAACGCGAGGTTGAAAAGCCAAGTGCGCCGGCTTCCAAGGCTGTGCGCGTGAGTTGCTTCATCGCTGCAGTGTCTGCCGGTGTTGCATCGTCGTAGCTGCGCTCACCCATCACGTAATGGCGCAACGCGACATGCGGAACCTGTGTCCCGACGTCCATCACATAGGGCGTATCGATGCAGTCCAGGTATTGCTCGAAAGTCTCCCAGCCCCAGGTCACGCCTTCATGCAGTGCCGTGCCGGGGATGTCTTCCACGCTCTCCATCAGCGCGACGAGCGCGCCTTCCTGCCCCGGGCGCACTGGCGCGAAGCCCACGCCACAGTTGCCCATGACCACGGTGGTTACGCCATGCCAGCAACTTGGGGTGAGCGATTTGTCCCAGCACACCTGACCGTCGTAGTGCGTGTGTATGTCCACGAAGCCTGGCGTCAGCAGATTGCCCGCTGCATCGATGACGCGCCGTGCGTCCGTCGGGCCGCCGATGCCGGGCACGACGGCGGTGATGGTCGCGCCATCGATGACAACACTGCCGGGGAATGCCGGCGCGCCGGTGCCATCGACGATGCGAGCGTTGCGGATGATCAGATCGTGCATAGGACGCCCCATCGGTGCGGCAGTGGAGGGTTCGAAGTTCGGTCGGCGAAGCTCCCGCAATGCGGACTTCCAGTCAATGCTTGATGCAGCCATCGGATTGCTCGCCCCAGGTGCGTGCCTTGTGAAACGATCAGGGCGTGAACTTCCGTCACTTCCATCCCTTGCGTTATGGCGGGAACAAGGAGCAACCGTGCAGATCAGCAATCTTGAAACGCTGCCAGGCCATCGCATTGCGGCGCATCTCGGCATCGCCCAGGGCAGTACCGTACGCGCCAAGCATGTAGGGCGCGACTTTCTGGCCGGCCTGCGCAACATCGTGGGCGGCGAACTGAAGGCCTACACGGAGTTGATGCAGGAGGCGCGCAGCGAAGCGGTCGAGCGCATGACTGCGGAAGCGCGCAGCATGGGCGCCAACGCAGTGCTGAACGTTCGCTTCGTCACCACATCGATCACGATGGGTGCTGCAGAGATTCTTGCCTATGGTTCTGCAGTGACGCTCGAGCGCGAGTAACCGGCATGGAATGGGTAGACATCGTCAATATTTTCCTGAACATCGGCCTGCCCGTTGTGCTGGTGGTCGTGGGCTATCTGGTGGGGCGCGGCATCGAGCTGCGGCACTACGCATCCATTCGCCAGCGCGAGCAGACCTTGCAACACGTGGTTGCACTGAGCACGCGCTTCGTGCCGGCCGGTGTAGCAGTAGGCAGCGCGCAACTGGTGACTGGCAGCGTTGTCGTGTCGTCCGACTATTTCAAATCCTTTGTCGGCGGCATACGCAATCTGATTGGTGGGCGTTTTCGCGGCTATGAAACCCTGTTGGAGCGCGCGCGGCGGGAGGCCATGCTGCGCATGAAGCAGGAGGCGCTGAATGCTGGCAGTACGCTTGTGGTTGCGGTGCGCTTTCACACAACCCGCGTCGCAGCGTCCACGACGCCGTCGGTCGAGGTGATGGCGTATGGCACCGCCGTGCGGACGTAACGATGGACGGGCCGCGTCTGCAGAACGCGCTGCCGCGTGAAGGCATCAACAGTTCTGCTGAACATCCGCTCAAGGAATTCGGCTGGCTGGTCGGCAGCGTTGCAATCACGCTGACGTTGGTGGTGCTGGTGGTGGGTTGGGGTGCACAGTGGCTTGCACCGCGCCTGCCGTTTTCTGCCGAGGAATCGCTGGCTGCAGCGTGGATCGATCAACCTGTTGCCGCGGCGCAGCGCGCGCGTACGCAAGCGCTGCAGGCGCTTGCAGATCGCGTCGCCGCGCAGCTTCGTCTGCCCGACGACATGCATGTGTACGTGGCGGTGAATGCGTCAACCGAGGTCAATGCGTTTGCCACCATCGGCGGCCGAGTCTCGATCAATCGCGGCTTGCTTGCGCGCCTGAAATCCGAAGATGCGCTCGCTGCTTTGCTCGCGCATGAGATTGCCCACGTCAAACATCGCCATGTCGCGACCAGCCTCGGACGGGGCCTGGCATTGTCGGTACTGCTGGCCGCGATCTCGTCCGATGCGGGAGCGGCCAGCGCGCAGTCCGCCATTGGCAATGCGACAGGCTTGGCATTGCTCGGCTATTCCCGAGCGCAGGAAGCGCAGGCAGACCAGGAAGCACTTGATGCAGTGGTGGCGCTGTATGGCCACGCTGCAGGTTGCACAGAATTGTTTGAAGTGCTGCGCGTGGCTCAGGGCGATTCGGAAGGCGCCGCGCTTGCGCGTTCACATCCTCTGACGGCTGCTCGAATTGCGGTAGCTCAGGCCCGCTCGCATGTGCATGGATGGGCAGAGTCCGGCGAACTTACGCCGCTCGCGGCAGACATCCGCTGGAAACCAACTGGCGCGAAAGACTGAACGGAAACGTTCGCGCCCACGCCTCAGCCACGCTGTCGGGCCATTTCCTCAGCAATCGCGGCAAGTTGATCGGCGACCGTAGCCCAGCCATCGATGAAGCCCATTTCCGCGTGCTGCTGCGTGCTGGCCTCGTCCCAATGTCGGGCGCCCGCGCGGTAGTGTGTGACCCTGCCTTTCGGTTCGAGTTCGAAGAAGCCGAGCATGAATGGCTTCTGCGGCACCCAGCCCGCTGAAAATGCGTCGGTGAAGACAATGCGGTGCTCAGGAACGACTTCGAGGAACACGCCATCACCGGACGAGGTCTCGCCGTTGGGCCCGGTCATCACCATTGCAGAACGGCCGCCGGGGCGAAGATCGTGTTCAATGATGCGGGTGGTCCAGGGCTTCGGGCACCACCATTCGACCAACCGTTCTGTCCAGGCGCGCCAGACGATTGCTGGCGACGCGTCGATGTAACGCTGGACGCTGAGCTCGAATCCAGTGTCTGACGTGCCGCTCATGGTTGGGTTCCGCGTGTGTATGTTGCGGTTGCGGGCACGGCGTCTGCCGCCGCCTGCATTGCAGGCAGGTCAAGCTTTTTCATCTGCATCATGGCGGCCGAGGCACGTGCGCGACGGCCTGCGTCAGGATCGGCCAACAGTGTGCCTAGCCCCTCGGGCACAATCTGCCAGGACACGCCGAAGCGATCCTTCAGCCAGCCACATTGCCCCTCTGAACCACCGTTGGCGGTCAGGGCGTACCAGTAGCGATCAACGGCTTCTGCATCGGCGCAGCTGACCGATAGCGAGAACGCTTCGGTGTGCGGATACTGCGGACCGCCGTTCAGTGCCTGATAGCGCTGGCCGCTCAAGCTGAACTCCACCATCAGCGCGGTGCCGGCGGGAAACGGCATGCCTTCCCCACAGCGCGCAAGGCTGCCGACGGCAGAATCTGGAAACAGCGCGACGTAGAAATTGGCCGCGGCTTCTGCGTCGCCGTTGAACCACAGACAAGGCGTAATTCTGGACATGTGGCGCTCCTAGTTGCGGTGACCGGTCAACGCGAACAGCGCACCCTGCGGGTCGCGCGCCTGAATGATCCAGTCGCCGCTGGGCACCTCGTGTGCGGGCCGCAGGATGGTGCCACCGTTTGCGACGACTGCCTGTCCGGCAGCATCGATTTCGCCGACGTTGAAGTAGTACAGCCAGGCGGGCGTCGGGAAGGTCGTGGCATTCATCATTCCGCCCAGCGCGTTGCCGCTGCTGTCGGTCATCTGCTGATAGGTGCCCACGGGTCCCATGTCCATCGCCGGGCCGCGCGCCCAACCGAAATTGTCGGCGTAGAACCGCGCTGCCGCCTGCCAGTCGCTGGTGTGCAGCTCCTGCCAACCCGCGTGGCCCCGCTGCCCTGGTGCATACGCTGTGCTGGGTTCATCGCTACCGCCACGCATCACGTAAAACACCGCACCTTGCGGATCGTTCACCATCGCGAAGCGGCCAACGCCTTGGATGTCGGTTGGCGGAACGTGGACGCCGCCGCCGGTCGCTCGGATACGTGCAACGGTTGCGTCGACGTCCGTTACACCGATGTAGCCCAACCACAACGTTCCGAGGCTGGCATTGGCCATTCCTGGTGCAATGGCGACCATGCCAGCAACGCCTTCGGTGCCGCTGTGAATGCGGCAGTAGCTTGCGCCCGGTGCGCCGATGTGCTGCACAGTCCAGCCCAGAACGGCGCCGTAGAACGTGGCGGCCGCGTCGACATCGTGTGTCAGCAGTTGGTACCAGATGTGTGTGCCGTGTCGGTTGATCACGTTGTGCTCTGTTTTGTCCTGTTGACCTTGCGTTGCGGCGCATTGCTCTTGAACAGCAGTTCCAGGTAGCGCCGCAGGTGCACGATGTTCGCACGGGCAACAGCAGCGTCGCCCTTGGCTTTGGCCAGAATGAACGCGCCCTGCAGTACGGCCTGGATATGCAGTGCGAGATCGGCAGCGGACACGTCGCTCACACCGTGTTGCGCAAGCGCCGCGTCGATGTCTGCTTCGAGCGTGGCGGCGTGGCCGGAGATGGATGCATCGCATGCCGCGCGGATGGCGGGGCTCGTCATGAAGGCTTCCTGCACCAGGGTGCCCGCCACGCAGGTGAACGCTTCCGGACTGCCGGCAATCAACTCGCTGCGGAAGTCGATGTAACTGAGCACGCGCGCCAACGGGTCTGCGTGGTCGTGAAATGGCGCGCTCGCGAACATGGCGCCCGTCGTCTCGGACCAGTATTCCGCGGTGGCTACGCCGAGCGCGTCCTTGCTTGGAAAGTAGTGAAAGAACGCGCCTTTGGTGACGCCCGCGGCCGCACACAAGGCGTCCACCGACGTAGCGGCGAAGCCTCGGCTGCGGATAAGCGTCGTGGCGGTCTCAAGCAGTTTCGGGCGCGCGCCAGGTGGCTTGGTCTCTTGTGCCAAGGGGGTTCGATCTGAGCGGGTCGTTCTGGTCTTCATGGGCCGAACATACCGATCGGTTGGTATGTCCACAAGAAAAACTTCCGACCGAGCACGAGGCCAGCTCCAGCACCCCGATCACAGCTTGGCCGACTAGCCGCCCAGCCGAAGCGCGCGCCGCATTCCGTGCAACCAGCGTGGCAGGTCGCTGCTCTTGTTCTGCATCCACTTCTCGGCCTGCGGATCGGTGAGGATCAGGAAGCGCTCTTCCTCGATCGCGTCGGCCACCATTCGGCCAACATCCTCGGGTTCCTTGATAGGCCCCAGGGCAGCGCGCGCTGCTTCTCCGATCACGGTGCCCAGCATAGGTGTGTTGACCCCCAGTGGTGCCAGCAACGATGTGCGGATGCCCTGGTCGTGATAGGTGATGGCCATCCATTCAGCCAGGCCCACGACAGCGTGTTTGGTGACGGCATAGGTCGCATTGCCGGCCGACGTCAGAATGCCGGCCATCGATGCCGTATGCAGGATGTAGCCCGAGCCACGCTGCAGCATGCCCGGCAGCACGGCGCGAATGGCATACACGTGGCTCATGACGTTGATCTGCCATTGATCGGCCCACACATCGATGGGTGTGCTGAGCGGATCGCCGCCCGTCGCGACGCCTGCGTTGTTGAAGAAGATGTCGATCGGCCCAAGTGCTGCTTCGATGTTGCGCACCATGGCGTCGACCGCGGATTCATTGGCAATGTCGCAATGCACGGCAATGCCGCCTATCGGAGCAGCAACGTCGTGCGCGGCGCTCGCATTGCGATCGACCACTGCAACGCGTGCGCCACGGCGTGCGAACTCACGCGCGCACGCTGCGCCAATGCCACTGGCCGCACCGGTGATGACGGCGACTTTCCCTGACAGATCCATGCTGTTTGCCTCGCGCGAGCTGGACGATGTGGGAGCATGCCATAGGACTTGTCGCACGCAGCCTTGTTGCATGCAGCAGGGCCAATAGGTTCCGCCCACACGCAGGAGCACGCGCATGGAAGAGCAGCAGAAGCACACCGGCGCGAACTATGAGGCACTCGCGTCGAAGTACGCAGATCTGCAGGATGCGAAGCCCTGGAACGTCTATTGCGAGCGGCCTGCTGTCGTGCGCTTTCTGCCTGCACTGGCGGGTCGCGCCGTGCTGGATGCCGGCCCGGGTTCTACACGCATTACATGGTCGAGCAGGGCGCGATCGTCACTGCGTGTGATCTGAATGTCGAGTTCGTGCGGCGTACTCAGGCGCGCACTGACGGTCGCGTAAAGGCGCTGCAGGCCGACCTGGCCGAGCCGCTCTCGTTCGCCGCTGATGCATCGTTCGATCTGGTCGTCAGCATTCTTGTGCTGCACTACCTGCGCGACTGGTTGCCAACGCTGCGGGAGTTTCGGCGCGTGTTGCGACCGGGTGGTCAGTTGGTGTTCTCCACCCATCATCCGTTGACGGACATGCAGAAGTCGCCGACAGGCGACTACTTCGCTACCGATCTGATCGAAGAGACCTGGGACGTTGGCCCGGTGCAGTTCTACCGTCGTCCGTTGTCCCGGATTGCGCGGGACCTGCGGGACGCTGGCTTCGTGATTGCTGACATCGATGAGCCACAGCCCGTGCAGCCGCCGGCTGGCGTCGAGTTCAGCGCGTATGCGCGGGCGATGCGCAATCCGCTGCGGCTCCTGATCTACGCGTGCTGACGTCGCGCAAGCGGATGCGCGATGAATGGTCTTGAAGCGGCGGTGTTGGTGCGGGTGTCAGCCGCACCAACCCGCTTGTGGCTACATCAGGCTGACCGGCACCATCGCGCGCGGAAACTCAGCGCTGACAAGCCGCTTCGGCCAGAGAAACTCCAGGCGGCAGAACGTCATCTTCCAGTGCCCGGCAATCTTCTCGTAGTCCTCGTCGTAGATGCCGTACCAGATGACCGGATCGGTACGTGGATCCGGCTCATGCACGATGTCGATGAGATAGGCGCGACTCTTCGCGCTCGTTGGGCCGGTCATCTCCACCCATTGATTGGTGGTGACGTGAAACCCGGCGTAGGGCTGTGAACCCTCGAATACAGCCTTCCAACCGTCGTAGATTTCCTTGCGGCCGCGCCACACGCCGTAGGGACCGTATTCGCAGACCGCATCGTCGGACACGATGTTGATCAGGCCCTCGATGTCGCGCGCGTCCATGAGCTGTGAATACAGCAGCTTGACCTTCTTGACCTTCTCGATTTCGAGCGCCATGCGCAGCTCGCGTATCTCCTCGGCGCTCAGAGGCAGTTCGCTCGCCATGGTGTTCTCCCGATTACCGCAACGTGGATTGAGTGAGCGGTGGGAGCCTAAATGATTTATCGATGGCCGCGCTTCCGGGCGATACTCGCGTCGAATCAGGTGGCGTGCATTGCTCGTCACAACGCCCTTCTGGACCCTTTCAGCCACAGCAAACCCGTGAGGAACAAACATGCAGTACTGGCGCGCAGACAAATTTGGCGATGCAAAGGACGTGCTGGCGCTGGCCGATCGTGAGTTGCCTGAACTCGGCGCCGGCATGGTCGAGTTGCGCGTCGATGCGGCCGGCGTCGGGCTGCCGGACGTGCTGATGCTGCGCGGCACCTATCCGGCGGTGCGTGTGCCGCCAATCACACCTGGGCAGGAAGTTGCCGGCACCGTCACTGCGGTCGGCGCCAACTGCACGCTGCGCGTGGGCGATCGCGTCATCAGTTCAACGCGCTTCGCAGAAGGCATGGGCGGTTTCGCGGAGCGCTGTCAGGTGCATGAGGCGGCCACGCTGCGCATGCCGCACGGCATGTCGAGCGAACAGGCCGCAGGCTTCTGGGTGCCATTCCACACCGGCTATGTCGGCGTGATTCAGCGTGGGCAATTGCAGGCCGGCGAGACAATGCTCGTGCTCGGTGGCGCAGGCAGCTCAGGTTCGGCGGCGATACAACTTGGCAAGGCGGTCGGTGCGACGGTCATTGCCACCGTGAGTTCGGCCGAGAAGGTCGACTTCTGTCGAGCGCTGGGCGCCGACCACGTCATCAATTATCGCGACACACCCATCAATGAAGGCGTGCAGCAGATCATCGGCCGCGCGGGTGTGCAGATGATCTTCGATCCGGTCGGCGGCGCCGCCTACGACCAGGCGGTGAAATGCATCGCACGGCATGGGCGCGTGATTCTGATCGGCTATTCCAGCGGCACCTGGGCAAAGATCGATCCGTTGAATGCGGTGCTGCGCAGCTACTCGCTGGTCGGCGCATTCCCTGGTGCGCGCAGCCTCGATGAAACGCGCGCTCAACACGAAATGCTGTGTCAGATGGCGGAAGCCGGCAGGATCCACACGCCCATCGACCAGGTGTTCGCGTTCGACAACGTGCCCGCAGCAATCGATCGTGTGGGCCGCAATGAGGCGGTGGGCAAGGTGATTGTGGGCGGCGCGAAGTAGTGCTGCTGCCCGATCGAGCCGCACGAGCCGCACGAGCGGCTCGACCGGGTATTGCTCAGCGCCGGTCCAGGCGAAAGATCAGCCCGTCCAGCAACCAATTGTCGGCGGCGTCGAGATCGTACTTCCTGACGTAGACGGCAGTGACGCGGGCGCGTTCTGCGGCATCTGTCACGGGCACGGCGCGCAACTCGTATAGCGCAGTGCCGATGCGTGCACGCATGTGCGGATCGCTGGTGACCATCGGCGTCCAGCGTGTGCCGCCATCGCCGGTGGCGATGTATAGATCGCGGCCAACGCCCACGCCCCAGATGTTGTGCGAATAGGGGTCACTGGGTCGGAACTCCACTTGGATCGTGCTGACCGATTCGGCCGCAGACCAGTCTTCGGGTGGTGGTGTCACGGTGCCGTCCAACGCGCCACCGGGGAGAATGAGCCACGGTCCGCCGCATGCGGTCAGGAGGGGCAGTAACAGAAACAGAAGGTATTGGCGCATGGAGAACTCCAGTGAGTTGATTGTGCTGAGTGGTGCGCTGGGTGCGTCGGGACCTGGCGGCGATTCCGTGGGTGTTCCTTGGCTGTGCGCTCATTGCCGTGTTTGTAGTTGCCGGTGGTGCGCGCCATACGCTGTTGTGCATCGGCGTGGTTACGACCAGCCGCACGGGTAGCAACAGCCTGCATGAACTTCAGTGCGTCTGCGCCCCGCAGCGTGGATGCGCTGCGGTCGTGATGCAGGATGTCCACGTCCCCGTTCTTCTGTTTGCGGAGGGTGAAGCCGAGGTCGGTTGCGTCTTCGTTGCTGTGCATAGCTGTTCCAGTGCCGGGCGGTCGCCTCAGTTACGTGCTGTTCTTCGCCGCGCAAAATCCGTGATCTGCAGCAGCATGTCGGTTGTGGCCGAGCCTGCTCGATGCCCGAATGCATGCGGCATGTCGGGAAAATACGCGTACTCCACTTTGCCGCCGCGACTTTGCCACGCGCGCAGCAGGTCGAATGTCATTTCCATGGGCACGTTGCCGTCTTCACCGGGTTGCACAACGAGCAATGGCGGCAAAGCCTGCGCTTCTCCCGCCGTCACGAGCCGCGGGATACTTGCCGCGCGCATCTCTTCCTCGTTCGCGTAGTAGGCATTGTGGCCTGCGACCAGACGTTCAATGCCTGCGCGCTTCGCATAGCGATAGCGAAAGAACGGATCCGACACCGGCCAGAGCGCGATGACATAGTCGACAGCCGCATCGATCTCGTCGTGGGCTGCTGCAATGTCATCGGCATCCAGAATCGATGTGCCGCGATGTTCTGGCGCGGCGTGTCGAGTAGCGGCGAGCATGGCCAGGTGCCCGCCAGAGGAACTCCCGATCAAGCCGATCTGCGTTGCGCGCGCACCCAGTGCGGCGGCGTTCAAACGCAGCCAGCGTACGGCCGCAACCACGTCGCAACTTGCCGCCGGATGGCGGTGCGCAGGCGCTTGGCGAAAGTCGATTGCAGCCACCAGAAAACCTGCGGCGGCAAGATGGCGGTTGTACAGCTCGCCTGCGCTGCGATCGCCGCTGCTCCAGGCGCCGCCGTGCACGTCGATGATTGCGGGCAGCGCATCGGCGGAGTTGCGCTCATGCGACATTCGGCCATCGGGCCGATACAGACGGACCAGCAGGTCTATTCCATCGACCCGTGCCCAGACGCGCTCTTCCTCAGTGACGCCCATGTGCCGCACACAACAGGCATGCACGCTCGGCGCGCGGCAACAGCTTCATTTGCGCACACCACTGAATACACCTTCGCCCATGCCGCCGGCCTGTATCTTGCCGCTGATGGCATTGCCATCGAGCTTGCCGGCATAGGTGATGACTGCCTCGCGCATCATGGCCGACACTTTGAACGTGAATGTGAACTCACTCCCCGCGACGCTGCCGGTGACTGGCGCTGATCCGAATTGCCCTGTGTAGGTTCCGGTCAGTCCCGTGCCTTCCTGCTTCAGCACCACTGTCGGCGAACGTTTCCCCATCGGCGACTCGACGGTGAGTTGCCATGCGCCCGTGAGACTTGCGGGCGCGCTTGCGGCATTGAGCGCAAGCGCGAGGGTGCAGAGCAGCAGCGTCGCGGTGGTCGCTGCGACATGTCGAAGGTGCATAGGTGGGTTCCGGTGTGTGGATGAAGAAGATGAAGAAGATGAAGAGGCTCAGCCGCGATGCGTCGCATGGCGCGTTGGTTATGGCTTGCGTGCCTGCCGCAGCAACTGCTGTTCGAGCTGGCGCAGCACCTGAGTTTCCATACCGGCGCGCTTGATCTCGGTCTCCAGGCGCGCAATGGCTTCCATCACGCGCGTTGTATCTGTGTCAGTGCCCGGCGCAGACGCTTCAAGCCAGCGATTGAAGTGTGGCGCGCGCTTCGCCTGCCATGCGGCGACGCCTTCGCGCGCATCAGGATGGTGGTCGGAGATGGCGGTCTTCGAGGCGATCTCGTCGAAGCTTTGTTCCTGGGTCATCTCATAGGCGTTGTACACAGAGCGCTTGAGCAGGCGCAGGGCGACCTGTGGACCGTTGGCGAACTCGGTC
>CAMAVY010000115.1 GCA_945861675.1 Klebsiella pneumoniae | reverse complement strand
ACAAGGACCGGCGCCGACGATGACGACGTCAGTTTGGGTGGCCATGATATGCCCCGTTGAAAATGAGGCGCGCATTCTCCACGCCCACGGCAGCTATTAGAAGTGCGGGCGCTTCATATGCTTATGGCACAGCCCGGTCGCACCGCCGGATCAGGTGTCGAGGATGCCGCGCTGACGCAACAGCGCCAGGATGGCCTCGGCGCTTGCGACCACGTCGGTGCGCTCGCTGTTGATGGTCAGGTCCGGCCGCATCGGTGCCTCGAACACGCTGCTCACCCCGGGGAAGGACGGGAATTCGCCGCTGTCCGCCCGCGCATACAACGCGGGTTGCCGCGCTCGGCAGGTCTCGATGCTGGCCTCGACATGGACCTCCAGGAAGCGGCCATCACCAATCATCTGTTTGGCGCGCTCCCGCGCCACGCGGTGCGGCGCCAGCATGGCGACGATGCACAGCAGCCCGTTGGCGTTCAGCATGTGCGCAATCTCGGCGGCGCGGCGCACGTTCTCGCTGCGCTCTTCTGCGCTGAAGCCCAGGTCCCGGCTGACGCCCTGGCGCAAGCTCTGACCGTCGAGCACGATGGCCATGTGGCCGGCCTCGAACAGCAGGCGCTCCAGTGCCACGGCGATGGTGCTCTTGCCCACCCCGGCGAGCCCGGTCAGCAGCACCGTGGCGGGCCCCTGGCGCAGACGTGCGCGACGTTGTTCCGGCGAAATGCGCGAGGTGGTCGTGCTGAGCTCACCGTGTGGCACCTCAGCCCATTTGTCAGGGCTGGCGGTGTTGTTGTTGCCGGCCGCGATCATGCCGGCGCCCAGCGTGAGATTGCTGATGCGGTCGATGATGATGAACGCGCCAGTGACCCGATTGTTGCCGTAGGCGTCGAAGGCGATGGGCGTACTGAGCGCGATGTCACAGCGCCCGATCTCGTTCAGGCCCAGCTCGCCGGCAGACCCTTCTTCAAGGCTGTTCACGTCGATGCGATGGCGAATTGCCGTCACGCGCCCCTGCACCTGTTGGGTGGTGTGCTTGAACACATAGGTGGTGCCGGGTTGCATGGGCGTTTCAGACATCCACACCAGCATGGCGTCGAAGCGGTCCTGGCAGCGCGGCACGTTGTCTGGCTTGACCAGCATGTCGCCGCGCGAGATGTCGACTTCATCGGTCAGCGTCAGCGTGACAGCCTGTGGGGCAAATGCTTCTTCGAGATCGCCTTCGAAGCTGACGATCGACTTGACCGTGCTCATGCGTCGCGATGGCAGCACCATGATCTGATCGCCAGAGCGAACAATGCCCGATGCGATGGTGCCGCTGTAGCCCCGGAAATCGAGGTCCGGGCGGTTGACGCGCTGCACGGGAAACCGGAAGTCGGTGAGATTCCGATCACCGATGCGGATCGTTTCCAGCAGGTGCATCAGGCGTGCACCCTGGTACCAGGGCATGTGCTCGCTGGCCCGCACGATGTTGTCGCCCTTCAGCGCCGAGATCGGCACGAAGTGCATCTCGTCGATGGCCAGCCTTGATGCAAACGCGCGGTAGTCGGCCGAGATTTCATCGAACACCGCCTCACTGTAATCGCGCAGGTCCATCTTGTTGATGGCCACGATCACGTGGCGGATGCCAAGCAGCGACACGATGAAGCTGTGCCGGCGCGTTTGCGGCAGCACGCCGTAGCGTGCGTCGATGAGGATGACGGCCACATCGCAGTTCGACGCACCGGTGGCCATGTTGCGGGTGTACTGCTCGTGCCCGGGCGTGTCGGCGATGATGAACTTGCGCTTCGGCGACGAGAAATA
Organism: Klebsiella pneumoniae; assembly: GCA_945861675.1. Classification (GTDB taxonomy): domain Bacteria; phylum Pseudomonadota; class Gammaproteobacteria; order Pseudomonadales; family Azotimanducaceae; genus CAMAVY01. The sequence continues at coordinate 13,364 of CAMAVY010000115.1, read as the reverse complement.
GCGGTAGGCCACATCGATGGTGATGCCTTGTTCGCGCTCGGCCTGCAGACCATCGACGAGCAGCGCAAGGTCGATCTCATCGCCCTGCGTGCCGGACACTTTGCTGTCGCGCTTCAGTGCATCGAGCTGATCTTCATAGAGCGCGGCAGAGTCGTGCAGCAGCCGCCCGATCAGCGTGCTCTTGCCATCGTCCACGCTGCCGCAGGTGAGGAACTTCAACAGTTCCTTGCGTTCCTGCTGCTTGAGATAGGGCTCGATGTCTTCGAGGCGAAGCGGCTCGGTCATGGTGATGGTTCTTTCGCGTTCGTATTGTTTGAAAAGTGCAGTTGGCCGCTGGTGACGCGCGGCTAGAAGTAACCCGCGCGTTTCTTCATTTCCATCGAGCCCGATGAGTCATGGTCGATCACCCGACCCTGACGTTCGGACTGCCGCGACAGCAGCATCTCGTGAATGATGCCCTGCAGTGTGTCGGCGTCGGATTCCATGGCGCCCGTGAGCGGGTAGCAGCCCAGCGTGCGGAAGCGCACTCGCTTCATCTCCGGCACTTCGCCGGGTTTCAATGGCATGCGATCGTCGTCGACCATGATCAGCGTGCCATCGCGATCAACGACCGGACGCTCCTTGGCGAAGTACAGCGGCACGATGGGTATCTGCTCCTGATACACGTACTGCCATACGTCCAGCTCAGTCCAGTTGGAGATCGGGAACACCCGGATCTCTTCGCCCTTGCGCACGTTGCCGTTGTACAGGTTCCACAGTTCCGGGCGCTGGTTCTTCGGGTCCCAGCGATGGTTCTGGTCGCGGAACGAATACACGCGTTCTTTTGCGCGGGACTTTTCTTCATCGCGGCGCGCGCCACCGAACGCAGCGTCGTAGCCGTACTTGTCGAGGGCCTGCAGCAGGCCTTCGGTCTTCATGATGTCGGTGTGCTTGCGACTGCCGACGCTGAAGGGGTTCACCCCAGCCTTCACGCCGTCTTGATTGATGTACACGATGAGGTCGAGGTTCAGCTCTTTGGCCGTGCGATCGCGGAACTCGATCATCTCGCGGAACTTCCAGGTCGTATCCACGTGCAGCAGCGGAAATGGAATGCGGCCGGGATGAAACGCCTTGCGCGCCAGATGCAGCAGCACGGATGAGTCCTTGCCGATGGAGTACAGCATCACGGGATTGGCGAACTCGGCCGCCACTTCGCGAATGATGTGCATGCTCTCGGCCTCAAGGGCCTGCAGGTGCGTCAGTTGATAGCCGGCCATTCGAAGGTCCAGTGTGCGGGGGCGGCGATTCTACGGTGGCACTGGCGTTTTTTCCCGCCCCCGCGTGCTGTTGCCGCTGGATATGGCGCTGTGAAGGCTCGCGATTGGCGAAGTAGCTGGGCAGATGCGGCCAGAGCATCCAGCTTTCGGGCCAGGCGCGGAGCCAGTGGACCAGCTGGCTTGCGAGGGCCCGGTGCACGCGTTGGGTTGCGCTGCGGCGGTCCTCCTGGCCGTGCGGGGCGGCATCTATCAATGCCCCAAGCCGGACTGCGTGGCTGACGCCAGCCCGATGAACCGTGATCGGCAGCAGCAACGCCCGGCCCGCAACCGCCAGGGCCGCCGGCCCTTCCGGCATGTGTGCGGGGTGGTCGAACAACTGCACGGGCGCAAGCCCGGTGACGCCGAAGCTGGGCGGCACATCGACCATCAGCGCCACATGGCGCTGCTGCCGCAGCGCCTCCAGGGCACGCAGCAGCGGACGTTCGGCGATGCGCAATACCTGCACGTCGATGCCCAGGCGAGCCACGTGCGCATGCAGACGTTGTTCGCGTTCGCTTGCAGCGGGGCGCTTGATCATTGTCAGGGCCTGCACGTCGGGCAGTTCCGTCAACAGGCGCAGGAGGCCCGTGAGGTAGTTACCGGCGTGGCTGCAGGCCAGGATGACGGGCCGATCGATGCCCTGCAGCGCCGTGTGCAGCTCGGCGGACTGTGGCAACGCGCAGCGCTCGATGTGGCGTTGGGTTTGCGCCCAGGTGTGTGCGGTCAGCCAGTCGTAGTCACGTTGGAAGGCATTGGTCTGCTGCATCGAGTACTGCAGCAGCGCTTGGGCCCGCGCGATGGGTTCGCCTGTGATCAGGCTGACTGCGGCTGCAAGTTCCGGCGTGTGCGGCTCGGATGCGCCAGCACATGGCCATTCGGGCAGGCGTAGAGATCGTGCGTGCTGCATGCCTGCTGCACCAGTGAGCTGGGCGCGCCAGCCTGACAAGTCTGCGCGGTCGCGGCTGTAGGACGATGCTTGGTCATTGCGTGCGACATGTCACACGTGCGAGATGTTGCCGGTGGCTTGCGAGCAGTCGCGTCATTGCTGTCCGGCCGGCAATGCAAACGCCACGACAGGGTCACCGCGCGTCGTGCCAATGCCGCCGTGCACGCCGGCGGCAATGACCACGTACTGCCGTCCGCCACTGCGGTAGGTCATCGGCGTGGCCTGACCGCCGGCCGGCAGCCGGTGCTGCCACAGCAGATTCCCATTGCGGATGTCGAACGCGCGAAGGTAGTCATCGGAGGCGGCGCCGATGAACACCAGCCCACCGGCGGTGACCAGCGGCCCACCCATGTTCGGCATGCCGCGAATACCGTTGAACGGCCAGGGCGCCATATCTTCGCTGGTGCCCAATGGCACCTGCCAGGCGATGCGACCACGGCGCAGATCGACTGCCGCCAGCGTGCCCCAGGGCGGCGCAGTGCAGGGCACGCCAAGGGGTGAGGTGATCAGCTCGCGGCGCATGCCATAGGGCGCGCCGGTCTGACGCGCGTATTCGGAGTCCGGGTGCTCGTCGGAATGTGCCGCGTGTTCCAGCTGTGCGCGCGGCACCAGCTGCACTTCGAAGGGCAGGCGATTCACATTGGCGATAACGAACTGTCGTGCGGGATCGAAGGCTACGCTGCCCCAGTTGCTGCCGCCGCTGTAACCGGGCCAGAGCAACGTGCCGCGTGTGCTTGGCGGTGTATAGATGCCCTCTGAGCGCAGGGCGGCGATGCGCCGCCGGCACATCGCGCGGTCGATGAGAGTCAGGCCCCAGGCGCCGTCGGGCGTGATGGCGCGCAGCGGCAGCAGCGGTGGCAGCGCCGAGAACGGTTGCGTGGGCGATGTCTGTTCGCCGGGCACGTCCGACTTTGGCACTGCGCGTTCCGTGATGGGAAACAGTGGCGCGCCATTATCGCGGCGGAACACGAACAGCATGCCCATCTTGGTCGCCTGCACCACGGCAGGTATGTGCTGGCCGTTGCGTTGCAGGTCGATCAGCACGGGTTGCGCGGGCAGGTCGTAATCCCACAGATCGTGATGCACGAGCTGCTGTGCCCACACAACGCGGCCGCTTGCAGCATCGAGTGCTGCCAGCGAGTTCGCGTGACGGCTGTTGCCGGGGCGCTGGCTGCCGTCGAAGTCGGGGCCGGCCGACCCCGTGGGCACGAACAACAGTCCGCGCTTGGTATCGATGGACAGCACGGTCCACGCGTTGGCCGCGCCGGTCAGGCGCGCCGCAGCCGGTGACCACTCGCGATAGACCGGGTTGCTGGCATCGCGGGGGATGGGATCCCAGCGCCACACCAATGCGCCTGTACGCGCGTTGAACGCACGCACGATGCCCAGTTCGACATCGAGCGCGCGGTTGTCACCGACGGCTGATCCTGTGATCGCCAGATCGCGCCACAGCACGGGCGGCGAGGAGACGAGATAGCCGCCCGGATCGCGCGGCCGGCTGCCGGTATTGAGGTCAACGGTGCCCGCGCGGCCAAACTGCGGACACGGCAGTCCCGTGGCTGCGTCCAACGCAATCAGGCGTGCGTCCAGCGTGCCCTGGAATATGCGGGTTGCGCAGCGCGTGTCCGGGGTTGCCACGGCGTCGCGCCAGAAGCTCACGCCGCGTGAAGTGTTCTCGCTGTAGTCGCGGTTTTTTGGCGTGCGCGCGTCGAAGCGCCACAGCGTGCGGCCGGTGGTTGGGCTCAACGCCAGCACGTGGCCATAAGGCGAGGAGAGATACAGCCGGCCATCGACCTGCCCCAGGTGGGCCATTGGGTGTCGGGCTGGCGTTGCATTGGCGGCATGCTGGGCGTGCGTTCGGCGTGCAGCTGCTGCGCCGTGCAGAGCGCGAATGCGATAGCCCAGATGTATCGCGCTGCCGGTACTCGGGTCCGGGTCAACAGCAGACTCTTGTTTTGCATGTCGTCATTGGCCGGCGACCGAGCAGTGCGCCAAGCATGCATCGCATTTGGCGCGCGCACGCATGATCGGCTGGGTCTCCAGTCAAACTTGGCTATTTGACTGCAGGCTGGGTAGTGACGATTTCTTGTGTGAACGGCGGCTACTCGTTGAGCACGAGGGCCGCGTGTGGATCCCCTGACACGCCAAGTGGATCAGATGGGCATTGCCAGTCAGGCATCCTTGTTCGCAGTTTGTGTAAGGAAGGTTGATGCATTGCCGGCTGTGCATTGATGTCCAGGGAGTACGGTGTGAATGGCAGTACGTTGCCCACGCCGCGCAGGCGGCATGTCGTTCGTGCCTGGCAGTTGCGGTACTGGAATACCGCGGTGTGAGGCGAGACGCATGGCAGGGCGCGCCAGGCGCCAACCTTGCCGACTTTGATCACCCCGTTGGTCGGATTGTATGTTCAACGTCCAGTGAAACGCGGCGCGCGCTTCTCGCGAAATGAGGCCAGCCCCTCTGAGAAATCGTCTGAACCAGCTGAACGGGCACGCATCGTTGGGATTTCCGCGAACGCGGCCTGCTCGCCGGCTTCGAGGTAACGCAGCGCACCGCGCTTGATCTCCTGCACGGCGACCGGTGCAAGTGCACAGATCTCCTCTGCGATCGCGAGTGCGCGCGACACTTGTTGCCCCGCTGGCACCACCTCCTGCACGAAGCCCAGCTGCAGCGCGCGGGCGGCGCCGAACTCATCAGCGCGGAGCAGGTGATACATGGCGTTGCCCCAGCCGGCGCGTTCCACATAGCGCACATGTGCACCGCCAAAAACTGCAAGGCCGCGCTTTGGCTCCATCTGGCAGAAGCGGCAGTCATCCGCGGCCACCACAATGTCGGCTGCCAGCATCATCTCGATGCCGATGGTGAATGTGATGCCTTGCACGGCCATCACGACCGGCTTGCTGCAGCGGCGCTTCAGTGCGAACGCATCGATGCCCGGCGTCACGTCAGAAACCGTGCCTGACGTGGGCGTTACATTCGGCGCTGAGGGCTGGGGCGCAGCACGCATCGAGGCGGCAAAACGCGGCAGATCGAGTCCGGCAGTACTGTGCGGGCCGACGAAGCTGATGACGCCTGCCCAGAGGTCCGCGTCGGTGTCGAGGTGTGTGAGTGCGGCTTCGAGCGCCTGGAACATTTCCGGCGTGAAGCCGTTCATCTTTGTATGGCGGTCGACACAGATGTGCAGGATGTGCTCGATGCGTTCGCTCGTCACGCTGCCGAGATCAGCGCCTGTGGCGTCGTTGTTGCCCATGTCTGCTCCTGATGGTTGGGGGGTGTGTCGGCCGGAGCGACGCATGGCGTCACGCGGACGAGTTGGCGACTGCGCGCAATCGCTCCCGATAGCGACGCGACAGATTGACCATCACGCCGCTATTCAGCACCCGCTTCTGATCGCCGTGCAACCATGGCTGAATATCCTTGATTGCTGCAAATCGCACGAGATATGAGCGACGTACACGGATGAATTGAAGCGGGTCGAGCGGTTGTTCAACATCGCTGCAGTTGAATGTCATGCCGAAGTGCATACAGGCTGCAGTGCGCGCCGAACAGCGGAAAGATGAACATGCGCAATGCGGCGCAGCAGCGGCAGCAACATCACGAGCACGGTCAGCGCAGCGGGCCCACATCAGGTCAACCGCGCAGCGCGCCATACACCAGGCGTTGGAAGGTCGGCAATGCAGCCCGCGCACCGAGACGCTGCCCGGTTGCCAGCTGTGAAGCCATATCCGGCGCGAGTGGCGTCGAGTTCGCAATCATGAAGATGCTGATGAGTTGCTGCGCGGGGTCTGCCTGCCACCAGGTGCCGAAGGCGCCGGGCCAGCCGAACGCGCCGGTGTTGCCTGCGCCCATCCAGGCCTGCTTGGCCGGATCGGTGATCACGGAGACCCCAAGTCCAAAGCCCTGACCACCCCAGAACGGCATGCCCATGAAGGTGATCTGCCGTTGCGCCTCGGTCAGTCTGTTGGCACACATCAGCTGCACGCTGGCCGGTTGCAGCAAGCGCACGCCGTCCAGTTCGCCTTCCTGCAACAACATGCGTGCGAACTGCAGGTAATCGTCGACCGGGGCCAGTAACCCGCCACCACCGGAGCAGAACTTCGGCGCCGCATTCAGCTGCGGAAATGGCACTTCGTTCAGCGCGGCGCTGGCAGCATCCTGGCGATAGACCTTCGCGGTGCGTGCCTGCTTGGTGGCGGGCGCGAAGAAATCTGTGTCCGGCATGTTCAGTGGCGCGAAGATGCGCTCGCAGAGAAAGTCCCGCAGGGAGGTGCCGGCGACGCGCCCGACCAGAAAGCCCAGCACATCGGTGGCGTGGCTGTAGTGAAAGCGATCGCCGGGTTGGAAGCTCAGCGGCAAGGCAGCGAGCGCCTTCAGCCAGTCGTCAGGCGCGAGACCGGGTGGCAGCGCCTGCTCATAGGCTCTGGCAATGGGCCCGATGGATGTGAATGCGTACGCGAGCCCGGCGCGATGGGTGAACAGATCGTCGACGGTGATTGCGCGCGTCGCGGGCAGCGTGTCGTCGAGCGCCCGGTCGGGTCGCGCAACACACGCATCTGCGCAAACTCGGGCAGCCAGCGGCTGATCGGATCATCGAGGCGCAACTTGCCTGCCTCGATCAGCATCAGCGCAGCCACTGAGGTGACCGGCTTGGTCATCGAGGCGATGCGGAACAGCGTGTCGCGCCGCATGGGCGCCGCGGCCGCGATGTCGCGCATGCCCACACAGTCCACCTGTGCGAGTGCACCGGCGCGCCACACCAGCGTGACGGCGCCGGACAGATCACCGGCGCTGACGACCTCGTCAAGGCTGGGTGCGATGCGTGCGAGCGTTACGGGGTCGAAGCCTGGGTGCGCTGTGGTCATTGGGATGCTGCCTGTGAATGGTGACTGTAGAAGGGCAGGTCGGACCGCGACTGACCGCAGTTCAAGACCGGCAGATCAGCCGAGCGCCTTGATCAAACGCTCGTTCAATTCCTGCGGGTTCGCTTTGCCGCCACTGGCCTTCATGATCGCGCCGACGAAGAAGCCAAGCTTTTTCTTGCGCTTCTCCACGTCGCTGGCGCGGTAGTCGTCGACCTGTTTTGGATTGGCGGCAATGACCTCGGCAACCAGCGCATCCAGTTGGCCGCCGTCGCTGACCTGCTTGAGTCCAAGCTGTGCGATCAGTGCATCCACATCCAGGTGTTCTGTGCGTGGCGCGCCCTGTGTCGCGGTTTGTGCATGCAGCAGCAGTGCGTCGAACAGCGTCTTCGCGGTGCGGCTGGACAGCGTGCCGTCCTTGATGCGTGCAATCACGGCGCCGATTTCCTCGGCCTTGATTGGAAACGCCTCGAATTCAGCTTCCTGACGGTTTACCCAGGCCGCGATATCACCCATCACCCAGTTCGCGGCCAGCTTTGCATCGCCGCCCACACGTGTCGCAGTCTCGAAGTAGTCGGCTAATGCGCGATCGGTGGTCAGGTATTCGGCGTCGTAGTCCGACAGCCCATATTCATGCTGGAAACGTGTGCGTTTGGCATCTGCCAACTCGGGCAGTGCTGCTTGAACCTCGGCGATGTAGGCGTCGTCCAGCACCAGCGGCAGCAGATCCGGCTCGGGAAAGTAGCGGTAGTCGTCCGCATATTCCTTGCTGCGCATCGGTCGCGTTTCGTCGTTCTCTTCGTCGAACAGCATGGTTTCTCGGCGTACACGATCGCCACGCCGTAACAGAATCTCCTGGCGTTCGGTTTCCACCGCGATGGCGCGTTCCACGAAGCGGAACGAGTTGATGTTCTTGGTCTCGGTGCGCTCACCCAGTTCGGTGCTGCCCACGGGGCGCAGCGACACGTTCACGTCACAGCGGAACGATCCCTCGTTCATGTTGCCGTCGGAGATGCCGAGATACCTGACAAGCGCATGCAGGCGCTTGAGAAAGGCCACCGCTTCCGCGGCAGAGCGCAGCTCTGGCTCGGTGACGATCTCAAGCAACGGTGTACCCGCGCGGTTCAGGTCGATGCCTGACTGACCGGGGAACAGTGTGTGAATGGACTTGCCTGCGTCTTCCTCGAGATGCGCGTGATGAATGGTGAGGTGCCGCAGGCTGCCGTCGGTCATGCGGAAGTCGAGCGTGCCGCGGCCAACGATGGGCTGCGCCATCTGGCTGATCTGGTAGCCCTTCGGCAGGTCCGGATAGAAGTAATTCTTGCGGTCGAAGCTGCAGCGCCGGCTGATATCGGCGCCGATCGCAAGGCCGAAGGTCACGGCCATGCGCACGGCGGCCTCGTTCAATACGGGCAATGCGCCCGGCAGGCCCAGATCAACTGCGCAGGCCTGGGTGTTCGGCGCGGCACCAAACTGGGTGCTGGCCGCAGAAAACAGTTTCGATCGGGTCGCAAGCTGACAGTGAATCTCCAGCCCGATGACGGTCTCGTAGGCGGTCATGCTGGCTCCCCAGTGTTCCGTGCTGGCTTGGTTGGCCTGCGGGCGTGCCAATCGGTGCGTTGCTGGAATTGGTGCGCAGCGCGCAGCAGCCGCGCTTCGCCGAAGTGCGGGCCGATCAGCTGCGCGCCGATGGGCAGGCCATTGTCCTGGCCCATCGGAAAGCTGATGGCGGGCACGCCCGCCAGGTTGGCCGTGGTGGTGTAGATGTCCTGCAGATACATCGACACCGGGTCGGCAAGTTCGCCGAACTTGAAGGCCGGGCCGGTGGTGGTCGGCGTCAACAGCAGGTCGACATCGGCAAAGGCCTGCAGGAAGTCGTTCTGAATGAGCCTGCGTACCTTTTGTGCCTGCACGTAATACGCATCGTGGTAGCCGATGGACAGCACGTAGGTGCCCGTGAGGATGCGGCGCTGCACTTCGGCGCCGAAGCCTTCGAAGCGTGAGCGGCTGTAGAGGTCCGCGAGGTCCTTCGGCTGTTCACAGCGATAGCCGAAGCGCACGCCATCGAAGCGCGACAGGTTGGCCGAGCATTCGGCGGGCGCAAGGATGTAGTACGCGGGTACGGCAAGCGCCGTATTGGGCAGGCTGACTTCGGTGAATTGCGCGCCGAGTGCGGTGAGTTCCCGTTGCACCTGCTGCAGGGCCGCGGCGGTCGCGGGCGCTAGGCCCTCGAAGTACTCCTTCGGCAGGCCGATGCGCAGCCCCTGCAGGGTTTGGCCCAGGCCTGCAACGTAGTCATCCACCGGCTTGGCCATGCTGGTGGCATCACGGTCGTCGGCCCCGGCAATCGCGGCCAGCAGCAGCGCGCAGTCTTTGGCCGTGTGGGCCATCGGCCCGGCCTGATCGAAGCTGGAGGCAAACGCCACCATGCCGTAGCGGGACACGCGCCCGTAGGTGGGTTTCAGGCCGGTAAGTCCGCAGAACGAGGCGGGCTGGCGGATGGAGCCCCCGGTGTCGGTGCCCGTGGCAATCGGCGCAATGCAGGCCGCAACTGCGGCGGCCGAGCCGCCCGACGAACCGCCGGGCACACGGCTGTGATCCCAGGGGTTCAGCACCGGGCCGTACCAGCTGTGCTCGTTGGAGGAGCCCATGGCGAACTCGTCCATGTTGGCCTTGCCCAGCATGGGCATGCCGGCGTTGTGAGTTCGTGCGACGACAGTGGCGTCGTAGGGCGCCAGGTAACTGTCGAGCATGCGCGAGCCGCAACTGGTGCGGACGTCGCGGGTGCAGAACAGGTCCTTGTGCAGGATCGGCACGCCGGTGAGCGGCCCCGCCTGGCCTGCTGCGTGCACCGTGTCGGCAGCTGCTGCGGCGCGCAGCGCCTGCTCCCCCGTGACGGTGATGAAGGCATTCAGTTGCGGGTTCGCCCGGCCGATTGCGTCGATGTACAGCTGCGTCACTTCCACGCTGCTGACGCGGCGGTCGGCAAGCTGCGCGGCAATACCGGAAGCGGTCTGCAACTCTGCGGGAATCATGTTGTCTGTGTTGCTTGTGCTTGGCATGGTGCGCGGCTTTATTCGACGACGCGCGGAACAAGATAGAAGCCGTCCTGCGCTGCGGGCGCAATGCGTTGCATGGCCGCGCGCTCGTCACCCTCGCTGACAACATCGGCGCGCATGCGCATGGTGCTGTCCATCGGGTTCGTCAGCGGCTCGACGTTGCGTGTGTCTGCAGCGGTGATGGCTTCCACCATCCTGATGATGCCGGCCAGTTGCACGGCCACATCTGCGCGCGCGTCGGAAGGGATCGCCAGCTGCGCCAGATAGGCGAGTTTGTCCAACTGTTCGCGGGGGATGCTCATGAGGATTGCCGTGCGACCTGAGGGCGGGCGTGGGCGGCAAAACTACCACAAGCACATTCGCTGCTTGTCGACGCCGTGTGTCGCCAAGCCGTGCGTTGATGCTGCGCGTCGAAATGCGTCGCTGGCAGTGCCAGTGACCTGCAGTTCCTCACTGCATTTCACTGATCCTTTCCGTTGTTTTCCGACAAGTGCCTTGCTGGTTTTGTATGCGGATTGTTAGAGTCGCATCCGCTGCGGGCTGACTGCGCAGACGCGCTCGCCCAATCCCTCTGCTGTTCGGATTCCCCACCCCGATGTTCAAGAATTTCCGGGGGTTGTTCTCACGTGATCTCGCGATCGATCTGGGAACGGCCAACACGCTTATTTATGTCCGCGATCAAGGCATCGTATTGAACGAGCCATCGGTGGTCGCCATTCGCGTTCGCAACAACCAGCGCACCGTAGCGGCGGTGGGTCTGGATGCGAAACGCATGCTCGGCCGCACACCCGGCAACATCACTGCAATCCGGCCTTTGAAGGACGGCGTCATCGCCGACTTTCAGGTCACCGAAAAGATGCTGCAGCACTTCATCCGCAAGGTGCACCAGAGTTCGTTCATGCGACCGAGCCCAAGGGTGGTTGTGTGCGTGCCCTGCAAATCGACTGAGGTCGAGCGTCGCGCCATTCGCGAGTCTGCGCTGTCGGCGGGTGCACGCAGTGTGCGGCTGCTGGAAGAGCCAATGGCGGCCGCTATCGGCGCCGGTCTGCCCGTACACGAAGCCGTCGGCACCATGGTGGTCGACATCGGTGGTGGCACGACTGAGATCGCCATCATCTCGCTCAACGGCGTGGTGTACGCCGAGTCGGTCCGCGTGGGCGGCGACCGGTTCGATGAGGCAATCGTTTCCTATGTGCGGCGCACGCAGGGCTCGCTGATTGGCGATGCCACCGCAGAGCGCATCAAGCAGGAAATCGGCACGGCATACCCAAGCAAGGAAGTGCGCGAAATCGACGTGCGGGGCCGCAACCTCGCTGAGGGCGTGCCACGCAGCTTCACGCTGAACAGCAATGAAATTCTTGAAGCCCTGCAGGAGCCGCTGGCGGTGATTGTCAGCGCCGTCAAGAGTGCGCTGGAGCAAACCCCTCCTGAGCTGGCGTCGGATATCGCTGAACGGGGCATGGTGCTCACCGGCGGTGGTGCACTGCTGCGGGATATCGATCGGCTACTGCAGGAAGAGACCGGACTGCCCGTGTTCATTGCCGAGGACCCGCTGACCTGTGTTGCACGGGGCGGTGGCAAGGCGCTGGACATGATGGACGAATCCGCCACCTCGGACCTGCTGTCGGCCGAATAGCTCGCGCAGGGGCGCAGCCGCCATGCGTACGCTGTTTCTGCGCGATACCCGCGGTCCCTGGGTGTTTGCCGCGCTGACTGTGGCATCACTGCTGCTGCTGGCCATCGACACCGCCACCGTCTGGATGGCCGCGCCGCGGCAGTTGGCCAGCCTCGCATTGCTGCCGGTGTATGTCATGGCCGATGCGCCGACGCGCTTCGGGCGCTTTGTCGATGACAACGCAAGCAATCGCTCGAATCTCATGGAAGAGCGCAATGGGCTGCGCGCAGAAGTCGAGCGCTTGAATCTTGAGCTGCAGCGCCTGGCGGTGCTGGAGAGCGAAAACGCGCGCCTGCGGCTGTTGCTTGAAAGCAAACAACGGCTGGCCTTGAAGGTGCGCGCGGCCGAAATTGTTGGCGTGGTGCCAAACCCCTCGACCCGACAGGTGCTGCTCGACAAGGGCTCGCGTGACGGCGCCTACATCGGTCAGCCGGTGGTCGATGCCGATGGTGTGGTCGGTCAGGTGGTGGATGTCACACCGTTCAGCAGTCGCGTGATGCTGATCACTGATGCCGCGCATGCTGTGCCGGCGACTGTGGTGCGCAGTGGCTTCCGTGTGATTGTGGTCGGCACGGGCGAACCAGACATGGTGGAAGTTCGCCACGTGACCGAAAGCGGAGATATTGCAGAGGGCGACCTGTTGATCACGTCCGGGCTCGATCAACGCTTTCCTGCCGGCTATCCGGTTGCGCGGATCATCAGCGTAAGCCGCGAGGCTGGCGGTGCGTTTGCCCGCGTGCGGGCGCTGCCGCTGGCGAAGCTTGAGCGCGAGAGTCATGTGCTGCTGGTCTTCACGCCGCCGCCGCGGCCCATGTCGCCGCGCGCCATGGACAGCCCGAATGAATTTGCACTGCCCGCGGGAACCCTGCCGGTGCAGGGCCCGATTCCGACCGTTACGCCTGCTGTGCCGCCATCCACAGAAGCAGGGGCACCGCTGCAGCCCGTGAGCGTGCCGACGACGCGGCCGTTCGTGCAGCCGGTTGTGCCGCCGCTGGTTGCGCCAAATCCTGCGGGTGGCCTGGCGGGCAGCGGCCCGCCGGGGACAAATGTACCCGGCAGCGGTGCGCCGGGCAGCGGTGCGGCGCCCAATGCATCGTTGAACAACAGACCTGGCCCGGCGGGCGGGGCGAGCAATCCGCGCAGCGCAATCGATCGCGCAGTCGCTGAGCCGCATACGTCGCTGACAGCGGGTGCCACCCCTGACAGCGAGGTGGCTTATCCGGCTGCAGACGCCGCGGCCGTCGACGACGAAGACGCTGTCAGCAGCGACCTGCTGCCTGTGCCAGTGCGCGTTCCATCGAACGTCCCTGGCGCGCCGTCGACTGGCCCCGGCGCGGCCGTCCCGCCAAAGCTGCCGGCGCGGCCCGCGGCCGGGCCGCACTGATGCCGTTGATACTGTTCAGTGTGCTGCTGGCGTTCGTGCTGAATGCGGTGTCGTTGCCAGAGCTGTTGCGGGTCTGGCGGCCGGAGTTCGTGTTGATGACCTGCCTGTACTGGGTGATCCATGCGACGCCGCGCTTCGGGATGGGG
>CAMAVY010000114.1 GCA_945861675.1 Klebsiella pneumoniae | reverse complement strand
TCGACGTCGCCGCCGATGGTGCGCACGGCCGTGCTGTCGAACTGGTAGGGCGATGTGACGTGCAGCAGGCCCGTGCGGTCGCCACCAAACAGGTAGAACGTGCCGCCAGTCGCGCGGCCACCGCCATTCAGCACAAGTTGCTGGCCGAGGAAGATGTTGACTTCGCCGGCGTTGTCGAACGCCACGCCGTTGAAGACTGCAGCTGCGGAAGTGACGTTCAGCACACCGGTATTGCTCACCCGTGCGGAGCCGCTGCCGATGCTGAACACCGTGCTGAGGTTGGAGTTGCCCGCGAGGTCCAGCAGTGCGCCGTTCGAGAGCACCACGTCGTTGCCAATGTCGGCATTGCCGACGGAGAAGAATGTGAGGCCATCGAGCGTCAGCGGGTTGGCATCGGAGAACACACTCAGCAGCGTATCGGTGCGGAACGTGCCCGAACCGCTCAAGGTGGCGCCCGCAATGCCCGCGTTTTGGAACGCTTCCACCTGCCCGTTGATGACCAGGTTCGTGCCCGACAGGATGTCCACGTTCGCCAGTTGCATCTGCGTGGCGGCACCGATCGTGGTCGCCGCGGCCCCGCGGAACGTCGCGAGCATGCTCGACTGGACGAGGTTCGCAGTGATCGTGTTGCCACCCGCGAGCAACTCGAAGAAGTCCGTGTCCACGCCACCCGCGCCGGTCAGCGAGGCGCCGGCATCCAGTTGCAGGGTGGTGACGCGATGGATGGTCTCCGTTCCCTGCAGGTCAAGCGTTGCACCGGCGCCGAGGATCACGGCGTCCGAAGGCGTGTCGCCGTAGATCTCTGCCGCCTCACGCAGGGGATTGGCCGACGTCCCCGACGTCCCGACAAGCGGATCGATCGCGAAGATGTTCTGCGTGCCTGCGCCGAGCATCAGGCCCCCTCTGAAGTTGATGAGCGGACCGGACACGAGCGAAAGGTTGCGCACGAAGGTCACGGGCGCATCGAAACGGAAGCTCGAGAGCCGGGCACCCGTCGTGCCGTCGCGCGCCTGTGAAATGACCGTATTGACGTCGAACGTCACGCCGGCAGAGGCATCGATGGTCGTCGCCCCGAATTTGCTGGTAACCAGCGCGAGCAACGACGATTGGCCCACGTCCGGATCGACATCGGTGAACGTCACGTTGCCGATGTGCACGTTGTTGCTGCCGATGATGACGATCGAGCCATTCTCCAGCTGGATGTCGTCGAGGATGGTGGTGTTCCCCGGCAGGACCAGACCGACCGCAGCGTCGAAGCGCTTGGCACCGCCAGCGACGACCTGCAACGAGCTGCCCGCACCGCCCACCGCGGTCAGGATCGGATGCAGGTCGCCTGCTGCGTGGCGGCTGGTGAGCGCGCCGCTGCGCCAGAAGCCGTTGCCAAAGATCCCGGCAACTGCCCCGCTGCCTACGGTCAACCGCCCGCCGTCGATCTCGAGATTGCCGAAGCCGCCGCCCTGGTACGTGGTGCCCGGGTGGTCCTCGAGGTCGACCACCGCAGTGCCGCTGATGCGCACGCGTGACGTCGTCCCCGCGCTGCTTGACAGGCCGAAGAACCCTGTCCGGATGTTGTAGTTGCCGGCGTTGAAGTCCACCAGGATGTCATTCAGCCCTGCGCTGAGGGGCACGAAGCTTCCAGACAGGGTGCCACCGCCACGAAGCGCAAGCGTCACGCCTCCATCCAGCCGCACAGTGCCCGTGTTGTTGAACAGCACGCCGTTGAATGCCGAATTGCCGAGCACGTCCAACACGCCCGCGTTGACGACGCGCGACACGCCGGCGGCGCCGGCATTGAACGCCCCCCGCAGCACGGTCGGGCCGTTCAGGTTCAGCAGTGCGACGTTCGCCAGCACGACATCGTTGGCGAAGTCGGCACTGCCGGCCGACGTGAGCGTGTGGCCATCAATCACCGGTGTCACCGGCACGGAGGGATCCCCAATCTTCAGCACGCTCGCCACCATGGTGGTGCCTGCGCCCGTCAGTGTGCCGACGAGATAGAGCTCGGCCACCCCGGCGGTGCCGTCGACCTGCAGCTTGCCCGTGTCCAGCACTTCCACGTAGTCCCCGAGCCCGTCGGTGATCAGGTCGTTGACAACGACGCTGCCGGCGATGGAGAGCTGCTTACCCACGAAGGTGTTGCCGCCCACCGACACCGCACCTGTGGAACCCACGAACCCGGTTTCGGTTTGCAGCGTATCCACCACCTGCAGGGTGCCGTCGACCGAGAGTGCGGTGGCGATGAACGCGCCACTGTTGCTGCGCAAGACGCCGCCCCTGTCGACGCGTACCGAGCCGGAGAAGCCTGCGGTGCCGGTGAAGCGAGCGATGCCGCCGGTCCCCACGATGAGGTCGTTGGCACCGATGCCCGTGGCGGTGCCGATGATGTCCGCGGTGAAGCCCGTGACCGCTATGGTGTCGAAGCCGACTTCCGTGCCGGCGATCGTGGAGTTGCTCAGGAAGCGCGTGGTGCCCGCGAAGTCCGAACGCGCACCGAGGTCCGTGATGCTGGCGCCGATCTGCGTCTCGAAGCCAACGCCGGGCTGGAAGTCGACCGCGAACACCTGGCCGCCCGGGTTCGAGTCGAAGATCGGCGCGTTGATGAGGATGTTGCCCTGCGCCTGCAGGATCAGCTTGTTGGTCCCCGTGGTGGCATCGATGTCGAAAGGCGTGGCGAGGGTGATGTCGCCTTGCTCACCGCCAGAGACGTTGGTGTTCAGGAATACCTTCACGCCGCCGGTCATGGCGTCCGTGATGACGTCCACGCCGATGGTGGCGGGCGACGCGGTGGGCTGGAAGAAGTTCGAGGAGGTCTCCGCCACGCCACTTTGGCCAGCGCCGGCGACAATTGTGAGGTCCAGCGGATCGAGCAGCCAGCTGCCGCCCTGCGCCTCACCGAGCGCGTTGGCGCCGGACACATCCACGCTGCCGCGCATGTCGAGCACGCGCGCGGAAGACGTCTCCACGAGGCCGCCGCCGCCGTTCACACCTCGCGCCGCGATGGCGCCGTACACCTTAGACAGCGAGTCGGACCACACCACCACCGCGCCGCCGCCGCCCGCGACGGTCGCATTGGCCGACAGCCGCGCCGTGGGCGCCACGTACACGGCGTCCGCATTCGGCAGCGGGCCGGTGCCGCGATAGTTGCCGCCCACGTGCAGCGCGCCGCCGCCGGACGCGCCGTCCACCGAGGCCACACCCGTCACGGCCACCCGCGGCCCCAACAGGTTCACGCTGCCGCCCAGGCCGGTGGCGCCTTCCGCGCGGACCGCGCCCTCTATCACCGTGGTGCCCGACGCGCCGAGCGCCGCCGTGCCCAGACTCTCGATGAAGATGTTGCCGCCGGACGCGCCGCTTGCCGTGGTGACGCTGTTCGCGCCCAGCGTGATGTCGCCGCTGGCGACCAGCGAGACATCTCCGCTCGCGCCGAGAATGATCTCCCCGCCCGCACCCACCGACACGCTGTCCGCGTCGATCGTGCCCTCCGAGGACAGCGTGCCCGCGAACGCGCCGATCGACCCGCCGCGCGCAATCAGCCGCCCCAGGTTCAGCACCCGGTCCGTCGGCGCCTGCACCTCGAAGGTCACCCCCGCCAGGCTCGCGTCCGTCACCAGCACCTTGCGGCCCGCCGCCAGGATCAGGTCGCCGTTGTCCGCACGCGTGAGCCCGGAGTTCTCGATGACCGGCGCCACGATGATCACCGAGCCTTCGCGCGCCAGGATCACGCCGCCGTTGCGCACGGCACCTGCGTTCGCGCCACCTTCAAAGGCGAGCCGGCCGGACAGGAAGTCCGCGTTGCTCATGCCCAGCGTGGAGGCCACGAAGCCCGCGGTGTCGATCACCGCATCGTTCCCCACAACGATGCCGTTGGGGTTGATCAGGAATACCTGGCCGTTCGACTCCAGCCGTCCCAGCACCTCGGACAGCGATTCGCCCACCACCCGGTTCAGCACCGCAGACTGCGCGTTCTCCTGCACGAACCGCGTGATCTCGTTCTGCGCGATGGAGAACTGCTGCCACTCGATGATCGTGCCAGGTGCGTTCGTCACCGTGAGCGCGTCCGGCGCACCGGCGAACTCCGCCTGGCCGGACACCACCACCCCACCCTGCGGGTTCCCGACCACCACCGTCGGGTTCAGGATCAGGCTCGTCAGCGTGACGACCAGCAGGCCGTCACGGCCCACTCGCCGAAGTCCGCCTGTTCCCGCGGAATGTTCCTTGGCCACGCGTAATCACCTCCGAAGTCCAATGTATACACCGGGTGGCCGCGTGAGCCCCCCTCGAAAAAAGGTGAGGCACCGCACGCGAGCCCGCCTTGGGGCCGCATCCACCGTCCGACCACCGACCGAGGCGGTTGAGAGGTGCCAGGGTAGGAGTTTCAGCCAAAGACTGAACGTATGGAACGCTAGCACGCAATACTGGCCCCGAACGCGAAGCATCGGCAGGTCTTGGGCCAGATCGGTGTTTGATGCTACAAGGCAAATGCCTCTCGAAAGGAACGTTGGATGCTCCCGCCGTTGATCGTTGCCCCGCCTGCATGCGCGCCGAAGCACGCGCCGCGACGCAGCCCGAAGCACATGCACACCGCCACGCTGGCCATCGTGCTCGGGCTCTTCGCGGCGGCTCCCGCACGTCCCGCCGAGCCTGACACGGCGGCAGCGCCCGCAATGCCGGACGCCGCGTTCAGGGCCGATTCGAATGCGGGCCAGCCCACCAGCAGCTTCGGGGTGACGAACGATCCGCGGTTTGCCGAACCGGCCACGTCTGCCACCTCCACGCCTGCCACCTCCGAGCCGGGGAGCGCCACCGCCGCAGGCACGGGCGCACAGACCGCTGCGCCCAGCCCCGTGCCCGGCGGCGATGCGCACTTCATGGTCACCGAGTTGCGCGTGGAGGGCGACAATCCGCTGCCGCAGGAAGACGTTCAAGCATTGCTGCTGCCGTACCTCGGCGAACATGAAGGCTTCCTCGGGCTGCAGGGCGCGGCCGAAGCGCTCGAAGAATTGCTGCGCGAACGCGGCTATGCGTTCCATCGCGTGAGCATCCCGCGCCAGCGCACCAGCAGCGGCAGCATCCGCTTCATGGTGCAGGCTTTCCGCATCGGCGTCGTGAACGTGGAAGGCGCGCAGTACTTCAGCAAGGAAGATGTGCGCCACAGCCTGCCCGTGCTCGTGGAGGGCGCCACGCCGAACAGCCGGGCGCTGGCGCGCAACCTCGAGCTGGCCAACTCGCATCCCACGCGTCGGCTCGGGCTGACGGTCAAGAAATCCGACAAGCCGGGTTATCTCGACGCCACGCTCAAGGTGCAGGACCGCTCGCCGCACCAGTTCTTCACCACCGTGAACAACCGCGGCTCGAAGGAGACCGGTGAGGCGCGCTGGGCGTTCGGCTACCAGAAGAGCGACCTGTTCGGCTTGGACCACGCGGTCACGCTGACCTACACCACGTCGCCCGGGCACTGGGACGACGTGGCGCAATACGGCCTGAACTACAACATTCCGCTCTACGAACTCGGCGGCACGCTGTCCGCGTTCTACAGTTATTCGGACGTCGACTCGGGCACGATCGCGGACTTCTTCCAGGTCAGCGGCAAGGGCAAGTTCGGCGGCGTGCGCTACCTGCAGCTGCTGCAGCCATTCGGCAAGTACCGTCATCGTGCGGAGTTCTCCGTGGAAGACCGCCTGTTCGACAACAACGTGGACTTCCGCAACCGGCCGATCGGCGTGGACGTGCGCAGCCGCCCCATCGGCGTGCGCTACAACGGCGAGTGGGTGTATCCCAACGCGAACGTCGGGTTCTCCGTGGGGGCCTACACGAACCTGCATGGCGGCAGCGACAACGACGACGATGCGTACAACAGCTCCCGCAATGGCGCGGACAGCAGCTGGACGGCCGTGCGCTACGGTGCGAACGCGGACTACTCGTTCACCAGCAAGTGGCTGCTGCGCGTGCGCATGAACGGCCAGTACTCGCGTGACCCGCTGATCTCCGGCGAGCAGCTCGGCTTCGGCGGCGCGGACTCGCTGCGTGGCTACGAAGAGCGCGTGGTGGCCTCGGATCGCGGCGTGCAGGCCACGGTGGAGGCCTGGGCACCGCCGGTGTTGCCGAGCCTGTCGCTGCTTGCGTTCGCGGAAGGCGCCCTCGGCAAGCGCGAGCAGATCCAGCCTGGCGAGTCACGCACGCTCACGCTGAGCAGCGTCGGCCTCGGCGCGCGCTGGCGGCCCAACGATCACATTGTGCTGAACATCGACGCCGGCGTGGTGACGAATGGTGCGGGGCCGGCGGAAGCCGGCGATGCACGTGTTCACGCCACCCTGCTCGTGCGCTGAGGCCCGGACCATGCGTCACTCGAATCTCGCGCCGGCCTCCATCAGGAACACCTGGCGCAGCCCGGGAGCGCAGCTGCTGGCGCTGCTCGCATGGTGCCTGGTGGCGCTCCTCGCACCCGCGGCATGGTCTGCCGAGGGCCCAGGCAGCACCACCGCAGCGTCCGCGGGCAGCACAGGCGGGGCCGCAGGCAGCCGCGCGGGCAGCATCGGCCGCGTGGTCATCGCATCCGGCCTCGTGGAGGCCGACGGCGTCGGCGGCGCCACGCGCGTGCTGAACAAGGGTGACTCAGTGTTCGAAGGCGACGTGCTGCGCACCGATCCCGGTGGCCGCACGCAGATCACGTTCAACGACGGCGCGCGGCTGGCCGTACGTCCGGCGACCAGGCTCGCCATCGAGGCATATCACGACGCCGATCCGACGCGCGCCCAGCAGATCGCCTTCCGCCTTGAGCGTGGTGGCTTCCGCACAGCCACGGGGCGCATCGGCCGGGCGAACCGTTCGGCCTATCGTTTCTCCACGCCACAGGCGGTGATCGGCATCCGCGGCACCGACTGGGGCGCGCAGCTGGTGGAAGACGAGGAGGGCGATGAGACCCCCACGCTGCAGATCGGCGTGGTGAACGGCGGCGTGAACGTCACCAACGACGCCGGCAGCCTGGACCTCGGCGAGGATGCGGACTTCAACTTCGCCACCGTCGAAGACTTCTCGACACCACCGATGGGCAGCAACGAGCCGCCGCCGGAACTGTCCGGCGTGCTTGAGGTGCAGTACGACCTGTCCGAGATCGAAGCCGACGCTGCGGATGCGAGCGCCGAAGGCGGCGATCAGGCAATCGAGGAAGCATCGGACGGCAAGGACGGCGAGGATGGGAAGGACGGCGAGCAGGCCGATTCAGCAGACTCGGAAGCCAGCGACGCCCAACAGGAAGACATTGCCGCAACGACGCCCGCAGACGACGGTGACACCGTGGAGATCGGTGGCGACGCCGCAAGCGCCGCGACGGATGACGGCGACGTGGTGTTCGAGTACGGGGACCGCTGCTTCTAGCACGGTCCCACTCGCCCGCACGTCCGCCTTTCGCAACCGACGGCACGCCAGCGTTACGCGTGAAAATGCGCCTACTCCCACGTGAATAGGCTGAACAAACCGCATGCCATCGACGCCGCCAGAATATGGAGCGAACACCGGCCACGCGGGAACTGGACGCTGCCTCCATTGGTGGGAGCGGCATGGGTTGCAGGCTGACGCCGGCCAGGGCAGAACGCGCGCACGCGGCATCAGCGATGCGGAAGTTGCAGTTCTTCAGGGCGAGTCTGGAAGCCGCGAGCGGGTTGCAAGCGTCAGTGAAAGGAAGCGTCAGTGAAAGGTCTGTGCATGCACGGGAACGCTGAACGCCGGCGGCCCCTGCTGCTTCGCGGCGTGTTCCGTGCGACGGCCGCCAGTCTCCGCCGGATCACATCCGGTCGCGTGACATCCGAAAGTCGGCTCCGGCGATGACCCGCAGCCGCCCTCCGCACTGCGGGCAGGCAGAGAGATCAATCGCGTCCGTTCGCATCGCGAACGGAATGCTGATTGCCACGCAATCAGCCGTCATGGGTGCCGTGGGTCGGTGCTGGTCGCCTTCGCGGTGAGCGTTGCCCAGCGCCTGCGCCCGGGCCTGTGCATGGCTGCGACGCCTGCGGCCCGGTGTAGCTGGGACAACCCTGCTTCGATGCCTGGCGTTCGGGGCCAGTATGCCGTGGTAACGCTCCAGGTTGCGCCGATCCCGGGCCCACTGCTGCTGTGGCTGCGCCGACGCGCAGATCCATGGAGCGAGCCATCGAGTCTCCTCTGAGCTGACACGCACAGCAGCGGTGGCGTTTGCGGGCTCCGTCACATCTGTTCTGTGTTCGCGCTGTCGTTGTACGAATGCATGCGTCACACGCGCAACAAAGGGCGACCGCGGCATGCATCTGCGTTGTCGCGCCATGGCGTAACCCGGCTGTCGAGATCGATTGTCGATCTTGGAGCTGCAGCAGAAACACATGAACATCGAACATCAGGATAAACAGACGCATGTCAGTGCGCCGCCTTCAGTAGGGACTGCGCGCGAACTTGCCGACGCGGCGTTGGACGACGTGACGGGGGGTCTGGTGGTCAACGCCATCATCGCCGTCCTCATTGGGCAATTGCTTCCCTCAGTGCAGAAGCAATCCGGCGACCTGACGCGCGACCAGGTGCAACAGCTCCGGGCTGGCAATCCGCTGCCTCGTCCACGTTGACGCCGAGGTGGCACGCCGCCCGTTGAGCGCATAGCCATCAGGCAGCGGGCCGGCTGGATCACTATGCACAAGCGAGCAGGCGCTGGCCGGTGGCGCACGCCGCGAAGTGGGGCCAAGCCTGACAACGGTGGCCAAGCAGTATGTGGGCGATCAGGACGGCCGTATCGCCGATGCACACGTGCGCACGCAGGTTATTGCACACGAGATCAATCGCGTCCGTTCGCATCGCGAACGATCGAGTAGGGACCCGCCTCGCAGCGGGCCCCTCTCACAGAACCGTACTTGTGCTGTTCACATACGGCTCTTCGGCACCTCGGGTGATGTCCCCCGAGACGGGTCCTTTGACCTCGACTATCACCACGCAAACGCATCTTGCGTCAGCGGGACGGCGACCATGCGAGCAGGGTGCATTCGATAACGTTGAACGAGCGAGCCAAGCCCAAGTGCATCCCAGTAGGAGTTCCTCAGTGCCCGATGCACCATCCAGGTGTGACTCAACGCCCACCAGCTACGCCGGCCCGCATAGAGTTCACGCCACGCCTGCGTCATCGATATTCCCAACCCAATCAGCTTTCGAACAATCGTCGGTTTGCGTTTCCGATGCCGTAACTGCAGCGCACGCAGCCGTCGTCGGATGTGTGCATCCACCGCTTGCAGCGTACGTTCGACTTGCGCCGTGCAAATGCCAAAGAACCCGATCCAACCCACCACGTACGCGCTGACCTGGGCCATGCAGGACTTCATCGTCCCGCCCCAGGTCCGCGGCGTCAGGGCACGAACCTTCGCCGCAAGCCGATCTCGCGTTCGTTGCGAAAGCCCAATCTCCACCTCCCCGGTCAACGGCTCGCGCCGCAGACTGAAACCCAGGACGTGGCGATCCTCTGGCCGCGCCACAGCGCTCTTGGTCGTGTTCACTTCCGAGCGCAACCGCTTGGCGATGAACGCGCACACACTCGCCATGACACGTTGCCCCGCGCGCGCGCTGCGCGCGTAGATGTTGCAATCGTCGGCTTAACGCACAAAGCAGTGACCGCGTGCATGCAAGTGCCAGTCAAGTTCGTCCAGCACAATGTTGCTCAGCAATGGACTCAAGGGCCCGCCCTGCGGCACCCCTTCATCGTTGCTCACGACCACCCCGTCCGGCAGCACCACCCGCGCCCGACCGGCCTCCAGATACTCAACCGCTTGGCGGATCGCCGTGTGGCAGCTGCGACCGGGCCGAAACCCGCGGCTGTTCGGATGGAAGCTCGGTTCAAAGTGCGGCTCCAACACCTGCCGCACCGCCTCCTGCACCAGCCGATCCAGCACATTGGGGATACCCAGCCCGCGCTGACCACCGCCCGCCTTCGGTATCCACACCCGCCGAATGTCTCCGGGAAGGTAGGTGCCTGTCAGCAGCGCGTCAGACAGCACCGGCAAGAGTTCAGCGAGATGCTCGCGCACCCACGCTACGCTCCGGCCATCCGGACCCGGTGCCCCTTTGTTCGCCGCCACCGCAGTAAACGCATTCGTCAATCGCTCAATCACCTTCTCCACAGTCGCTGTCGCCACGTTCTGGCCCTTGACCTTCGACACAGGCAGCGCGCGCGAGCGCGGCGAGCTGAGCGGCTCGTCGGGCACGCCGACACCGGAGAGCGTGCTCCCCGTTTCAGCTGACTCGAAGTTCAGGTCCAGTTGCTTTGACATTCATTCGACCGCAACCGCCTTCGCTAACCGAGACGCGCAGTCGCGCGCCTCGGTGAAGCTGGCATTACCCAGCCGTTCGCTACTACGCAGTTGTCTGACTTCTGTTGGGGCATCGCCTTTCGTCCTCTCGTTCTACGGGCTTGCTGACAACCACATTGTCCGTACAGCTTCCCAACAGATCTCTCCGGGTAAGACACGACAAACTTCGTGCCCCTGACGTCACCACTACAACAAGGGTTCGCAGCAGAAATAGGATTTCGCCACCGTCCGCTGGCTCATCCACCCTCACTGCCTTACGGCGCTTCACTTGCGTTCGTCAGGTGCACACACCTACGGCTTCTTTCGCACATCCCCTCGCGGGCTCAGCAGCGTTCTAACGAACGAGGTCCTTCTGCCAACGCCGTGGTAATCCACAGCAATGCACTTGCCTCCTCGGTGGCGGGTTCCCTCTGCCAGGGCCCCGGGTTTGGACTTTCACCTCCTATTCGTCGGTCATGCCGGACACACAAAGTGTTGTCGTGGTACGACAACGAGTGGGGCTATTCGAATCGCGTGTGTGATGTGTTGGCCCTGCTCAGCTTGTTCAAAACGAGCTGAGCATTGAAAGAAAGGTGCAGCTCGTTCAAAACGAGCTGAGCACCAAAGAAGAAGAGCAGCTCGTTCAAAACGAGCTGAGCATCATGGCGAAAACGCCGTCACGCCCAGCGCGCCCACGCACGCCAGAATCACCGCCACACTCAGCCACCCGAGCACGCCCGAGGTTGCACCGCCACGCATCGCGCCCATCAGTTGCTCATCGCGATCAAGGATCACCAGCGCCACCACGTGCAACGGCAACAACACAGCGTTCACTACCTGGCTGAGGTACATCAGACGAATGAGCGGCACGCCGGGGATGGAGACCACCACCACCGCAAACAAGGTCAACACCACGAACGCGGCATAGAAGAACGAGTAGTGATGCGAGTCGAGCCCAAGCGATGCCGGCGAACCCACGCCTTCTGCAAGCGAGTAGGCCGTAGCAAGTGGCACGATGGCCGCGCCCAGCAGCGATGCACCCAGCAGACCTGCGCCGAACAACGCGGCGGCAAACGCGCCCGCCAACGGTCGCAATGCCACCGCCGCATCTTCCGCGCTGTCGATGTGCAAACCGGCCTTGTGCAGTGTTGCCGCGCAGGCAATCGCAATCGCGATACCAACAACGCCTGTGAGTACCGAGCCCACCACCACTTCCACGCGTTCCCAGCGCAGGTCGGCGACCGAGATCTTTTTGTCTACGGCATAGGACTGAATGAACGCGAGGCCCCAGGGCGCCAGCGTAGTGCCAAGCGCCGCCGCAATCGCAACCCAGCCTGCAGGTGTATTCGGCATGTGTGGGACAAGCGAGCCACGAACCGCTGCAGACCAGTCTGGCGCTGCGAGCACGCCATCGACGATGTATAGCGCCAACGTCGACGCCAGCAGCAGCAGGATGCGCTCGACGCGATGAAAGGATCCCAGCACCACGGTCAAGCTGATCAGCACGCCGGCCACCGACACACTGAGCCACGCCGGTACATTCAGCAGCGAGCCGGCGGCCGCAATGCCCGCGTACTGCGCGCAGATGGTGCCGAGGTTCGCCACCAGCAAGCCAAAGCCGGCTGCGTAGCCTGCATGCACGCCCCAACGAGAACGCACGGCTGCAACGAAACCCAAACCCGTGACGGCACCAATGCGAACTGCGAGCAGATGAAACTGCACCAGCAGCAGCGTGGACAGCGGGATGATCCACAGCAGTTCGTAGCCGTACTCCGTGCCCAACAGCGAGTAGGTGGTGATACCGGCCGGGTCGTCGTCCGACATGCCCGCAAGCAATCCCGGCCCCAGCACGGCCAGGAACGCGGCAATCGCTGTCGCGCCCGCATTACGCATGCACGCAAACTGGCGCACGATCCCGCGGCGATGATGCGCCACAGCATGCGGCGGTGCCGCCGCGCGTTCGCGACGACGCTGCGCTGCGCTTTGCCGTGCAGACTACTCATGTGCTTGAACGACTAGAGAAGGATGCAGCGCCGCGGCGTCATAGGGTTAGCCGCGGCGTCATGGGGTAAGCAGAAGCGTCATGCAACAAACCGCGGCAGTACTTCCGGGCCTGCGCCGTCAGGTATCTCATCTGCGATGACCTTGAACGACTTCAGCAGGTTCGGGCCAAAGGTGTTGCTGATGGCCACGTCTGCCGCATCGCGACCACGGGCCATCAGGATGCGGCCGATGCGTGGCTCGTTGTTGCGTGCATCGAAGGTGTACCAACCGCCTTCCAGATACACCTCGAACCAGGCCGCGAAATCCATGGTGCCGTACGGCGGCGGAGTACCGATGTCGCTGAGATAGCCCGTGCAGTAGCGGGCAGGAATGTTCATGCAGCGACAGAACGCCACCGCGAGATGGGTGAAGTCACGACACACACCACGACGTTCATGAAAGGCCTCCGACGCGGTCTTGGTCGCACGCGCGTGTTCATAGCCAAACGTGATGTGCGAATGCACGTGGTCACAGATGGCTTGCACGCGCGCCCAGCCGGTCGGCGTCTTGCCGAACAGGTTCCAGGCTACTTCCGACAACAGATCGGTATCGCAATAGCGGCTGCCCAGCAGAAACATCAGTGTCTCTTCAGGCAACGCCTGCACCGTGTACTGCTGCGCCGTCGGCGCCACAACATCCTTCTGGCCGGTATCGCGGATCACGCCGTCCGCAGACAGCTTGATCTCACCTTTGGGCGCAACGATGCGCGTGCACCAGTTGCCGAATGCGTCGCGGTAGCCGGCAATCGGCACCGAGGGACTCGTGATCAGGTGATCGGGCACCACGATGTCGGACACGCGCGTGTAGTGCACGTTCAACGTCAGCAGCATGGGCGTGGGCTGCGGGCATTCGTAAACGATCTCGTAGCCGAGTCGGATGAGCATTGTGGGTCTTCTCGAGGCGGCCTAGTGAGGCACGGTGCTTGGATGGTTCGATGGCATTTGCATTGACGGCCCTCGAATTCGATAGAGCAGCACTTTCCGTGCCGTGACCCTAACACGTGCTCCTGTGCTGCCTGTGTTCGTCGTCGAACACAGCCGATTCAGCCCGCGCGATGGCGAACTCGATCTCCACACTCGTCATTTCCACACGGGGCTCGCTGCGGAAAGTGGTGTTGTGCGTTGCGCAACTCCGCATGCCGACGCGCGGAAGCAGTCTTATGGACGCATCATTCCGAGCGTCCACGATACCCACGACCTGCGCTACCGGGGTGCAGTGAAAAATCCAGCGCACCGCATCACGCAGTGCGGCTGTGGCAAACCCGCGGCCTTGATATGCAGGACTGAGGGAGATGCCCACTTCGGCCTGTTGCTCGTCATGCGCGACGCACACGCCGATATCACCGATAAGCATGTCGCCGCTGAGCATGTCGCCGCGGTGGATCTCACGGACGGGTTCATCGGTCACGGGCGCAGCAATACCGATCTGGCACCACTCGCCCGGCACCAGCAGCGCCGCAGTGCTCATCTCGGCCAGAAACGCCAGCGCTTGCGCATCGGCCATTGGCAGCCAGCCCTGATAGCGCTGCACCTGCGGGTCCTGTCGATAGGCTTGAAACGCAGAGAGATCGCTGGACCGAAGCCGACGCAGCACTACGCGCGCTGCGCTGTTACTCGGCGGCAGGTCGATCCTGGGCATCGGTGTCATCAGCGTCGGCGTCCGCGATCTCGTTTTCGTCACCCGTGACTTCGCCGTCGGCGCCGGCTGCGGCGCCCTCTTCCTTGGCGCCGGCCTTGCGCAGACGCTTCTCTTCCTTCTTCTGCTTTTTGGCCAGGTCCCTTTGCCGCTTCTGAAATGAGTAGTTTGGTTTGGCCATTGGGGCGCTCCCATACCGACATGAACTGTAAGGGCGGCAGAGTAGGTCATTTCCCGGTCGGCCACCTACTAGATCGAGTCTGGACAATCTGGCGCCGCGGGCTGCTGACCGGGAATGCTGCTTGGTGCCCGAGTTGGGCCTGCTCGGCGAGGTGCACGGCATCGGCGTAGGGCAAGTCCTGGACCTTGACCTGCTGCAATATCTGCACACGCGGGCCGATGGACGCAATGTTCGATGACTGGGCGTTGCGTGGTCTGCAGTTAGGGAAGGCCAACTACCGCGACAAGCTGGTTGCGGCACAACGCATCGGTTGGGCACAGGCAGCACCGCTGCTGGCGGCATTGGCCTCAGCAAACGACATGGATGACGAAGCCCGTGTGCTCGAAGCTGCAGTGAGTGCCCGCGCGCTGGTGCACGGGATCGAGGACGTCAAACATGCGGCGCCCGGCGCGCGGCAGCCATTCGACGTAGATGCGGCAAGCGCCAATGGGAGCGCCGTGATGGACTTTGTGTTGCTCAGCAGGGGGCGCGACTGCAACGCGTCGTTGGCGCAGCCCCAACGAGAGTCGGCTCCAGCAATCAGCCGTCATTGGTGCCGTCGGTGCGCAATGATCGCCTTCTGGACGATTCGTACCCAGCGACCGTGCCCGGACGCGCACGCTGCGCGTGACTCGTGGGCCTCTGCGTGTGACGCATAGCGTCGCGCGCAGCTACGCCGGTGACGCTGCATTGCCGGCGAACAACGCACGCGCTCGCCACCATGCGATCGTGGGCACAACGAACAACAGCAGCGAAGGAACTCCGAGGGCCAACCCACCGCCACGCGGATCGAGCAGGTTCCACACCAGCATGCTGATCGCGATCTGCGCGCAATACACCGCGGCCCACGGCCACATCCAGCGCGTCATGCGCCAGAAGCGCCGCAAGGCAAACCAGCTTCATGAGCCTGGAGCATGCTCGGTACGCGTGGCGGGACGGAGGTTGAGGGCTGCGTGGGGCGCTGGCCGCTCACTGAGGGCCAAGGCACGACCTCCGCATCGCCGATGCCGGGTGCACGCACTCGGCCTTCCCATGTGTCAGCCAGCGCGCGTTCGATGGCGACTGTTCCGAGCCGCGTCCAGTTCCCGC
>CAMAVY010000113.1 GCA_945861675.1 Klebsiella pneumoniae | reverse complement strand
CGACATTCCGTTGCTCATCGGCGGCGCTACCACGTCGAAGGCCCACACGGCCGTTCGCATCGAACCCGCCTACCAGAACAACGCCACTGTCTACGTCACCGACGCATCGCGTGCGGTCGGCGTGGCCAGCGCGTTGCTGACCGCGCATCAACGCGACGAATTTGTTGCCGCACGGCGGCAGGAGTACGCCGAGGTTCGCGAACGCAACAGCCAGCCGCGCAGCAATCTCCAGCTACTCGGATACGCCGCTGCCTGCGCGAACGCGGCCATGGTTGATTGGACACAGTCAGCGCCGATCCGACCACAGCGACTTGGCTTGACGACCATCGACAACATGTCGCTCGACGAATTGCGGCCATACATCGACTGGACGCCGTTCTTCTCCACGTGGGAATTGAAGGGCCGGTTCCCCGCAATTCTGAATGATGCGGTGGTCGGCGAGTCGGCCCGCGCGCTGTATGCCGATGCACAGACGATGCTCGATCAGCTCATTGCCGAACGTTGGCTGACTGCACGCGGCGTTATCGGTCTATGGCCGGCCAATCGGCTGGGCACCGATGACATCGAGCTGTTCACGGACGAGTCCCGTACAACACGTCTTGCGGTATGCCATCACCTGCGCCAGCAGCGCGCCACCGAGGCCGGCCGCGCGCAGCATTGCCTGGCCGACTTCATTGCGCCCCGGGATGCGGCTGTCGACTACCTGGGTGGCTTTGCCGTCACCACGGGGATCGGCATCGATGCGCATGTGCAACGCTTCGAAGCCGCCAACGACGACTATTCATCCATCATGTTGAAGGCGCTTGCCGATCGACTGGCTGAAGCCTTCGCTGAGCGGCTGCATGAGCGTGTGCGGCGCGAGGACTGGGGCTATGTCCAGACCGAACAACTCGGCACCGAGCAACTGATTGACGAGGCCTACCAGGGTATCCGCCCTGCCCCAGGCTACCCCGCCTGCCCCGACCACACTGAAAAGCGCACGTTGTTCGAGTTGCTGGAAGCCACGCAGCGAACCGGCATCGAGCTGACAGAGAGTTTTGCGATGTACCCTGCCGCAGCAGTCAGCGGCTGGTACTTTGCGAGCCCGCAGGCTCGCTACTTCGGGGTGGGACGGATTGGCGCGGACCAGGTAGAAGCCTATGCCCTGCGCAAAGGCATGTCGGTCAGTGAAGCCGGGCGCTGGCTGCGACCGCTTCTGCAATGACGAGCAGCCGGCGACGGGCGCGCGGCCCGTCGCCAATACCTACCCCACCTGCATTTGTTCCGCCTGCGTCGAGAGATAGAACATGAAGGTAGAGGAAGAAGAACCCGGCAAAGTGACCGTGCTGAGCATGATCGGCAGCGCATTCGCGGCCGCGTTCGGCGTACAGAGCCGGCGCAACCGGGAACGCGACTTCAAGAGCAAGAGCATCGTGCCATTCATCGTCACTGGCATCATCTTCACCGCGCTGTTCGTAGGCACGGTAGTGCTTGTCGTTCGTCTGGTGCTGGCCAATTCGGGTCAGTAGCTGCTGCCGGCCGGCTGACCCAGCGCAGGGATCGCGGGCCGGACGCGGCCCCTGAAAAAAAACGGCTCAGAGCAGACCGGGCAGGCCCAGGGCGCCGTCGAAGCTGCTCACGACAAGCAGGAACCCAAGTACCGTAGCAACCAGCACGACAAAGGCGCAACGGGCATCGATTCGGCTGTCGTCGTCGGTGTTGATCGAGGTGTCTGCCTCTACGGCCATCTGATCGTGACTCATGCTGTATTCCTGATACGGGGTTGAATGCGGGGCGAGTTTACCTACCGAGACCCCGCTCGATAAGTGGCCCGATGCCGGCAACCTTGCGCAAAACGGTCGCGTCGCGGACCGCAAGAGGTTGGCCGGCCTGCTTGGGGACAGATGAATCTTCGACGGCCAGACGATTTTTCTAAGGTTAGTGCAAAGCAGTAGTTTTCCATCCCGCAGCCGATTGGTAGGGTGCGCGGCTTTCCTACAGAGCAGGACACGAACATGGTGGCCCAGTACCGCTACGACGAGATCGATCAGCGCATCATCGAGGAGCGTGCTCGCCACTATCGGGACCAAACCGATCGCTTCGTCGACGGCAAGCTGACCGAAGATCAGTTCCGCCCCTTGCGCCTGCGCAACGGTCTCTATGTACAGCGTCTCGCGCCGATGCTGCGCGTGGCCATCCCCTACGGCACACTGAACAGCACCCAGATGCGCATGCTTGCGCATATCGCCCGCCACTACGACAAGGGCTACGGGCACTTCAGCACGCGCCAGAACATTCAGTACAACTGGCCAATGCTCGAAGAAGTACCCGACATTCTGGCCGACCTTGCAACGGTGCAGATGCATGCGGTGCAGACCAGTGGCGATTGCATTCGCAATGTCACGGCAGATCACTTTTCAGGCATAGCAACGGATGAGATTGCCGATGCCCGCCCGTACTGCGAACTCATCCGCCAGTGGTCCACTGCGCATCCGGAGTTCGACTGGTTGCCACGCAAGTTCAAAATCGCCGTGAACGGTGCTGCCGGCGTCGATCGCACAGCCGCAAACGTTCACGACATTGGCCTGGACCTCGTGCGTCTTCCCGACGGTGGCATTGGCTTCGATGTCAAGGTCGGTGGCGGTCTCGGCCGCACACCCGTCATCGGCAGCCTGATTCGACGCGCGCTGCCCGAACAGCATCTTCTGACGTACATCGAAGCAATCCTGCGCGTGTACAACCGTTACGGACGCCGGGACAACAAATACAAGGCACGCATCAAGATTCTCGTCCGCGCCATGGGACCGGAGGTGTTTGCCGCCAAGGTCGATGCTGAATGGGCGCATCTGAAGGACGGTCCGAATACCGTGCCTGCTGCTGAGATCGACCGCATCAAGTCCGGCTTCGTGCTGCCGCCACTCGAACAACTCGAAGATGCGTCTTCGCTGCTTGCCAGCCAACGCTTCAGCAGCAAGGCGTTCGACCAGTGGCTCTCGCACAACGTGACCTCGCATCAGCAACCTGGATACGCAACAGTCACGCTGTCACTCAAACCAACAGGCGTTCCACCTGGCGATGTCACGGACCGGCAGATGGACGCCATCGCAGATCTCGCTGCGCGCTACAGCGCCGAAGAAATTCGTGTCAGCCACGAACAGAACCTGGTGTTTCCTTACGTAGCGCAACGCGATCTCCATGCCCTGTGGCTCGCGCTCGTCGAGTGGAACCTGGCGACCGCCAATATCGGCACGCTCAACAACATCATCTGCTGCCCCGGCGGCGACTTCTGCTCGCTTGCGAATGCCAAGTCGATTCCCATCGCGGAGGCGCTGCAGCGTCGATTTGCTGATCTCGACGAGCTGTACGATCTCGGCCCCATCGACCTCAACATCTCAGGCTGCATGAACGCCTGCGGGCACCATCATGTGGGCCACATCGGGATTCTCGGTGTCGATAAGAAAGGCGAGGAGTTCTACCAGATCTCCATCGGCGGCAACGCGGGCACGGACGCTGCGCTGGGCGAGATCCTCGGACCATCGTTCTACAGTCAGGACGTGCCAGGCGTGATCAGCAGGATCATTGAGGTTTTTGTCAGGCTCCGCCAGGCGGACGAAACATTCCTGGCGGTGGTTCGTCGCGTCGGAATTGCACCATTCAAGGAGCATGTTTATGCGCATGCTGCGTAGTAGCGGCGAAATCGAGTTCGACGGCTGGCAGGTGGTTCGAGGCGACGACGTCGCAACGGACGCGCTGCCCGCGGGCAATCTGATCGTGTCGCTCGCGCTGTGGCGCAGCACCCCGTCACTTGTGCAGACGCATCGCGATCGCGTCGGTGTCTGGCTGCAGAACTCCGATGAACCCGAGTCTCTAGCCCCCGACGTGCTTGCGTTGCCAATCGTTGCGGTCGACTTTCCCGCATTCAACGATGGCCGCGGACTCTCCAGCGCTGTGCTGTTGCGCACGCGCATGGGCTTTGTCGGGGACCTGCGCGCGATTGGCGCGGTTCAGCTCGACCAACTGAACTATATGTGTCGCTGTGGTTTCACCAGCTTTGCGCTAGCAGACAACGCAGACGCAGACGCCATGCGCAGTCACCTCGTTGTGATGTCGGAGTACTACCAGTCGTCCGCAACCGAACCCAGACCCCTCTTTCGTCGACGTTGAGTTTCGTCGACGTTGAGTTTCGTCGACGTTGAGGTTCGTCCACGTTGAGTGCAGGGCCATTGAGCGCAGCCTGCCAGCGCGATCACGCCAGTCGTTCAGCGTCAGCGGGAGCGCCGCGCTTGCAATCGTCGTGCACCTCGTGATTTGGGTGCCGGCATGCACGTAAACTTCGTCGAACTGTTTTTTCTCATCTTCGCCGGTGCGGCCGCACTGGGTGCCATCGCGCTCGCAACGCGGCAGCCGATTCTGCTGGCCTATATTGTCGTCGGCGCGTTGTGCGGGCCCTCCGGTCTTGGCTATGTAAGCGATCCGGTCCTGGTTCGCGGCATGGCCGAAATCGGCATCATCTTTCTGCTGTTTCTGCTTGGGCTCGACATGCAACCGCGCGCGCTGTGGCATCTGTTGCGCGAAACGGCCGTCGTCGGCTTCGGATCATCGCTGGTGTTTCTCGCAGGTGGCTTTGTTGTTGCGCACCTGGCGGGTTGCAGCCTGATCGAAGCCTGTGTGATCGGCGCCGCATGCATGTTCTCCAGCACCATCATCGGCATCAAGCTGCTGCCGACCACGGTTCTGCATCACAAGCATGTGGGCGAGCTTGTTGTAAGTCTGCTACTGCTGCAGGACCTGCTGGCCATCCTGGTGCTGCTCGCCATGGCAGCCGTTGCCGCGCAAGGCGCAAGCCCGCTCGATCTTGCGCGTCCGTTCATCGCGTTGCCGTTGATCATCGCGCTGTCGCTCGCCAGCGTGCGTTGGTTGCTGCTGCCGCTGCTGGCGCGTTTCGACACGTTTCACGAGTTCATCTTTCTCGTCGCGATTGGCTGGTGTCTGACCGTCGCCGTTGCCGCGGCCGAAGTGGGCTTGTCATGGGAAATGGGCGGCTTCGTCGCAGGTGTGAGCCTGGCGAGCTCGCCCATCGCGCAGTACATCGCAGAGAGTCTGCGGCCGTTGCGCGACTTCTTTCTGGTGCTGTTCTTCTTTTCAGCCGGCGCGAGTTTCGACTTGAACCTGCTCAGTCAGGTCGCCATACCTGCCATTGCGTTGACCGTTGTGATGCTGCTGCTGAAGCCGGCAACAATTCGCATTCTGCTGACCGGCATGGGTGAAGATCGCGCAACCGGCTGGGAGGTCGGCTGGCGACTCAGCCAGCTCAGCGAGTTCTCGCTGATGATTGCCTACATCGGTGCGGCGAGTGGATTGCTTGGCGCATACGCATCACACCTGCTGCAACTCTGCGCAATCCTGACGTTTACGCTTTCATCGTATGCGGTGCTGTTCCGCTATCCATCGCCGATTTCGCCGATCGCACGCCTGCGGCGCAACTGACACCGCGCCCCGCGCGTTGCGCTCCATGGGTGCAGCTCAGCGCCGCTCAGGCAGAAAGATCCACCAGGCCGCGCCCAGTCATCCGTCCTGCCAGGATTTCGTCAACAGCCGCAGAGACGGTCCCAATCGAAAGCGGACGTACCAGCTGTTCCAGTTGATCCAGCTTCCACTCGCCGGCAAGCCGCTCCCAGATCTCGCGCTTCTGCTCGATCGGTAGCTGCACGGAATCGATGCCCAGCAGATTCACGTGCCGCAGGATGAACGGCAGAACGGTGCCAGGCAGATCGACAGAGTTCACCAAGCCACACGCCGCAAGACTGCAGCCATAGCGAAGTGACTTCACGGCATTGAAAAGAATGTCGCCACCCACGGTATCGACGACGCCGCCCCAACGCTCTGGCAGCAGTGGGCGATCAGCGCCCGCGCGAAGTTCGTCGCGACCAATGATGTCAGTGGCGCCGAGCCCCTTGAGAAACGTTGCCTGATCAGCCTTTCCTGTTGCCGCGGTCACGCTGAAGCCCAGCTTCGCCAGCAGTGCGATCGCCACGGAACCCACACCACCCGATGCGCCCGTCACCAGGATAGGACCGCCATCCGGACGGGCGCCCGCATGCAGCAGCTTCTGCACACACAGCCCTGCGGTGAGACCGGCAGTGCCAAGAATCATGCTGTCTCTGAGCGACAAGCCGCTGGGCCGGTGTACCGCCCAACCCGAAGGCACGCGAATGCGCTGACCATAGCCACCCGGTGTGTTCATGCCCAAGTCAAAACCAATGACGATGACTTCATCGCCCATCCTGAAGTCGGGCACAGCAGACTCGAGCACAACGCCAGCGGCATCAATGCCGGGTGTGTGGGGAAACTTGCGCGTAACACCAGGATTGCCAGTGGCCGACAGCGCATCCTTGTAGTTGAGCGACGAGTAACGCACGTCGATGAGCAGATCGCCGGGGGGTAGCTCGCCCACGCTGCGCTCCACCACCGAGCGAGCGAATCCGGTGTCGTTCTTTTCGATCAGCAATGCACGAAAGCGACTCATCCTCAATCTCCAATCCCAACGAGCAGGTTCGAACAATCGGCGCGCAAAAGCGTTTCCGCCCCAATACAGCAGGACGCCATCAGCCCTGTCGCAACAAACTGCGAAGCAACGTGGCAAGCCGTGTAAACAGTCCGCCGGTCAGGCGCTCCATCAGGCCCTCGACACCTCTGCGATGCAGGACCCACTGCACATGCAGCAACTCGAACGTACTGATGCGCGCGAGCAGGTACTCATCGCTGGTCTCGATGCGATCGATGAGATTCAGCGCGACTGCACGTTGCCCGTACCAAGCCTCGCCCGTGGCAATCTGCGCGAGGTCAACCGCAGGGCGATGCGCCTGGACGAATGTCTTGAACAGCTCATGCACATCGTCGAGTTCCTCCTGCAGTTTGAGGCGACCCTGGTCCGTGTTCTGTCCAAGCAATGTCAGCGTTCGCTTGTGTTCGCCCGCAGTGAGAATTTCAACGTCGACGTTGTGTCGCTTCAGCAGCCGATGCACGTTCGGCATTTCCACGACAACACCGATTGAACCCACAAGCGAGAACTGCGCAGCGATCAGCTCGTCTGCAATACAGGCCATCAGATAGCCGCCACTGGCAGCCACTTTGTCGACCGCAATCACAAGCCGGATGTCCTGTGCCTTCAGCCGCGCGAGCTGGCTGGCAGCGAAGCCATAGCCGTGCACAACACCACCGGCGCTTTCAAGGCGGACAAGTACCTCATCGCCCTTGCGAGCCGCCAGCAGGATGCCGGAAACCTCCTCCCGCAACCCTTCAGCCGCAGTGGCTTCGATGTCGCCCATGAAGTCGACGACGAAGAGTCGCGGTCGCTCAGGTGCGGCCTCTTGAGACTGTTTGCGCTCTTTGCGCGCACGACGCAGATCGCGGCCCGACAACAGCATCTCATCGATGACTTCACGCACGCCTTCGAAGTGGTCGTTGAGGCGGCGGATTTCAATGTGCCCGGTGCCTTCGCGCCGTCCACGCTGCGAGTAACCACTCAAGACGCTCAGCGCAAGCACGATCACCAGCCCAACTGTGACGACCTGAGCGACGAACAACAGATACTCGAACAGGTAACTCATCGAGGGTCCGGCATTAAAAGGGTACTCTAATGACCCACATGGGACCGGTAAAGGCATTGCCCCGCTCTGGCAGCAAATGGCGTGGCAAAAAAAGACGTGACGACAAAAGACATGACGACGTACGACGCGCCAGACGATCGCAGCAAGTGGTTCATGCATCTGGACACTGCGTTCGCGGCACAGGCAGCAACCGGAATAGACGCGGTGTATCAGCTTCGCTTTCGCGATGCGGGCCCCTACCATCTCAGCATCAGAACCGGCGGTCTCAGCTGTGGGAACGGCGAACACGCTGCGCCGACCGTCACCGTGTTTTTCGACAGCTTCGACAACCACACGGCCGTCCTCCAGGGGCGCCTCGACCCCATGGAAGCATTTCTACGCGGTCAGTTTCGCGCCGATGGCCACATCGTTCTGGTGATGCGCATGCTGCAGATATTCGTGCCGCAGTACGCGCTCACGGGGCCCGAACAACTGCACTGAGATCGCTCAAGCTGTTTTCGTCCAGACGCTCAAGCTGTTTACCTTCGGACGCTGAGGCTGTTTCCTTCCGGGCGCTCAAGCTGTCTCCTTCCGGACGCTCAAGCTGTCTCCTTCCGGACGCTCAAGCTGTCTCCTTCCAGACGCTCAAGCTGTTTCCTTCCAGACGCTCAAGCTGTGCGCGCCTGCATTTCACTGACGAACGCCTGAATCAGCCAGCCCGAGATCGCGATAGACCCTGGCGTGTTCGGCAACCGATCGTAGTGAAAGAAGTTCGCGTCAGAGATTTCGCCTTCCTGGCAGACGATCTCGCCGCCGGCATAGTCGGCGTGAAAACCAAGCATCAACGAGTTCGGAAAAGGCCATGACTGACTGCCGTGATAGCGCAGGTTCGTCACCTTCAGGCCCACCTCTTCCATGACTTCCCGATGCACCGTCTGCTCGACCGATTCACCAGGCTCCACGAAGCCTGCGAGTGTGCTGTACATGCCAGCAGGCCAACGCGCATTGCGCGCCAGCAGGCATTCTTCGCCGCGGCGGATCAGCACAATGATGCTGGGCGACAAGCGGGGATAGCTGATCAATGCACATCCGGGACATTCCTTCGCCCGATCAGCGGCGTGGTCCTGCATCTTCGTGCCACAGCGGCCGCAGAACGCGTGCTGCTGGCTCCACTCCACGACCTGCTTGGCCCGGCCGGCGAGATAGAACAGCGGTGACTCAATTCGCCCGAGCAGCGCACGCAGATCGAGCAGCCCATAGCCTTCGGGCGGACGGCCCTTGACCGCCGCATCTACCGCAATGCAATGCTTGCCTCGATAAGCACCCAGGTAGTGCTCGGCGCGGATTTCGATATCCAGCCAGCGGAACTCATCGTGGCTGACAGGCTGCCAGCCACCCTGCTGCTGGCTGCCGGCCATGATCGAGCCGTCGCAAAAGATGAAGTAATGCGCGTCATCCAATTGCGTTGGACGGCTTACAGCAGATTCGAATTCATCGGGGTCGATCGGCCACACCACGCAGTCTCCATGCACGCATTGTCGAGCCCGGATCATAGCGCGGGCATTCGCGGCTGGCTGCCTTCAGGCGGCGACCGCGTGCCGATCAATCGATATCTGGCACGAGCGACCGCCAGAGCTTCCTGCCACTGCGCTCGAGTTGCACGACGAGACGCGCGTGGGCCGCACGTTCGTCTGCGTCCGGCTCAATCACAGGCAGTACTTTGCGATCCGCGCTGAGGCGATTGATCGTCAGTCCGTTTGACTGCTCGTCGTCGCGCTCGGCTTGTCCGGCAAGCAACAACGATGTCTGTCCACCAGTCATTGCCAGGTAGACCTCACCCAACAGCTGCGCATCGAGCAGCGCGCCGTGTTGCGTGCGGTGCGCGTCGTCAACGTTGTAGCGACGGCACAACGCGGTCAGGCTGTTCTTCTGGCCCGGATGCTTCTGCCGCGCAATCAGCAGGGAATCAACGGTTCCCACGGTGCTCATATCGGCCAGCGAGCGGGCTGGCTTCAGCGTCGCGAGTTCCTGCGCCAAAAACGCAAGGTCAAACGCGGCATTGTGAATGACGAGCTCGGCGCCTTGAATGAACTCGATCAACGCATCCACGATGTCGCTGAAGCGCGGCTTGTCGGCGAGAAAATCTGCGCTGATGCCGTGCACCGCCTGTGCGGCGTCGTCGATCGCGCGATCAGGATTCAGATAACAGTGAAAGACTTTGCCGGTCATACGCCGGTCAATAATTTCAACCGCGCCAACTTCGATGACGCGATGCCCCGCCTCTGGCTCGAGGCCCGTAGTTTCAGTATCCAGCACGATCTGGCGCATCAGCGAGCAAGCCCCGCAATGCCACGATTTGCCAACGCGTCGGCGCGTTCGTTCTCAGGGTGCCCGTTGTGCCCACGAACCCACTCGAACGTGACGTCGTGTCGTGCCGCGGCTGTCTCAAGCAGCTGCCACAGATCGGCGTTCTTCACCGGTTGATTGGCTGCCGTTCGCCAGCCACGGCGGCGCCAGTTTGGCAGCCACTCCGTAATGCCGCGCCGTACGTACTCCGAATCGGTCACCAGCCGGACCTTGCAGCGGCGCTTCAGTGCATTCAATCCCTCAATCGCTGCGCGCAGCTCCATGCGGTTGTTGGTTGTCATCGACTCACCGCCGAACAACTCTCTTTCGGTGCCTTTGGTCCGCAGCAATACACCCCATCCACCACGACCGGGGTTGCCTTTGCAGGCGCCGTCCGTGAACACTTCCACTACCTCCGGCAGCGGTGCAACGCCCGCAGCAAAAGAAGCGCCATCAACTGCAATTCCTTCGTCGCTCATTTCCTGCTTCCATCCACTCGCAATGCGCATCTGCTTTGGGGCTGCATGAACAACCATGCTCCGTGCGACGGCCGGCTCAGAGGTCTACGAGCTCAGAACGGGTGCGCGCACGTACGCCCGCATGAACCAATCGCAGTGGTACCGACTTGCGCACGCTGCGAATTGGATTGACGCCATAGCCTTCCTTCCGAGCATGCAATACGTAGACCCCGCCGCCCGGCACGAAGCTGCGCAATCCAGGCACCGTTCGAAGCCGCATCTCTGGCGCGCCAAACGGCGCACGGCGAATGCTGAAGCCGGACTCCAGCACACGAAATCCAAGCAGCTGCAACCAGTCTGTCATGCGCCCCAGTCGCACATGACGTCCGCACCAGGGCGCATCACCCCACCGCTGTTGAATGCCGCGTCGAGCACCCCACAAACTCAGCGGGTTGAAGCCGACCACGACAATCTGGCCGCCCATCTGCAATGCACGCGCAGCTTCGCGCACGGCTTCGTGGACATCCTCAGTGAAATCGAATGCATGTTGAACGACGACGGCCTGCATGGAAGCCGTTGCCACAGGTAGCGCGGATGCATGCGCCGAAACATAGGAGGTGAACTTGTCCCCAAGCTCGCGCCGCGCGGGCTCCGCACTCGGCAGCATCAATGTGCGTTCACCGTGAATGCACAGGCTGCGATCAAAGGTTGCTCCCGGATAGCCAAGCCACAACAGACTGCTACCGGGCATTCGGATCAGCCGGCTCGCAAGCAATTGCAGCTCCTGCTCAAGTACATAACGCCCAAGGGCGCCGTGCGACCACTCAACGAGATCCGTCTCAGTAATTCTGCTAGCCATGCTCCGCTACCCCAGCGCTTACCTGTAGTCCCCAAAGCAAAGCACGCTTCAGGTCAAGATGGTTCTGATCATCCCACATCGGTATGTTCCAACCCTTCCGGGTCCAAGCGTAAACGCGGGGCACGAACCAGAAACACGCAGGTGCAAGCGCAAATCAGTGGCTCCAAGCGTAAATCAGTTGTTGCAGTGCCTGAAGCAAGCTCGCAGCAGTCTGTTGCGCTGGGTAATGCTGCTGCTGATTCCTGGCGCAGTAACGCTTGCGGGATGCACAGGGATCGCGGTGCCGCCGGTTGCGACGCCGCATGCCGGGCGTGATGCGCCGCCAGCGTCGACGGGCATTGCAGACGACCCGGACCGCACAGCCAGCGATAACCCTGCGGACAACGCAAAGGCCGACGCCGATTCGACACCGTCCGAGGCATCGCGTGACCAGGAATCGGCGGAGGCAGGCGGCGGGCGCCTCCAGCCTCATGGTCGAAATCTCTGGACGGCATTTCGTGCTGAGCTGCGCCTGCCAACATCAACCAACCGCAGCGAAGTGCAGGATGCACTACGCGCCTATGCGCGTGATCGTGATATGGGTCGTGTGTTCATCGGGCGCGGGTCGATTCTGCTGCCGATGGTTGTTGCTGAAGCGCGGCGCAACAATCTACCGGTAGAACTGGCCTTCGTGCCATTTGTGGAAAGCAAGCTGAACCCGACCGCAAGCAACGCGGGCAATGTTGGCATGTGGCAGTTCCAGGCCGGCACCGCGCGCCTCATGGGCCTGCAGACCGGACCGGGAATCGACGAACGCAAAGATCCGGTTCGTGCCACGCGCGCAGCATTCAGCTACCTGCGGCGCCTACACGGCATCTTCGGCGACTGGATGCTTGCGCTCGTCGCCTACAACATCGGCGACGGCAGGTTGAAGCAGATCCTTGCGGCCGGTGCACCAACGCGTGATATCTGGAAGCTGGACCTGCCCGTGCACACACGTGCTCACATGGCCAAGCTCTCCGCTTTGTGGCAGATCGCGCGCAATCCATCCGCCGCAGGGATTGAGGTGCCGTGGGTTGCCGATGGACTGGATGTTCAGCGCGCCACGCTCGCGCGCGCCGGCAGCTTGCGCAACTTCGCTGCTGAACGTGGCACCACTGTTGACACGCTCTCGCTGCTGAACGCACATCTTGATGTTGGGCAGCTCCGCGCAGGCACAGCGGTCTGGATGATCGACGGCCCGGTTGCAGCACGCAGCGCGTCATCAACCGATCTTCAAACCCAGCACGCAGCGGAAGACAGCAGTTCGTCGGAACACAATGCCAGCGCGCCGTCAGAGCAGCCCTACCAGGTGCGCTCGGGCGACTCCCTCTACAGCATTGCGCGCGGGTTCGGCACCACGGTCGGCGTACTCAGGTCGCACAACAAACTGACCTCAGATTCACTGCGTGTCGGCCAGCTGCTGGTCATCCCGAAGTTGTAACAGGCGGCGCGCCTGTCTGCGGTTCTGTGGTCGTTGCTGCTGCAGAATTGCGCTTGATCGACGCCTTGGCCTCAAGGCGGGTCAGAAACGCATCGAACTGCCGTTCGCCCGATTGCTTCGACAGGAAGTCACGAAGCCCTGCCTGCGATGCGACATTGCTCAGACCGTCGACCACACGCGTCAGTACTACCGCCGCAAGGTGGCCGTTGCCAAGCTCGACGACGCGACCACTGGCTTTTGCACCCGCAAAGGAACGCGGCAATTCGAACGCTGCCTTCAATACCTCCGGCGGTACATCTGCTGCGGCGCGTTGCGCCAACGCACGCGATTGCCACG
Organism: Klebsiella pneumoniae; assembly: GCA_945861675.1. GTDB lineage: Bacteria > Pseudomonadota > Gammaproteobacteria > Pseudomonadales > Azotimanducaceae > CAMAVY01. The sequence continues at coordinate 2,505 of CAMAVY010000113.1, read as the reverse complement.
TGACTGCCAGCGCCTGTATCGAAGGCGTGAGGCTTCCAGTACGTCGTACATCATTGACGAGCAACCCCGCGCGTTGCCGAGCAAGCTGCAACCGCCTTTCGTTGGTCAGCGCCAGGCGCACGCGGTCACGCGCCTCGACAAACGTCATTGCGCGACCTGCCTGATGGCTTACCAGCCGCAGCACTACCAGCGCGCCATCGACATCGAGCACCGAGCTGTTTGCACCGTCACGAACTTCGTCGGTGAACGCTGCGGCGCGCACGGCGGCATTCGCGCCAATGCCGGTTGTCACGCCATTGCGCGGAATGGCCGCGGAGCGCAGCAGCGGCACCGCATAGCGCTTGGATAGCGCGGCCAACTCCTGCTCGTAGGCCAGTTCGGTAAGTTCGCTGCGCGCACTGGCCAGCTTCTCCTTGGCCTTCGAGTCGAGCAGCTTTGCCTGCAGATCGCTGCGAACTTCGGCCAGCGGCGGGTACGTTGGTGCGCGCACTTCAAGCAGCGTAACGAGGTGCACACCCGCGCGCGAAACGACCGGCGCAGATACTGCGCCAGCGGATAACTTCCAGAGTGCCGCGTCCAACGCCGGCTCCGGCAGCTCGCCCTTCGCTACAAAGCCGAGATCACCGCCCAAGTCCTTGCTCAACGTATCTTCCGACAGTTCAGTTGCAACATCAGAAAAGGTGGCGCCCGCTGCGATACGTTTTGCCGCTGCCTGGAGCTGAGCAATGGCCTGTGCGGTTGTCCGCCCCGGCTTGTTCTCCAACAGAATGTGCGCCGCATGGCGCCGCTCACCCTGGCTCCTGGTCTGCGCACCCGCGCGCGCGTACTCAGCATTGATATCAGCTTCGGTTATCGAAATTCCCTTCGCGAGCTCCGCCGCCGTAATGCTGATGTACTCAACCACCGAAGATTCAGGCACCTGGAAGCGCCGACTGTTCGCATCGAAGTAGCGCTTCACTGCAACGTCATCGAACTGCACCTGACCTGCAAACGCCGCCGGATCGACATCCACCCACGCGAAATCGCGTTGTTGATTGATCAGCGCCTCGACTCGACGCAACTCGACTGGCGTCATGAATTCCGACTCGCCAAGGCCTTGCTGAAGTTGCGTGAAGATGGCCGAGTCTGCGAGTGAGTCGCGGTAGTCCTGAGCACGCATGCCGGCACTCGCCAGCCGTTGCTGAAACAGCGTTTTCGAGAAACGGCCGTTCTCTGCAAATGCGGGCTCCGCAAGAATGCGTTGCTCGATCCCTGCGTTATCGACAGCCAGGCCCATCGACTTGCCGACGTTCAGCAGCAGGCGGCGCTTGATCATTGTGTCGAGCGTGTTGCGCTGCAGCGTCGCATCGTCGACAGGGCCTTCCGACATCCGGCGCTGCAAATCGACCTCGCGTTCGTACTCCACGCGCTCAACGTCTTCACCGTCGACTTCAGCCACTGCGGTGTTCGAGGTATTGAACACGTCGAACGAGCCGTACCCGAACAGCAGCAGCAACACAATGATGATGCCAACCAGTATTCGCGCCACGACGCTTTGCGCGAGTTCGCGCATGCTCTGAATCATCGTCTCCTCCCAAACGCCAGCAGCCTCACCGGCGCGCCCTGCCGCGAGTTGATTGCGTCACTAGTTGATTGCGTCACGCAGGGCTTTGCCTGCACGAAACGCGGGGATTCGCGCAGCTTCGATCTGAAGTGCTTCACCCGTCTTCGGATTCCTGCCGGTTCGTGCTGCCCGCGCGCGCACGACAAATGTGCCAAAGCCAGCAATTACAACCGGCTCGGCATCGCGTAACGCAGCGCTGATGCCCGTGATGACTGCATCCACAGCACGCGCTGCAGAAGCCTTGGAAATGTCAGCCGCGGTCGCAACGTGCTCAACGAGTTCTGCTTTGTTCAATTCGATCGCCTTTCTTGAGCCGGATATCTGTAACCGGACTTCTTAAGCCAGATGAGTTTGCCTCGGCGCACCGCCGAACAGCTGCCGGGAACGACCACCGCAGCGAATCGTTCAGCAGGCTTCCTCCGGAAGGACTACCGACAGACCTGTACCGATGAAGCTCTGCTGAAGAGGTCTATCGCCAGGGACGCACTGCCGAGATGCGCAGACACCGCGCACATTGTCACCCGCGCAAGGGGCGCGGCGTTATACCAATGGCGCAAAAATACTGTCAACTGAGCAGATAGGGAAACTCTGATTCATCGGAGTTTTCCGTGCGGCACATGAATGTGCCGCCATTCTTCATGCATGAAGTGCAGGGCCACTTGATCTTGAGAGAGGGCGAGGAGCGCTCTGCGCTCCGACCTGATTTGGGAGCGGGAGCGGTCAAGTCAGAGGGGCCTTAGTGTGCGGACAAACGCCCGTCGCTCTTCTCAGCTTCGACTTTGACATTAGCCGCGGGGACGAACGGCAGCGGGAGATGCAACAACGACAGCTCCAGCACTTGATCCATTGACTTCACAGGGATGATCTCAAGATCGGCCTTGATGTTGTCCGGCATTTCCTTG